>CAJFOT010000001.1 GCA_904397815.1 Candidatus Paralachnospira sangeri
TCAAATGTGTCTCCTCGCTTTTTTACGGTTGGAACAAGCAGATCGTAAGATAGAATTTGATAAATTAAAAAGTGTAATTGAAAGCACTTGATCTATATCTATGTATCATACGGAGGTGATACTGTGGAATTAAATCGTGCAGATTCAAATGATGAAATTTATACAGGTGTGCTCCGGTATAAAGATGACGATTATCAATTTGTATTTTCTGATTCGAAGTTAAGACTAATCCCATGCTCCGAAGAACAGCGCTCATCTATGTGGAAATTTGGAATGAAGGAGATAACAAAAGGGACTTATACACAGGATGAACCGCCTCGTATGGAAGAAAATATTTTGGTCGGGAACTGCAACGAAAGTAGCAAACAAATCATTTTCTTGCCCAAAAAGGGAGCGTATATTTCCAAGCAAAATTCAGTGTTGTTTATTGATTTGAAAGCCTACATTATATGTAAGTATGTCAGAGATTCTATAGATCGAATCAGCTTTAATGCACCAGAAATCAACTGTATTCACCCTACAAATCAAGCCATAGAATGTACACTGGATATAGAAGCGTTTATGAACAATGGCACGTTTTCAGTAACGGCAAGGGATTTCGAGTGTACGACAACTAAAAGACAGCCATTTGTTGTGGATGGGAAAAATGTTTCTGTTTATTTTGGCATTTCTCGTACGATGAGTACGAAAATTTGGGAGCCTCCCATGACGCTTTCGTCAAATATGATGTTCGAGTTTGATGCTACCGATGATTATAGATTCGTTCTTAGGCTTTGGTATATAGCAAAGCAATTTATTCAATTCCTTTGTTATCGGAAAAATGTAGAGTTTAGCAAAGTAGAATTGGCTGCACCTTGTGAAGATGGAACGCATGAGGGTTTTGCAGAGTTATATGTTTTGGATGAAGGTGTAGACACAGAAATTCAAACCCTAAAGGATGGACGATATATTAAGCAGGCATATATATCAGGTCATGAGGGACAAATTTTGTCTGACATTGCAAACGAGAAGCTTTATTTGCGTCATTTACCGGATTCTTTTCAGAGTGGTAAACATATCGATGCTGCTCGTTTTGTAATGATTACAGCAGCGTTCGAATGGGAGTTTGATAGACTATTCCCTGATGGAATCTGCAAGAGCAAAGAACGAGTAGAGGCTGAACTCGTAGTTTCCCAAAAACTTAATGAGCTGATTGACACAAGTAGTGGAAAGACTAAGAAAATTTACAAATCCCTTTTAAAATGTATAGAGCGCAGTCCAAGCCTGGCCAACAAAATTGAAAAGATTGGATCTGATATGGGAGCGTTGTTAGAGCCTTTTGGACAACAGTTATATGGTTTTAATAAAGAGGAATTGAATTATACCGATATGGGTAAAAGGCTTGGGGACCAGAGAAATCATTTTGCACATGGAGACTTGGACAAGGATTTCATTGGATTATCCTTGTTGGATTTAATTTTCTTACAGCGAATTATTTATGCTATGCAGTTGAAAATATCTGGTCTTGAGGACAAGCAAATTCAAAGAGCAATTAACGATCTGTTCCAATGCCGATTTGCAATCTGAGTATTTTGAAGGGTGTCAAAGGAAAAAGCTACCCCAAAACGAGGTAGCCCTGTGCGGTATTAGCAATTAGTTTTCATCTGAAGCTAAGTTGTGCGGGTTTATTGCGCTTTTGATATATTCTTCCAGTTTGTCATCCAGAAGCATCTGTGCATAGGACAAAGGGTCGTTGTAGATTAACCAGTCCAGCTCTGCACGGGCGTGAGGAGAGTAGCCAAATTCATCCTCAACAGCGATACAATTAATGCTTAATATACTTTCATCAGTGTACCGTAGTTCGACACAAGCAGTATCTATGTTGAACTTACAGGAAACCAATTTATCCATTTTGTTCGCTCCTTTGCTGTTTTGAAAAATTGAGGTGACTCCAAGAACAGCAACCAAGTTTCTTTCCCTACCGTTGTCCTGCGTTGCCCTGGGCAGCGATACGCAAGGCACATATAAGGAGCAAAACCTGCTTTTCGTGCGTCATGCACGAGGATAAAAATTAGAATCTAATGTGCAGAAAAACCGCAGGATTAAGCCAAAAATCAGGTAGAAAGCGAAGAAATTACCGGATGTTTGGCAGGGGTGGCACCAAGCCCTTGAAGTTCAGCAAGCGCTAATCTCACTTACCCAAGAGATAATCATTTGCACACTATTACAAAAGATTCCTATCCCGGAAGTGTCTGCTTCCGGGATTTTTATACAGCATCTAAAAGCTATTCCTATTTTTTGGACGCGGCGGAACTGCCGGTACGGTTCAAAAATCTGATAATCAATTCACGACTGCACCAATCAGGAAGAGAATACCGATTGAAATTAAAAAAGATGTTTTTCAACTGTACAAAACGAAGGAGTAATACAGACTAAAAGCCGAAAAGTCAGTATTAGACGGTATAGAATAAAAGGAAAATGCGGACTAAAACTTATAAAACTGATTTTAAACCGTTACAAGTCTGTAAATTGTACAGACTAAATTTTAAAAAGACAATTTTTCGCTGTACGAGACACAGAAAAAGTACCGACTAAATCCCGAAAAATCAATTCTTAACTGTATCAAGTATGACAAAGGATCTGCGATAAATATTGTGATAAAGTTGTAGCTGTTGGATAAGTAATGGTTTCCTCATTTCAATGTACTTTTATATGTAAAAAGGGAGGAAGAAAGGAGCATTAATGGAAGATTTCAGAGAAATGTTATTACAGGAGCAGAAACGGTTGGAGGGGATTGTCCGAAAGACTTCAGAACAATTGAAAGATGTCCCGGAAGGCGCGCTGCGTCTTTCCTGCAGCGCAAAAGGAGTGCAATATTATCACCAGGGACCCGGAAAAAAGAAGAACGGGGAGTATATTCGTAAATCCGATCAAACGTTGATTCATAGGCTTGCCCAGAAATCCTATGATGAAAAGGTATTAAGGCTGGCAGCGAAAAGGCTGGCGCAGATTAAAAAGATTATGATGAGGAAGAAATTGAAAAAGTATTTCTGCGTGAACATGCAGAGAGAAGAAAACTGATTGTGCCGGTTGAAGCTACATGGAAGCAACAATTAGAGTTATGATATCGGAAAAATATAAATCAAAGGAATTCCAGGAGAACACACCTGTTATTCTGACGGAAAAAGGAGAACGGGTCCGTTCAAAATCGGAGAAAATACTGGCGGACTATTTCTAACGCCAAGGCATTCCGTATAAATATGAGCGTGCATTAAATCTGAAGCATTATGGCACAGTATATCCTGACTTTACATTTTTTATAAAATGACAAGGCAGGAGATTTACTGGGAACACCATGGCATGATGGATGATCCGGCATATGCGCAGAACGCAGTCAAAAAGATACAGGCATATGAAAAAAACGGAATTTATCCCGGAGAACGTTTGATTCTGACATTTGAGACGAATCAGGTAGCCCTGAGTAGCCAAATGATAGGAAATTATGTACGCAGGTATCTGCAGTCATGATCTTTCTGCCTGCGCCGATTCTGCAGGTAAGCGTGACAACCTGCGGTTCACAGATAAAGCCCTGCCGTCTGCCGGACGGCAGGGCTTTCCGGTGCTTTTACAGCACAGCAGACAATACATAGAGTAGAGCTATATGAACGGGATAGAAAATATAAAAGAAATTTTTCATCCCAGATCCCTTCTCTCCGTTGTACAGCAATATGGGAATTGCCGCAAAGCACATCATCCACTGTATTCCGCCGTCAATCACACAGGTTATTCCGGACAGAACAAGCAAAATGGTGATCTGCGCCCATCTGTGCTTTCTGAACATATAAAATGCGGCACCCAGAGCAACCATGGCAAATCCGCCTTCAACAGTCAGGATGCTGGGGACCAGGAGAGCGACTGTGGCAAGAAACCGAATGAGGGATGCAGGTATTTCCTGATTGAATGAAAGCAATGCAACCAAATATATGGGAAGTGCGCATACGAAAGGGATCAATGCGCATAAAACAGCTTTTCCGATTTTTTTCCCTGATTTCATGCCTATTCCCTCTGTGAGGAAATCCCAGGACAGCATATACAGTCCGGCAACAAAAAAGGTGCTGAAAGCATTATTCATTAAAATGACATGTTCATTCGGAACTGCTTTCTGCAGTACAAAAGTAATAATTGTCATACTCCAGTTGGCAAATAAAAGCCGCTGAAGATATTTCTTCTTGTTATGTGTATAGTGAAAGCTTTCTGCGGCTGCAAACAGAAATATGGGGAAAACCAGCCGTCCGGCCATTGTGAGCCACATGGGAGCACCTCTGTAGGCAAACATCTGGTGAATATGATCCAGGAACATCAAAATAGCGGCGAACAGTTTCAATGTCGTTGCATTGAATATCTTCCATTGATATCTGCTGTCTGTCTGAATAACTGCTTCTGTATTCTCCATTATTTTTCTTCCCTCCCGCTGCTGCTTTTTTCCTGCTTTAATTCACTGTCTACACTTTTCAATAATTCTTCGGCGGATATTCCATATAATTTGGAAAGTGCAAGCAAATTGGAAGTGCTGGGATCTGCTGTTCCGTTCTCCCATTTGGAAACGGCCTGTCTGCTGACGCCCAGTGTTTCGGCGACAAACTCCTGTGTCATTTTGCAGCGCAGACGGTTTTCTTTCAATAATTCTCCCAGAGACTTCCGGATAACCTTTTTTTCTTCCCGGATTTCTTTTCCATTGATATACTTTCTCAATGCCCTGATAATAAGACTGATCAGATAGATAAAAACTGCAGCTGCGGCGACCCAGAAAATAATAAATAAAACAGCGGCTAAAATGGTAATGGTACGTGTGATGTCCATATTTTTTTCCTCCTTTATGCGTCCTATTTTATCAATCATGAGTGGTTGCTGCCACCATTTATTGCGCAACTTCCGGTAGCATTGGAATATTTATATGCCTACACAGGAATTTTGGAGGCATGGAGACGCGTTTCCGGGCAGATCAGCTGTATGCCGCAGGCATGACGGGAAAATCCGCAGGTCTGCTGCGGAAAAATTTAAAATTGACAACCTCCTCTCTGGCATGTTATCATAAGCTGTATCCGGCAGCCGCACAGATCAATGCTGAGGCTGCTGTTTTTACCTGCTGAGGTTTGGTAAGACTAACTCATGTCCGGGCAGGATTCTTTTTGCACACGGGTTAGTTTTATCTAACAAAAGCCTTAAAATTTGCAGGCAGAAAGGATTTATTGATGATGATTCATAAACGTCTGATTCATACAGTGCCGGAGAGCAGAAAATACATAGCCGGAAATGTGGCGCTGCAGTGGATTTCTCTTGGGGCAAATATTGTGATGATGGGCGCTGTGGCCCGTCTGTTTCAGCTGCTGTATGAGGGAAAACTGGATGGAAGGGCGGCGGCAGTGACCGCCGGAACCGCGGCAGCGGCGGTTGCGGCGCGGATGGTCTGCGGGATTTTATCCGGCAGGATGGCGTTTCTCAGTGCCAGGGCAGTGAAAAAGACCTTGCGGGAAATGATTTACCGCAAGCTGCTGCGGCTGGGGGCTTCTTATAAGGAGCAGGTGCAGACCAGCGAGGTGGTACAGGTGGCAGTGGAGGGCGTGGATCAGCTGGAGACCTATTTCGGCACCTATTTGCCTCAGTTTTTCTATGCCATGCTGGCGCCGCTGACCCTGTTTGCTGTGCTCAGCCGGATCAGCCTGCCGGCTGCTGCGGTACTGCTGGTCTGTGTGCCGCTGATTCCGGTGACCATCGTGGCGGTACAGCGGTGGGCGAAAAAGCTGCTGGCCAGATACTGGGGGCAGTATACGGCGCTGGGAGATACCTTTCTGGAAAATCTCCAGGGATTGACGACCACGAAGATTTACCAGTCTGACGGGTTTAAGCATCAGGAAATGAATGAGCAGTCCGAGCATTTCCGGAAAATTACCATGAAGGTGCTGACGATGCAGCTGAATTCCATCACGATTATGGATCTGATTGCTTACGGCGGGGCAGCGCTGGGGGTGATTCTGGCAGTGACGCAGTTCCGGGGCGGGCGTGTCGGCCTGGCGGGCTGTCTGATGATCATCCTGCTGGCGGCAGATTTCTTCCTTCCGATGCGGATGCTGGGCAGCTATTTCCACATCGCTATGAACGGCATGGCGGCCAGTGATAAAATATTCCGTCTTCTTGACCTGCCGGAACCGGAGGAGAAGGGGACAGCGTTTCCGGAAGACTGTTCGGTGGTGTGCAGAGGGGTTCATTTTTCCTATGAGCCGGAGCGGGAGATTCTTCACGGGATCGAGCTGAATTTTCCCCGGGGCAGTTTTACCGCTGTGGTCGGGGAGAGCGGCAGCGGAAAGTCTACCATTGCTTCCATTCTGATGGGACGCAGCCGGGGATGGACGGGGGAGATCACGGCAGGTGGTGTATCACTGACCGAGATCGGGGAGAAAAGCCTGCTGGAGCATGTGACCTATATCGGTTATCAGAGCTATCTGTTTAAGGGAACCGTGAGGGATAATCTGCAGATGGCCGCTCCCGGCGCGGCGGATCAGGCTCTCTGGACGGTGCTGGAGCGGGTGAAGCTGGCGGACTTTCTCAAAAGTGAAAACGGGCTGGATACGCAGCTCAATGAGAAGGGCTCCAACTTCTCCGGCGGCCAGTGCCAGCGGCTGGCTCTGGCGAGAGCCCTCCTTCATGACAGCCCGGTATACATCTTTGATGAGGCGACCTCCAATATTGATGCGGAGAGTGAGAATGATATTATGGCAGAGATCATGAAGCTGGCAGAGTCAGAAACCGTGATTCTCATCTCCCACCGCCTGGCGAATGTGACAGAGGCGGACAATATTTACGTGCTGGAGCAGGGGCGGATCGCGGAACAGGGCGGCCATAAACAACTGTTGAAGAAACAGGGCGTTTATGCCCGCCTCTGGAATGCCCAGCAGGAGCTGGAGCATTATGTCGGGGGCTGTGCCGGGGTTTCGGGCGAAGGTTGCACCGGGGCTTCTGCCGGGATTTCTTACAGAAGGGCGGCAGGACTGAACAACGGGAAAAAACAGGAATCAGTCGGAGAAAGACTGCCCCAATACAGAGCGGCGGAGAAAGGAGGGATAGCCTGATGAAGCGGAATGGATTTCGGGTGATGTTCCGGCTGGCAGGGCTGGTGAAGCCTCTGGCCGGCTATATGGTTCTGGCCATTGCCATGGGGCTGGCCGGACATCTGTGCGCCAGCTTTATCACTGTTCTCGGCGGTTATGGAGTGCTTCAGATTCTTCAGACGGGAGGACTTGTGGGCCTGGGCGTGATTTTTGCGGTGCTGCTGGCGCTTGCTGCAGCCCGGGGATTTCTCCGGTATGGAGAGCAGGCCTGCAATCACTTTATTGCCTTTAAGCTGCTGGCACTGATCCGGGATCAGGTGTTCGGCGCCCTGCGCAGATTATGCCCGGCGAAGCTGGAGGGACGGGACAGAGGAGACCTGATCAGCGTTATTACATCGGATATTGAGCTGCTGGAGGTGTTCTATGCCCACACCATTTCCCCCATCTGTATCGCTGTTCTCTACTGCGGCGTGATGGTGTGGTTCATCGGATCCTTTCACAGAGGGCTGGGGCTGCTGGCTCTGATCGCATATGGGGTCATCGGCGGGGCGGTTCCGCTGATCGTTTCCCGGTACAGCGGGAATGACAGCCTTCGTTTCCGTACCGGGGCCGGGGAGCTGTCCGCTTTCGTGCTGGACAGCCTGCGGGGGCTGGCGGAGATTCAGCAGTATGGACAGGGAGAGGCGCGGATTGCACAGATGAATGCCAGGACAGACAGGCTGTCAGCCCTCGAGTCCCGTATGAAATGGGCCGGCAGTATCAATACGGCCGTCACCAACGGGCTGATTCTGCTGTTTGACCTGGCGATGCTGTTTCTGTCGGTGAGACTGTGTGATTTTCCCGGAGCGCTGGTCTGCACGCTGGCTCTGATGAGTTCCTTCGGCCCCTGTGTGGCCCTGGCCGCTCTGGGATCGACCCTCCAGAATACCTTTGCCGCCGGAAACCGGGTGCTGGATATTCTGGATGAAGAGCCGGTGACGGAAGAAATCACAGGCCGGTCAGAAGTGGATTTCCACGGGGCCGCCGCGGAAAACCTGACCTTCGCCTATGGGGAAGAAACCATACTGGATCATGTGTCGGTGGACATTCCGCAACATCAGGTGATCGGCATCGCAGGCCGGTCAGGGTCGGGCAAATCCACTTTGCTGAAGCTGTTTATGCGGTTCTGGAAAGCCCGGGAGGGTCGGGTAACTGTGTCCGGCAGAAATGTGGAGGAGATCAATACGGCCAATCTGCGGGATATGGAAAGCTACGTCACCCAGGAAACCCACCTGTTCCACGATTCCATCCGGGGCAATCTGCGGATCGCAAAGCTGGACGCTACCGAGGAGGATATGATTGCTGCCTGCAGGAAGGCATCGGTCCATGATTTCATTATGAGTCTGCCCCAGGGCTATGACACGCCTGTGGGAGAGCTGGGCGACACCCTCTCCGGCGGGGAACGGCAGCGGCTGGGGCTGGCGAGGGCTTTCCTTCATAACGCTCCGTTCATGCTGCTGGATGAGCCTACCAGCAACCTGGACAGCCTGAATGAGGCGGTGATCCTGAAATCCCTCCATGAGGAGCGGGAGGGAAAAACGGTGGTTCTGGTCTCTCACCGCAGCTCCACCATGGGAATCGCCGACCGGGTTTATCAGATGGAGGGTAAATGATGGATGTGAATACAAAGCGGCAGCGGGAAAAAGAGGTGGTTTCCCTGATGATCGGAATCTACTGCCGGAAAAAACACGGAGGAAAATCCCTCTGCCCGGCCTGCGCGGCTCTGGATGCCTATGCCCGGGAGCGCAGCGATCAATGCAGGTTTATGGAGACCAAAACATTCTGCTCCAACTGCAGGACCCATTGCTACCGGCCGGATATGCGGGAGCAGATCCGGGAAGTGATGCGGTTCTCCGGCCCCAGGATGATTTTTTACCGTCCGGTGATGGCCATCCGACATGTGACAGAATCAAAAAAGGAAAAGAAAAGACTGGAGGAACAGGGATGAATGTGAAAAAACTGCTGTATATCATACTCGGATGCATCAGCGTGGGCCTGGGCGCCATCGGCGCCGTCGTGCCCATGCTGCCGGCCTTTCCCTTTCTGCTGCTGGCGGCCTTCTGCTTCGCCAGAAGCTCAAAAAGACTGCACAGCTGGTTTATTAATACGAAGCTCTACAAAAATAATCTGGAGGATTATGTGGCCGGCCGGGGCATGACCTGGCAGACCAAGATCCGTATCATGGTTACCGTTACGCTGCTGATGAGCATCGGCTTCACTATCATGGCCTTCCGCGGCATCACGGCAGGCTGTGTGGTGCTGGTATTTGTGTGGGTGTTTCATATTCTCTACTTCAGCTTCCGGGTGAAAACCATTTCCGTTCCCCGGCGTCAGCCGGAGTGACCTCATCTTGGGGACTTCCAAAATGCTGCGTAAAGCCCTGCCAAGGCAGATATAAAATGCCGGCAGGGCTTTTGCCGTTGGTCTCTGCGGCGGCGGCTGATTTTGTCGGGGTTATACATTTGCAGGATATAGAATACGCTCTCTGCCCGGACGCAGGACGGGATCATACGGGCACTGGATTTGCTTTCAGAGGGAAAGGAAAATGGAAAAATACTGGAAGCTGCTGTATCATTATGATATAATCTGTAGATATATACAGAAATTTTTGTAAAAGATGTCTAAAGACAGAACAGAAGATGGGGTGAGAAGTGTGCTTCAGTCAATTTCCCTGGTTCTCAAGGGCGAAAAAGATAAAAAATATGGATTATGGCTGTCGTCTCATTTTCAGGGAGTGCTGATGCAGCTGTTGGAGCATGATTATACAGATGAGCTGCACACTAACCGGCTTCATGCATACAGCCAGTATTTGCAGATGGGGGAAAATCAGCTGATCTGGACAGTAAATGCGTTAAACCGGGAGGCCTGCGATCATATAACAGAGAAAATGTGTGACAGTAATTTAAAGGAATTCTATCTGGAACGCGCAGAAGATACCTTTCATGTAATCAGGCGGGAGGTCAGAACATTGACCTATGAAGCGTTGATCAGCCAGTATTTTTTCGGGCAATGTTCAAGATATATGTTCCTTCGCCTGCTTACGCCCACATCCTTTAAACAGAACGGAGAATATGTATTATTTCCTTCTGTCAGACTGATTTTCCAGAGCCTGATGCAGAAATTCGACAGTGCATCCAGGGACAATAAACTGTTTTCGGAGGAGCTGCTGGAACATTATGAAACGTATGCCAGGATTGTCGATTATCGGCTGCGCAGTACGCGGTTCCATATGGAAGGCGTTCGGATCCCGGCTTTTCTGGGGGAGATCACGATAAAGATTAACGGGCCGCAGCAGATGGTAAATGCTGCCGCGCTGCTGGCTCAGTTTGGAACCTTTTCCGGAATCGGGATCAAAACCGGAATGGGGATGGGAGCGATTCAGATATTGGACAAACAATGAAAATGGGAGAAGAATTCATGGAAGATAAGAAATTAAAACAGATCATCGGGGGATTGCTTCATGATGTGGGAAAGGTTCTGTATCGTTCCGCTGACGGAAGAAATCACAGTGTGAGCGGTTATGAGTTTTTGAAAGATGAGGTCGGGATAACAGACCGGGACATTCTGGAGCAGGTTCGTTTCCATCACGGAAAGGAACTGCATCATGCAGAGATCGGCAGAGATTCTCTGGCCTATATCACCTATCTGGCGGATAATATTGCCGCAGGGGCAGACAGGAGAACATTGGAGGAAGAGGCGGAAAAGGGATTTGACCCGTTTATGGCCCTGGACAGTATATTTAACACATTAAACGGAAACCAGGGTAAGGCAAAGTATCTGCCGGCGACACTGGATCCTGACGGGGGCATTCATTTCCCCGTGGAAGAGGATGTAAAATATAACGAAGCATTTTATAAGAAGATACGGCAGGAGATCAGAGATCTTCTCAGAAACCTGGAATATACAGACAGCTATATCAATTCTCTCCTGGAAGTGCTGGAAGCCAGCCTGTCGTTTGTCCCCTCGTCCACAGCCAGAAAAGAACGGGCGGATATATCCCTGTTTGACCATGTGAAGCTGACTGCCTGTGTCGGCTCCTGCCTGTATGATTACGTGGTGGAGAATCAGATACAGGATTATCAGGAATGGGTGTTTCGCAATACGAAAATGCTCTATGAGCAGCAGCTTTTTCTGCTGGCGAGCATTGATATTTCGGGGATTCAGTCATTTATATACGGACAATATGGGAACAGCGATGTACTGAAGAATCTGCGGGCCAGATCATTTTATCTGGAAATGATGCTGGAAGAGATGGTAGATGAATTACTGGATCAGCTGCAGCTGTCCCGCGCAAATCTGATTTATACGGGAGGCGGACATGCCTACCTGCTTCTGCCCAATACGAGACCTACAAAAGATATTTTGGCCGAGCAGGAAAAGAAAGTGAACCGATGGCTGCTGGATACCTTTCAGACAGACCTTTATGCGGCATTTGGCTGCAGTGTTTTCGATCTTATGAACCATGAGGAGGGAAGCTATCGGGGCATTTTCAGCAGGACTTCGGCAGAACTGTCGCAAAAGAAAATCCACAGATACCAGGCAGAGGACATCCTTTTCCTGAATCAGAAGCATTCTCAGAATGATGAGAGAGAATGCAGAATCTGTCACCGCTCGGATCATCTGAGAGAGGATGATGTGTGCGAGATCTGTGACGGCCTTCGAAATCTCTCAAAGGGGATTCTGGAAAAAGAATTCTTTTCCATTTCGGCAGATCCGGAGGCAGGAATGCCGGTTTATCCGGGCAGATATTTGCTGGCAGATACAGAAAAAAGCCTGAGAGAACGCATCCGCAGCCAGCCGGAGTATATCCGTTCTTATGGTAAGAACAGCATGTACACAGGCGTGTCAGTGTCAACAAAGCTGTGGGTGGGCGACTATTCTGCGGCAGAAACGCTGGAGGGTCTGGTAGCGAAGGGGATCGGCATTCCGCGGCTGGGTGTATTCCGGGCGGACATTGACAATCTTGGCCAGGCCTTTGTGAGCGGCTTTGATGGGAAATACCAGACACTGTCCCGGTCTGCGACATTTTCCAGGAAACTTTCGATTTTCTTTAAGCTGCATATCAATGATATTCTGAAAAATGGGAAATATTCCATGTACGGGGAGGCGGGGAAACGCAGCGCCGCGATCATATATTCCGGCGGAGACGATCTGTTCGTCGTAGGGGCCTGGAAGGATGTGCTGGAGTTTGCAGTCGATCTATACCAGACATTCCGAAAGTTTTCCCAGGGAACGCTTACGCTGTCCGGCGGATACGGACTGTTCCGGCCTAAATACCCTATTTCATATATCGCAAAACAGACAGGTGATCTGGAGGCCCGGGCGAAACGTATGGATGGGAAAAATGCCATTGCGCTATTTGATGAAGACAATGTCTATCATTGGGATACTTTTATTGACGGGGTTCTTGGCGAAAAGTTCCAGGTGATCCGGACATTCTTTTCAGAAACGCCGGAATCCGGGAAGAATTTCCTGTATCATCTTCTGGAATTGCTGAGAAATCGGACAGAGACTATTAATCTGGCGAGAATGGCCTATGTGCTGGCGCGGATGGAGCCGGATGAAAAGGCAGAGGCCCAGGTAAAAGAGGATTATAATATTTTTGCGCAAAAATTATATCAGTGGATGCAGAATGGGGAAGACTGCCGCCAGGCTATTACAGCGATTTACATTTATGCGTATCTCGTAAGAGAGGGTGAGAAAAATGAAGCTGACAAATGAAAATTATGTGGGGGAAGCGGAGAAAGTAATCCGCAATCTGCTGGATAAAAATCGAGGCAGAATTCTGACAACCTCTAAGATTCGAAATATTTTATCCATGATTTCTGATATATACAATGATGTCCGGTATTTGCCGGGAGAAGAGCTGAACGCAGAAATCCTCGGGAGGATTCAGTATCTGAAACTGCATGTTGTCTATGAGGCGGGAAGAGAGCGGACGGTAAAAGATTTTATCGAGGAGGCAGATCTGCTCAGTGTAATAGACAGTATCGGAAAAAGCAAGGAGAAATTTCTGCTTTTCTGCCATTATATGGAAGCACTGGTTGCTTACCGAAAATATCTGGGGAAAAACGATCAATAACAGGGAGGAAAAGGGATGTTTGCGAAAATCGAGATCACAGGGACCATAGAATCAGTAACGGGAATGCATATCGGCGGTTCATCGGAGTTCGCCGCAATTGGCGCTGTGGATGCTCCGGTAATCAAGGATGTCAAGACGAATTATCCAATGATTCCGGGCAGCAGTCTGAAAGGTAAGCTTCGCTCTTTGCTGGCCAGGCAGTATAATAAGGAGCGTATTGTTTCCACACCAAATGACGATGACGAAAGAATCCTCCGTCTGTTTGGGTCATCAGACAAAAAGCCGAGGAGAAGCCGTCTGATTTTTTCGGATATGGTGATGGAAAATGCGGAAGAACTGCAGGAAGCCGGGGTGCCGAGAACAGAAATAAAATTTGAGAATACCATTAACCGGATTTCTGCTGTGGCGAATCCAAGACAGATTGAACGATCTGTCCGCGGAGGAAAATATACATTGAATCTGATCTATAATGCGGAAGAGAAAGACGAAATCATAGAGGATATGCAGACGCTGCGGGACGGCATCAGGCTGCTGGAATATGACTATCTGGGCGGACATGGGTCCAGAGGCTATGGCAAGGTAAAAATTTACGATATTGATCTGGAGTGTGTGGCAGGCGAGGTAGAGGAAGAGATCCTGGACGCGTGCAGAGAGATGCTGAGGGAAGTGGGAGAATGAAAAGTCAATTATTTCGGCTGGACTTTCATCACAGCGTACATTTTGGGGACGGCGGCCTGATGAAAGCGAAGCCCACACTTTACGCGGATACCATTTTTTCGGCCATGTGCATCGAAGCGCTGAAGATGGGACAGGTGTATTTTGACCGGCTGGTGCAGGGCGTGCGTATCGATCAGCTTCGATTGTCGGACGGGCTGCCGTATATTGATGGACTTTATTATGTGCCAAAACCTCTGATCCGGCTGGAACTGGAGCAGCAGGGAGATTCTTCTGTCAAAAAAGCTGTCAAAAAACTGGAGTACATACCGATTCAGCATCTGGAAGAATATATAAAGGGTAATCTGGATGTGAAAGAACAAAGCGATTATTTTCAGGATTCTTTCGGGGTTTACTGTTTTACAGAGAAAACTTCTGTTTCGGAGACGGAGGGGAGTATGCCCTATGGGGTGGCTTCATTTCGATATAAAGAAAACAGCGGTCTGTACATCTGCGTACAGTATGAAGCTGAAGAGGATCTGGAACTGGCGGAAGAATTATTACTGGAAGTATCGCTGGCAGGAATCGGCGGAAAAAAGTCCTCCGGTTACGGGAGATTTGAATTACGGCGTGGGAAGATGCCTGCGGCATTTGAGCAGCGTTTAAACGGTATATATCAAAAATATATGACTCTGAGCATCGGGATCCCGGAAGCAGCAGAGATGTCCGGGACACTGGAAGACGCCGGATACCGGCTGGTCAGAAGAGGCGGATTTATCGATTCTCTGACCTATGCCAGTACCTTCCGGAAAAAAAGAGAGGTTTATCTGATGGCCTCCGGTTCCGTGTTTTCGAAACGGTTTTCAGGAGAACTGATGGATGTATCATCAGGGGGCGCTCATCCGGTGTACCGCTATGGGAAACCAGTATGGCTGGGGGTGATATGATGGAATCTTATTTGAGAGAATATGATTTTGAGATTGTGACAAAAGCTCCTGTTTTTATCGGAAGCGGTGAGAAGGTCGGAAAAAAAGAATATATTTATGACCGGCGCGCAAACAAAGTGGTTTTCCTGGATTTGAAAAAGATGTATCAGGGTCTGATGAAGCTGAGACTGCTGCCTGTGTTTCAGGAATATATGCTGAAGGAAAGATATGATTTGTACTATTTTATGAAGGATCACGGGATTGCCCCGGCACAGTATCTGCAATGGATTGATTACACTGCCGCAGTGGGCGATCCGCAGATGATCACCAGATCGACAACGGAAATCAGCAGATTTGTTAAGGATGCCTACGGAAACCCGTATATTCCCGGAAGCAGCATGAAAGGAGCGCTCCGCACGATCCTTCAGACCGATTATTATCTGAAAAATAAAGAGCAGGCGGGAAAGATTGCCGGCCAGATCATCCGTGAAGCGCAGAAAGGCAGAGAAGCCAGCTATAATCAGGTAGAAAAAGAAATGGCACAGAACGCTTTTCACCGCCAATTGTTTGCAGAGACAGAGATCGGTGATACGCAGAATGATATCCTGCGGGGGCTGATCATCAGCGACAGTGAACCCCTGCCAAAGAAAGTGATGTGTGTCTGCCAGAAGATCGATCTGGGACTGGACGGGCAGCAGAAACGGTTAAACCTGCTGCGGGAATGTATTGCTCCCGGTACTGCAGTGCGGTTTAAAATTACAATGGATAAATCTGTATGTAAATATACAGCAAAAGAAATTGTAGAGGCCGTAAAAGAATTTTACAGAAATTATCAGCAGGAATTTGCGGTGAAATACCGTGGAGTGCCGCGGATCAATGGAACAGAAGCTGTATTTTATCTGGGCGGAGGCGCTGGATATTTATCTAAGACAACCAGCTATGCTGTGATGCATGAAAGTGAAGCGGTGAAAACGGTCAGCAGAATACTGGATGGAAATCTGAGCCGTCAAAGAGACCTGCAGAGACAGCATGACCATATACATGATGAAAAAAGAGGAGCGTCACCCCATACCCTGAAATGCACAGTCTATGATGGCAATCTGTATCAGATGGGCGCCTGCAGTATCAGGAAAATGAAAATTAAGCCGCAGTAGGAAATATGCGGGTTTTTCAGTGCTTTTTAGAAAAATTTCGGCGCAGTGCAGGCACATTTTCCATTTGCGCCGCAAACCGCCCTCTCAGCCCAGTGTTTATAAGGGCTGGGAGGGACAGGGATTGGATAATAGATACCCCGTAAGGGGACGAGAACAAATTGTTACCGTTTGTTTTCTCGAAATAAATTTGATTGGATAATAGATACCCCGTAAGGGGACGAGAACACTCGATCCCATACATCGTCCCAGTCCTCATATGTACCGATTGGATAATAGATACCCCGTAAGGGGACGAGAACCAAGGTACAATCTCCTATGGTACTATACTAAATAAGGGAGATTGGATAATAGATACCCCGTAAGGGGACGAGAACGGCCATCGGTCATCTTTCACGCATACCGCCAATATGTGATTGGATAATAGATACCCCGTAAGGGGACGAGAACTTCTCCAAAACCCATACGATAAGTAAGCATTCTTGATTGGATAATAGATACCCCGTAAGGGGACGAGAACCTTTACTGCGCAATTGATTCGTTATCGCAAAATAATGATTGGATAATAGATACCCCGTAAGGGGACGAGAACCGCTACGGCTGCATTACAGCGCCGGAACGTGTCCGATTGGATAATAGATACCCCGTAAGGGGACGAGAACCTGCAAGCCCGCCGGCATTGTTTTCGATTACATAATAGATTGGATAATAGATACCCCGTAAGGGGACGAGAACATGCAGCCTGTCTACCGGCAACGTGTCCCTGCGATTGGATAATAGATACCCCGTAAGGGGACGAGAACAGTAATAGTAACCAATTACCTCATGATAGCAGATTGGATAATAGATACCCCGTAAGGGGACGGGAACGTGTTATCAACCTTGGTTTCAAGATTAGCATCATCATCGAGATTGGATAATGGAAACCCCGCAAGGGGACGAGAATATAATCTCTTTTTGTTTTTCATTTAGCATCATGTGATTAGATAATGTAGCTCCGTAAGGGGACAGCCATTTGAAAATGCAGAGAAGGGAGGGAAAAATATATGTCATGTTTATATGTGACAGAGCAGGGCGCAAAGATTACGGTGGAACCTGGGAAAATCGTGGTGGAATGCCGGGATGGGATGCGGCGTCTGGTTCCGGAACAGACATTGGAATCCATTGTCATTTTTGGCAATGTCGTTTTGACGCTGCCGGCTCAGAAGCGATGCCTTGAAGACGGGATCAGCGTCACGATGCTTTCCACAGGAGGACATTATTTCGGCAGGTTGGTGTCTACTTCCCATATGAATGCCCGCAGGCTGAAGAAACAGATTTATCTGAGTGATAATTCAGAGCAGACGCTTCTGCTGGGAAAGAAAATTATGTCTTGCAAGATCCATAATCAGAAAGTGCTTTTGCGGCGTTACGCAAGAAATAATACGGCGGATATTTCGGACAAAATCAGAGAGATTACTGCGTTGGAGAAGGTTCTGGAACGTTCAAATTCTCTGGATCAGCTTCTGGGGTATGAAGGAGCTGCGGCCAGAGCTTATTTTGACGCGCTGTCGCGTCTCATCAGGCCGGAATTTGCTTTCAAAGGGAGAAACCGCAGGCCTCCGAAAGACCCGTTTAACGCTATGATCAGTCTGGGCTATACGATTTTGTTTTATGAGATATTTGCTGAGATAGAGAACAGAAGCCTGAGTCCTTATGTTGGTTTTATCCATCGCATAAAGGAGAATCATCCTGCTCTGGTGAGTGATTTTCTGGAAGAGTGGAGAGCGGTAATTGTCGATGCCACGGTTATGAGCATGATTCAGGGCAACGAAATATCGCCGGAGGATTTCCAGAAAGACGAGGAAACAGAGGGGGTTTTTCTGAATAAGAAGGCTTTGCAAAATTATATCCGGAAGCTGGAGAGTAAGATGCGATCTTCCATGCACTATCTGGATTATCTGGAGAATCCGGTGAGTTTCCGGAAGGGGATCTGGTGGCAGATAAAATCATTGAGCAGCTGTGTAGATAATTCCGATTTTACAGATTATGATCCGCTGAGGATTCGTTAGGAGATAGAATGCGAAATTATTAGCTTCGTACGGCAGCCGGGTACAGAAATCCGCATTTGAGGCTTTTCTGACCCAAAAACAATATCAGAAAATGGTGAGTGAAATTGAAAAAATAATTCAAGAAGAGGATAATATAAGAATCTATCGGATGAATCATTATGAAGAGATCAAAACCTTTGGAGAAAAGGATTATACCCTGTATGAAGATCTGATTATTATCTGATTGTCATTATGAAAGGAAAGACTGCTATGAAAGTATTATTTTCCTCGATTGGCGGGACAGACCCTATTACGAACTTTCGGGACGGGGCGATGCTGCATATCTGCAGACATTATCTGCCGGATAAAATATATTTATATCTGTCTAAGGAGATGTGTGCGCTGCATGACCAGAGGGATCCGTATCTGTACTGTATTCGGGAACTGGGGAAGATGCTGAATCACTCTTTTGCATGTGAGATTATTCGAAGAGATGAATTGGCGGAGGTGCAGCTGTTTGACACGTTTGTGGAGGAATATAACCATATTATCCGGGATATTTTTGCGAAGGAGAAGGTAGATTCCATCCTGCTGAATGTTTCTTCCGGAACACCTGCCATGAAAAGCGCGCTGCTTTTTCTTTCGGCGGTTTCGGAGGGGAAACTGATCCCTATTCAGGTCACGACACCGCAGAAGGCGATGAATCCGCGGGTTGAGGAGAAAAATATCCGATATAACCCTGAGGAGGAATGGGAAGTTAATGAAGACAATACTCCCGGACGGGAAAACAGGTGCTCCAGAGCCAGCAGTACAAACTGGCTGTTTGAGATTAAAAAGGAGATTATCAAAAAACATATTCAGGTATATGACTATGTGGCGGCTCTGCAGATTGCGGAAGAAATGGGAAATATCAATGCTGATTTTCTGAATTTGCTGTATGCCGCAAACAGCCGGATGAAGCTGGATCTGAAAAATATGAAAAAATTTCTGAACTGCGTTCCGGTGGATTTGATCCCTGTGAAGGAGAGCAACTATCAAATGCTGGTAGAATACGCCCTGAATCTGCAGATTAAATTAAAGAAAGAAGAGTATGCGGATTATGTGAGAGCCCTTTCCCCAATCATGCTGGATCTGTATCTTTTGATTCTGAAAAACGAGTGCGGTATTGATATTCTGAAAGATTATTCGTACCGGAATAAAAAAGGTATTTTACGCTGGGATCAGGAAAAATTGCAGGGTGACCAGCGTGTGTGGCAGGCTTTGAGGCGTGGATATCAGGGACAGTTTGACGCGGGAAGAGCCGTCGAAAATGGCCATTTGCGTGTGCTGTGCCGGGAATTAATAGAAGATGAAAATATTCGGTCAAGGGTGCAGGTGCTCAGTGATGTGGAAGAAAAGGTGCGAAATTCGGCAGCCCACCAGCTGGTTTCAGTTACAAAATCTTCCATACAGAATCTGACCGGTGAATCTCCGGAAAAAATGATGGGGCATATCAGGTTTTTTGTCGACCGATATATTGGAAAAGGCCGGACGGGAATCTGGGATTCCTACGATTTTATGAATCAGAAATTACTTGAATATCTATAGACAAAACATGATATGAAATAACGATCATGTCGGAGGAAAACAGTATGGCAAAAATTTATTTTACCTTAACCGGAATGAAGCATTATTTTGGCGATGACTTTCTGGAAAAGGGCATGAAGCTGGAACTGGTGAAGGAGCCGGATAACCAATATGACAGTGAGGCGATCATGGTGAAGCTGAAGCGCCTGGGAAAGATCGGCTATGTTGCAAACAGTCCCTACACGGTGATTGGAGAATCCATAAGCGCCGGACGCCTGTATGATAAGATCGGTGATACTGCTTCTGCGAAAATCGTCCTTGTGACGCCGCGGGGCGTTATCTGTAAGGTATGTAAGAAGAGTATGGTGGAAAAAATGAACTGATATTAACATTTATATTATCCAAAGCCCTGCCATGGCACAGACAAAATGCCGGCAGGGCTTTTGTCGTTCCTTCGGCGACAGCTGCATGGCCTCAGCCGGTCCGGAACTGGAAATGCTCCATATTCACAGAAAAATTTACATTTGGTTGAAATTGTTTAAGAGCTGTTTAAGAAATTCACAGGTTATTTTTAAGCTGTATCCGTTACAATATAAAAAATGCATCATCGTAAAGTTATGTTTACAAAGGCAAGGAAAGTGAAACGGGTATGGATAAGAAAGAAGATTATGGAATGTTATGGAAGGGAATCTCGGTGGCAGGGCTGGTTTTGTGCGGTGCGCTGTCGGTATGGGGGTATCAGAGCGGGTATTTCCGCTCGGTGGAGGATCTGCAGGCGCTGATGCTGCGGTTTGGATATGGGGGAATGGCGCTGTTTGTGCTGATTCAGATGGTGCAGGTGGTATTCCCCATTCTGCCCGGCGGGATCAGCTGTCTGGCGGGGGTGCTGCTCTATGGACCGCTGCTGGGCTTTGCCCTCAATTATGTCGGGATCTGCATTGGCTCCATGGCGGCCTTTGGTATTGCTAAAAATCTGGGGCGGTCAGCTGTCGGAAAGATCGTTTCCGAAACTCAGCTGGAGCGGTATGAGCGGTGGATGCAGAAGGATGGCCGTTTTGCAAAATTATTTGCGGCGGCAATCTTTTTTCCGGTTGCTCCGGATGACCTGCTTTGTTATCTGGCAGGCACCACTGCCATGACATGGAAGCAGTTTACCTGCATTATCGTGCTTGGCAAGCCTTTTTCCATCGCACTGTACAGTCTGGGACTGACGAAGCTGTTTCAGTTTATTGCGGCGGCATAAAGGCCGGGCCGGATACTGCGATTAGGTGGATATCTGCCGGCATGCAGTGGATCAAATGAAAAAATTCTGGAACGACTGTGGATCACTGACAGAAAGGAGAGGCAGCAGGGATGAACGGATATCAGGAAGAATACAAAGGATACATTTACAGGGGCGGGCTGTCAATTGTTAAGAAAAGCGGCGTGGGCAGCGCCATCTGCCATCAGGAGAAAATGATGCAGAGGGCAGGGATTCCTGTGGCTGACAGCTGGCAGGAAGGGGACGTGATACATGTCAATACGGTATTCCCTGATTCGGTGCTGGCTGCCTGCATCGCCAGGCGGCAGGGAAAAAAGGTGGTGTATTACGGACATTCTACAATGGAGGATTTCCGGAATTCTTTTATCGGTTCTAATCTGGCGGCACCGCTGTTCCGCAGATGGATTTGCCGCTGCTACAGTCTGGGAGATATTATTCTGACGCCCACGGAATATTCCAGAAAGCTGCTGATGGGCTACGGGCTGAAAAAGCCCGTTTATGCGCTGACCAATGGGGTGGATACCGGCTTTTTTGGCAGGGACCCGGAGGCGGGACGCCGTTTTCGGAAGAGATATGGGATATCAGAGGAAAGAAAAGTGGTGATTTCTGCCGGACATCTGATTCCCCGAAAGGGAATTTTTGATTTTCTGCAGCTGGCCTCTCAGATGCCGGAGGTGCTGTTTATCTGGTTCGGCGGCGGAAATACATGGGCTGTTCGCAGGGATGTAAAGCGTGCCCTCAGACACAGGCCGGAAAATACATTGTTTCCGGGTTATGTGAAACCGGAGTTTCTGCGGGAAGCTTACTGCGGGGCGGATGCTTTTGCATTTTTCAGTTATGAGGAGACAGAGGGGATCGTAGTGCTGGAGGCGCTGGCCAGCGAGATTCCGGCAGTGGTCCGGGATATTCCGGTTTATGGAGACTGGCTGGAGGATGGGGTGCAGGTGTATAAGGCTGCGGATGCGGAAACTTTCCGCAGGCGGCTGGAAACTGTGCTGACAGAGGACTGTTCTCCGATGACGGCCAGAGGCAGAGAACTGGCAGAGGAACACAGCATCCGCCGGACCGGGATGAAATTAAAGGAAATCTATCAGACACTTCTGTGAAATATTTCTGATCAATATTGTTTAACAGCTGTTTAGATAATACCTCCAAAACCTTTAAATGTATGCGGTAATGTATAGAAAAGAACAAATCAGCAACATAAGAAAGAAGGTTTTGGTATGGAACATATGGTGATAATACCGGCATTGAATCCAGAGCCGGAAACCAGATCACCAGAGGAATTTTCCGTCTGCTGACCGGCGTCAGTAATTCAGTTTATAAAAAGTTTTTCTGGTATTTAACAGTGGGCACTATAGTTACCGTAAAAGCTTTGCCGGGGCCTGTTCATCGGCTGCTGTCGGAGCCGTCCGGACTGTGGCAAGCCTTTGGACAAACACACACACTTTTACAGACAGGAGCTGACAGACTTGATGAAACGGATATTGACTGCGGAGGATGACCGGTGAATCGCCGAGCTGGAGCGGGATTATCTGGAGAGCGGAGGCTATGATATCTGCCGGGCTGTGCGGGCGGAGTCGGATATTCCTGTTTGGATGGTGACAGCCAGGGCTGAGGCTGTGGATGTGATCCGCGGACTGGCTTGGGAGCTGATGATTATATCACCAAACCTTTTGACCCTTCCCAGCTGGTAGCCAGGGTGAGCGCCCATCTGCGGCGCTATGCCCGGCTGACCGGTGGAGAGAAGGGAGAGATTGCCTGTGCGGGCGACAGGATTTCTGTGCAGGATGTGGTGATAGATCCCAGGACCTGGCGGGTATGGAAGAATCAGCGGGAACTGAAAGTTCCCCACCGGGAATGGCAGAGGAGCATAAAGAAGTATTGCGAAAATACTAACCTATGCCAAGTGAACGGGAAATATGAAACCTCTATGTGAATGGA
>CAJFOT010000002.1 GCA_904397815.1 Candidatus Paralachnospira sangeri
ACTCAATTTCCTGATTTTAGGGTAGGATACCACAATAAAAAGATAATGGAAAATAAAGAAAATTGGGACTATGCAAATAATGTTGCAGGGAATTTATGTGCTTTGTTTGCGGTTATCGGTATTATTGTTTCCGTAATTTTATATCTGCATAAAGCCAATATGAATATAACAATAATAATATTCTTTATATACAGTATAACTGCAATATTATCCGTTTTGGTGTTGCCGGTAAAGTTATCAAAAAAATAATTACCTTTCTATGCAATAAATTGCTATTGATAAACTCCAATTTGTCGGGCAATCAAAAAACTTAAAACACAGGCAGCGGGCAAGCGTGCTGTACGTGCCGACGTATATATGCCCTCAATTCGTATGGTACAAGTAAATCATTCAGTAAACCGTACTGTAACTCTCCCGGCATAGTTAAACGCTGCTGTCGTGGAAAAAATGTGAATTTTTCACAAATATTACAAGACGCATTAGAAAAGTTTTCCAGAATCGGAACCAGGTCAATATACTCTTCTTCTTTATCATTATGTGCATATTTTGCCATTACAACAAGATACCCTTTATTCCATTCTTTGACTTTTGTATAACGTTCCAAAGAATATGGTGCCCTGAATCGGATTATATGTCTGCCGAACTGAAAAATCGTAAAATTTTTCTCATTACCTAAAACAGCTTCATTATGGACTGTCATGTATTCATCACTCCAAAAGTATTCTCTCGTGCTGCATCCCCGATCAGATCATGCTCTATGCCTTTTTCATTCAATGCCTAAAACCGCACCAGCCATCCGGCCAGTGCGGTCTGTGCGTTTCAATATATTGCTTATGCGGATATATTCTCTTCCACAAATTACCTTGGGCAATTAGAACTTCCCAGCCTTAGCCGCTTCCTCGATGCTAACCGCTACCGCCACAGTCGCACCGACCATAGGGTTGTTGCCCATTCCGATCAGGCCCATCATTTCTACGTGTGCCGGTACGGAGGAGGAACCTGCAAACTGTGCGTCGGAGTGCATACGGCCCATGGTATCTGTCATACCGTAGGAAGCGGGGCCTGCTGCCATGTTGTCCGGATGAAGGGTACGGCCTGTGCCGCCGCCGGATGCCACAGAGAAGTATTTCTTGCCCTGTTCGATACATTCCTTCTTATAGGTTCCAGCCACCGGATGCTGGAATCTGGTAGGATTAGTGGAGTTGCCGGTAATGGATACGTCCACGCCTTCCTTATGCATAATCGCCACACCCTCGGTTACATCGTTTGCTCCGTAGCAGTTTACCTTTGCCCGCAGTCCTGTGGAGTAGGATTTCCGGAATACTTCCTTTACTTCGCCGGTGTAGTAATCCATCTCTGTCTCCACATATGTGAAGCCGTTGATTCTGGAGATGATCTGAGCAGCGTCCTTGCCCAGACCGTTTAAGATAACCCGCAGCGGTTTCTGGCGGACTTTGTTTGCCTTCTCTGCGATGCCGATTGCGCCTTCTGCAGCCGCAAAGGACTCATGACCTGCCAGGAAGCAGAAACATTCAGTGTCCTCTTCCAGCAGCATCTTGCCCAGATTGCCATGGCCCAGGCCAACCTTTCTCTGATCTGCCACAGAACCGGGGATGCAGAATGCCTGAAGGCCCTCGCCGATAGCTGCTGCTGCGTCTGCCGCTCTTCTGCAGCCTTTCTTGATTGCAATTGCGGCGCCTACAGTGTATGCCCAGCAGGCATTCTCAAAGCAAATGGGCTGAATACCTTTTACCTGGTTGTAAACATCCAGGCCGGCATCCTTGGTGATCTTCTCTGCTTCTTCGATGGAAGCAATACCGTAGCTGTTTAACACAGCGTTGATTTTATCGATTCTTCTTTCATATGATTCAAATAAAGCCATCTTTTCAATTCCTTCCTGTTATTCTGGTGTCCGTACTATGCGGACATATCCATGATGATTCTGATTTATTTCTGCTCAATCACTTCATCTGTTCTGGGATCAATAATCTTAACGGCATCGGCCACACGTCCGTACTGGCCTTTTGCCTTCTCCCAGGCGGTGTTGGGGTCGTCGCCGTTCTTGATGAAATCTGTCATCTTTCCAAGGCTTACGAACTGATAGCCAATAATCATATCTTCCTCATCCAGGGCAATGCCTGTCACATAGCCTTCTGCCATCTCCAGGTAGCGGGGGCCTTTCTTCAGGGTTCCGTACATGGTTCCCACCTGAGAGCGAAGTCCCTTTCCCAGATCCTCCAGGCCGGCGCCGATGGGCAGTCCGTCCTCGGAGAACGCGCTCTGGCTTCTTCCGTATACAATCTGTAAAAACAATTCTCTCATGGCAGTATTGATCGCATCGCATACCAGGTCTGTATTCAGCGCCTCCAGAATGGTCCTGCCCGGCAGGATCTCAGAGGCCATAGCCGCAGAGTGTGTCATGCCTGAACATCCGATAGTCTCTACCAGCGCTTCCTGAATCACGCCTTCCTTTACATTCAGTGTCAGCTTACATGCACCCTGCTGCGGCGCGCACCAGCCCACACCATGAGTTAAGCCGGAGATATCCTTTACTTCCTTCGCCTTTACCCATTTTGCCTCTTCCGGAATCGGAGCAGCGCCGTGTGCCACGCCCTGTGCTACTGTACACATTCTTTCTACTTCATGAGAATAAATCATTACAATACTCCTTTCAAATATGTATGCCTGCCGCAGCTGAGATCTGCCTGCTGACAGGTTTCTACATTTTCATATCCATTTTCTCATAAATCCCATTCTTCGTCTACCGTGAAAATCACAGTTTTTCGTTAAAAATATAACCGTTAACCAGGAAACATCATAAATATCTTTTTCATGACCTCTCGCCGGGGAAGGTTTTACGGGATCCGGGCTGCCAGCGCCCTGATTCTCTCTTCCGCCTCCGGCCAGTCTGACAGAGATTTATGATCGCTGTCAGATATGGCGATCACATCCAGACACTCTGCATTCAAATCATCCAGGAGACATTTCAGCGGCGGCACCGCTGAGACAAACTGCTCCGGAAACGCGGGCGCGCCGCCTGTCAGCAGGATGGCCCCGGTCCGTTTTTTCTGATCCTTCATGTCTCCCCGCACAGCCTTCGCCCAGTAAACCTGACAGCGGTCGATGACCGTTTTCATCGGCGCGGGTACTGAGTGGAAATACACCGGCGCAGCCAGGATTACACAGTCTGCCTCCTCCAGCTTCCGGTAAATTTCATCCATATCGTCATGGATGGCGCACTCCTTCACCTTCCAGCAGTGGCGGCAGTCCATGCAGGGCGAAATGTTCTTCAGCCGATAGCAGTCGATCAGCTCTGTCTCATGGCCGGCTGCCTCCTGCAGCAGCCGGACCATAGACATGGTATGCCCGTTTTTTCTGGCGGAACCATATATAATTAAAGTTTTCATAATCAGCCTTTCTTCGCCGCTTCCATTGCCTGCTGAATATCCTCAATGATATCGTCCGCATTCTCGATGCCTACGGAGAACCGGATCAGATCCGGCTTCACTCCTGCCTCGATCAGCTGCTCGTCGTTCAGCTGACGGTGGGTATGGCTGGCCGGATGGAGAACAGAAGTCCTGGCATCCGCCACATGGGTTACAATCGCCCCTAACTTTAGGCTGTCCATGAATCTTACGCATGCTTCACGTCCGCCCTTCAGGCCGAATACAACCACGCCGCAGGTTCCCTTCGGCATATATTTCTGCGCCAGTTCATAGTAGCGGTCGCCGGGCAGGCCGGGATAGCTGACCCAGCTGACATTTTCATTGTTCTGCAGGAATTCCGCCACTTTCTGAGCATTTTCACAATGTCTGGGCATACGCAGATGGAGTGTCTCCAGCCCAAGATTCAGCAGAAAAGCATTCATCGGCGACTGCATAGAACCCAGATCTCTCATAATCTGCGCTGTCAGTTTCTGAATATAAGCTCCTTTTCCAAAAGTTTTCGTATAAATCAGTCCGTGATATGACTCGTCCGGCGTAGTAAGGCCGGGGAACTTATCCCCATGAGCTTCCCAGTCAAAATTGCCGCTGTCCACAACACATCCTCCCAGTGAAACTGCATGGCCATCCATATATTTAGTCGTGGAATGAACCACAATATCTGCCCCCCACTCGAAAGGACGGCAGTTAATCGGTGTTGCAAAGGTATTGTCCACAATCAGCGGAACGCCATGCGCATGGGCCAGGCGGGCAAATTTTTCAATGTCCAGAACCACCAGGGCCGGATTGGAGATTGTCTCTCCGAACATAGCCTTAGTATTGGGACGAAACGCCTTGTCCAGCTCTTCCTCAGAAGCATCCGGGTCTACCAGCGTAACATCTACGCCCATTTTTTTCATGGTTACCGTAAAAAGATTAGATGTTCCGCCGTAGATAGGGGCTGCGCTGACAATATGATCCCCGGCGTTCACAATATTAAACATGGCATAAAAATTTGCCGCCTGTCCTGAGGATGTCAGCATGGCAGCATAGCCGCCCTCCAGTTCGCAAATCTTCTTCGCCACCGCATCACAGGTAGGGTTCGCCAGTCTGGTATAAAAATACCCTTCCTCTTCCAGATCAAACAGCCGGCCCATCTGGTCGCTGTCATCATATTTGAATGTGGTGCTCTGGTAAATCGGCAGCACCCTGGCCTCTCCGCTCTTCGGCGTGTAGCCTCCCTGTATGCATATTGTTTCCTGACGGAATTTTTTGTCCATCTCTCTCGCCATCCTTTCACATTTGATATCCACTTTTATATTCACGGCAGCGCGGACACCACCGTTTATGTCAGATCTGATCCTGCCCCGGCCTCTCTGGAGACGCCTGCCCGTCAGAGACGGTCATCTCTCCCATGTAGTAGAAGCCCTTCGCCTCCGTCAGTCGCACCGGCACGATGGTTCCGATCAGGTCAGATGAACCCTGAAAATGAACCATCAGGTTATTGCTCAGTCTGCCTGTCACCATGCCCTCCTGCTTCTCGTCCACGCCCTCCACCAGCGCTGTCTGGACAGTGCCGCAGTCTCTGCCGCACCGGCTGGCCGCGATGGACTGAACCTCTTTCAGCAGTCGGTCAAACCGTTCCTTCACCACATTCTCCGGAACCTGATTTTCCATGGACGCTGCCGGAGTCCCGGTTCGTTTGGAATAAATAAAGGTAAAAGCACTGTCATACTGCACTTTTTGTACCACATCCATCGTCTCCAGAAAATCTTCCTCTGTCTCGCCGGGGAATCCGACGATGATATCTGTCGTCAGGGAAATCTCCGGGATTTCTCTTTGAATCTTCCCTGCCAGAGCCAGGTATTGTTCTTTATCATATTTGCGGTTCATCAGCTTCAGAATCCGGCTGCTGCCGGACTGCAGAGGCAGATGGAGGTGACGGCATATTTTTTCAGATTCCTTCATCACCTGAATCAGTTCGTCTGACAGATCTTTCGGATGGGATGTCATAAACCGGATTCTCTGAATCCCATCAATTTTCTCCACTTCTCTCAGCAGCTGGGCAAAAGTTATGGGATACTCCAGAGTTTTTCCATAGGAATTTACATTCTGGCCCAGAAGCATGACTTCTACAACACCGTCCGCTGCCAGCCTGCGGATTTCCTCCAGGATTTCCTCCGGATTCCGGCTCCGTTCCCGTCCTCTCACATAAGGGACGATGCAGTAGCTGCAGAAATTGTTGCAGCCATACATAATATTAACGCCGGATTTGAAAGGGAATTTCCGCAATGCCGGAAGATCCTCCACAATTTCCTCAGTTCCTTCCCAGATATCGATCACCATATCATTCCCGGCCATACACCGATACAGCAATTCAGCCAGACGGAAAATATTATGCGTTCCAAAGATCAGATCTACAAACCGATAGCTTTTCCTGATTTTCTCAATTACTGACGGCTCCTGCATCATACAGCCGCACAGTCCGATCCGCATCCGGGGATTTTTTTTCTTCAGGGCATGGAGATATCCCAGGCGGCCATAAACTCTCTGGTTGGCATTGTCACGGACGGTACAGGTATTATATATTACCAGATCCGCTTCCTCACCCTCTTGGGGCTGATACCCGATCTCACGCAGGATTCCTGTCAGCTTTTCTGAGTCTTTGGCATTCATCTGACAGCCAAAGGTTACCACACAACAAGACAGAGGCCTTCCCAGCCTTTTCTGTTCTTCTTTCACCAGATCTCTGCATTTTTCTATAAAATAGTACTGTCTCGCAGGCTCTTCCGCCGGTATATTCGCCAGTATGTTCTGGATGTTTTTGTCAATTATATCTGTCATGTAATATTTGCCTTCCTAAAAATTCACGCAGTATTTTCTGCCTTGGTTGCTGATTTTCAGCGCCTCGCACAGCATTTCACGACCTGATCTGTCCATTTCCGTAAATTATATACTTCACAGTTGTCAGCGCCTCCAGCCCCATAGGCCCTCTTGCATGAAGCTTCTGGGTGCTGATGCCAATTTCCGCTCCAAATCCAAACTCGAAACCGTCAGTAAACCGGGTTGACGCATTCACATATACTGCCGCAGCGTCTACTTCATCTAAAAACTTCTGGGCATTGGTATAGCTCTCTGTGATGATCGCCTCGGAATGACCTGTATTATATCGGTTAATATGGGAGATGGCCTCATCTACCGATGACACTGTTTTCGCCGATATCATATAATCCAGATATTCTTTTCCCCAGTCCTCTTCTGTGGCCAAAACCGCATCGGAAACAGCTTTGCATACTGCCTCGTCTCCTCTGATCTCCACATGTTTTTCACGCAGCCGTTCCGCCAGCTTCTCCATCAGCTTCTCCATAACAGCCTGATGAATCACCAGAGACTCGCAGGCATTGCACACACCTACCCGCTGGGTCTTCGCGTTCATAATAATATTGACCGCCATATCCAGATCTGCTGTCTCATCGACATATATATGGCAGTTGCCGGTTCCCGTCTCAATCACCGGTATGGTACTGTTATTCACCACCGCCTGAATCAGCCCTGCCCCGCCTCTGGGAATCAGCACATCAATATACTGATTCAGCTTCATCATCCGATTGGTCGTCTCCCGGCTGGTGTCCTCCAGCAGCTGGACACTGTCGGGATTCAGTCCCTCCGCTTCCAGGGCATCACGGATTACCTTTGTAATCGCCATATTGGAGCAGATGGCATCGCTGCCGCCCTTCAGGATTACGGCATTGCCCGTCTTAAAGCAAAGGCCGAAGGCGTCTGCCGTCACATTAGGCCGTGATTCATAGATGATGCCGATAACGCCCAGCGGCACCCGTTTCTTTCCGATCAGCAGACCGTTAGGCCGTTTCTTCATGGAAATCACTTCTCCCACAGGGTCCTCCAAACCGGCGATCTGACGCAGCCCCTCCGCCATGCTCTCGATTCTGGCATCGGTCAGCTGCAGCCGGTCCAACAGTCCGGATTTCATCCCGGCGGCCCGCCCGGCCTCCATATCCTTCTCATTCTCCCGCAGCAGCCAGGTCCGCTCTCTGACCAGCGCTTCCGCCACTGCCTCCAGTCCTCTGTTTTTCTCTGTGACCCCTGTGATGTTCAGCTCCCCGGCAGCAGCCTTTGCCCTGCGCCCCATTTCTTCTAATGTCATAGACCCCTCCTGTTTCTGTCTTAATAAACCGTTGTCTCTGTCACCAGCAGATCGATCAGAATATCATGCTCCTCATAGGGCACTGTCTCCAGCACCTGGAAATCAAATCCCAGCGCCACTTTATAGTGATGGTTGGGCTTTGCCAGATAGCGGTCATAAAATCCGCCGCCGTAGCCTACCCGATGATGCTTCTTATCAAAGGCCACCCCCGGCATAATAAACAGAGCGTCCTTCTCATCCGCTATCTGGCAGGAATGCTTCGGCTCCCGTATGCCAAAATAGCCGGATTCCAGGTCATCCAGGCCATGCAGATAGCAGAATACCAGATCCTTTCCCTCGACTCTGGGAACTGCCACCCGCTTGCCGTCCTCCAGCGCCCGGAAAATAATACTGTCAGTCATCACCTCATGGTTATAATCAATATACGCATATACACAGGAAGCCTCCCGGTACTGGGGCAGACCTGCCACTGTCTCTGCGATTTTCTCGCTGTCCCGGGCTACCTGCTCGTCACTGGCCGCATCTCTGTGCTGTTTAATATAGCGTCTGATCTCCTTTTTTGTTTCCATCATCCGCCCACCTCTCTTTCTGTTTTCATGGTTTTCGTAACCTCAGTGTCCCTTTTTTCTCATTCTCGCTTCATGACGGCTTTTCACATCAATGACGCTGCCGTCAGGATTCAGGATCTTTGTATTGTCCAGGGTACCCCGCAGATTATTCTTGATCGCGTCGATATACGCCCGCCGCAGCCGGGCCTGCTCTTCCTTCTCTTCCGGCGTCAGCCCTTCTGCCTTACTCTTGTGATACAGATCATTGATCCGCTCGATATCCCTCATATCCATCGAAGGGTGCCCTCCTTAATACCGTTTTACATAATGATAAAGATCAAAATTCTTATTTTTGTGAGCCAGGAACAGCGTGCCGCAGTTATCGCCCTCCACAATCTGATAAATGTGCTCCATATCGTCTCCATTGGCGATCACCATATCCACACCGGCGTCTGTAGCCATCTGGGCCGCTGTCAGTTTCGCCGTCATGCCGCCGGTTCCCACATCGCTGCCGCTGCTCTCCTTCCCCATCGCCAGCAGATCCTCTGTAATCTCTGTCACAATCTGGATAAACATCGCGTCCGGATTCCGGTTGGGGTCATCGGTATACAATCCGTCAATGTCGGACAGCAGAATCAGCAGATCAGCTTCCACCAGAGCCGCCACAATCGCCGACAGCCGGTCATTGTCACCAAACTCAATCTCATGGGTGGCTACCGTATCATTTTCATTTACTACCGGAATGACTCCCATACGAAACAGCTCCTCGAAGGTATTCCTGGCATTCACCCTGCTCACATTGTCCAGTATATTATACTTGGTCAGCAGAATCTGAGCCGTCACCTGGTTGTACTCCGCAAACAGCCGCTGATAAGTCATCATCAGCCGGGCCTGGCCGATCGCTGCCAGCGCCTGTTTTTCCGCAGTTTCTTCCGGCTTCGCCACGCCCATGGCCTGACGGCCCACAGCAATCGCGCCTGAAGATACCAAAACCACATCCCGTCCCTGGCTGCGCAGCTCGCACAGCGCCCGGACCAGCTTCTCAATCTTCCGCAGATCCAGGTGTCCGCTTTCTTTATGGGTCAGTGAGGATGAACCGATCTTGATTACAATTCTTTTTTTGTCCTTTAATTTTTCTCTGCTGTCTGCCACAATGCCACCTCATACTCGTAAATATTTTACACTAATCATAGGAAATAGTAAACCTTTTTACTATCTGTTCCGCCACTTTGCAGCCGTCCATGGCCGCTGACGTGATGCCGCCCGCATATCCGGCCCCTTCCCCGCAGGGATACAGACCTGCCACCGGGCTTTCACACTGCTCATTTCTGAGAATCCGCACCGGCGAGCTGGTACGGGATTCCACACCGGAAAATACCGCGTCCGGACGGGCGAACCCGGGGATCTGCCGGTCAAAGGCGTGAACCCCTTCCACCATCGCCTCACTGATCCAGGAGGGCAGAATAGACCTGAGATTGCCGAAATCCCATCCGCCCTTCATCTGGGGTTCCACATCGCCCAGGCCGACGCTGTCCCTGCCGGCCTCAAAATCCCTCAGCAGCTGAACCGGTATCCTGCCGCCGCACAGCTTCCACGCCAGTCCCTCCAGCTGCCTCTGGAACTCCATGCCGGACAGCTGGGGCCGTTCCGGACAGTAAGCCGCAAAATCCGCCGGCGTTACCGTGACAATCATGGCGCTGTTGGCGTTCACGCCGTCCCTCGCCCGATAGCTCATGCCATTAACCGCCAGACGGCCCGGTTCGGAAGAAGCGTTCACCACATAACCGCCCGGGCACATGCAGAAGGAATAAATTCCCCTTCCATTCCCCGCCCTGTGGGTAACCTTGTAGTCCGCTGCAGGCAGACACTTCTCATATAGGCCCTCCCCATACCGGGCCAGCTGAATCATCCGCTGAGAATGCTCAATCCGCAGGCCCATGGCAAACGCCTTCGCCTCCATGGGTACCTGCCGCCGCCACAGCATCTCAAAGGTATCCCTGGCGCTGTGCCCCACGGCCAGCACCACGGCCTGCGCCTCTATCTCCTGCTCTCCGTTGACCGTCAGCCCCCGCAGACAGCCCTTCTCTGTCAGAATATCTGTCACTTTGGCCTGAAAATGAAATTCTCCGCCCAGTTCCCGGATTTCCTCCCGGATATGCACCACCACATTCCGCAGCACATCCGTCCCGATATGAGGCTTCTGCATATACAGGATATCCGGGTCAGCGCCGGCCTCCACAAAGGTTTTCAGCACCAGCCGTCCCCTGCCATCCGGGTCTTTCACCAGGGTATTCAGCTTTCCGTCAGAAAAAGTACCGGCGCCGCCCTCGCCGAACTGGACATTGGACTCCGGGTTCAGAGGGCCTCCCTGCCAGAACGCTTCCACATCCCGGACTCTCTCATCCACCGCCCGGCCCCGTTCCAGAATCACCGGCCGGTAGCCCTGCCGGGCCAGCATCAGACCGCAGAACAGTCCCGCCGGGCCGCTGCCGATAATGATGGGGCGGTGCCGCAGCGGCTCCGTTCCCGGCTCCGGCATCCGGTACGCCGCCGGTGTGACCAGGGAAACATTCTGATTTCTGGCCCTTTTCACCGCAGCCTTTTCCTGCTTCATCCTGACCCACACCGTATACACAAAAAAAATCTCTGGCTTCTTTCTGGCATCTATGGATTTTTTCACAATTTCCCAGCCCAGGATATCTTCCTCCCGCGCTTTCAGGGTTCTGGCGATCCTGCGGACCATATCCTCCCGGCTGTGATCCGGCGCCAGCTTCAGCTGTGATATCTGAATCATATATATTATCCTCCTTGTCCTGCGGCATGGCGTCCTGCCACAGATCCGCTGCTCCATGCCCACTGCAGATTGTAGCCGCCGCAAATGCCGTCCACATCCACCATCTCCCCGGCGAAGTAAAGCCCTTCATGCAGACGGGACATCATTGTGGCCGGGTCAATCTGCCGGGTATCCACACCGCCGGCTGTCACCTGGGCATTTTCAAAAGGATTGGTGCCCACAATCTCTGTACGGAATGCCTTTACCCCCTCTGCCAGCCCCTGGGGGCTGTCGCCATACCGTTTGCGAAGGACAGAGAGCAGCTTTTTATTCAGCAGACCTGCATAACGCTGGGGCGAAAACGCTGTAAAATATTGAGTCAGCGTTTTCCTGCTCATGGAGGGCGCCAGATCCAGCACGCCTTCCACCTGCTTCCCCTGTGCCAGCGCTTCCGCCCCGTAGCGGCTTACCTGAAACACCGGAATCCCGGAAATCCCGTAAGCTGTCATCTGCACCTCCCCCTGATCCCGGGCCTCTTCTCTGCCGTCTATATACAGGCTCACCCGGGCCTCTGTCCGGATGCCTGCCAGTTCCTTATAAAATCCCTCCCGGCACCGCAGCTGCACCAGGGCAGGATAAACCGGCGTCACCCGATGGCCCAGCTGCCTGACCAGCCCGTAGCCGCTGCCGTCCGATCCGGTGGATGGCGCCGCCATACCGCCGCAGGCCAGGATCACCCGGTCCGCCCGGATACGCCGCTGCCGTCCGTCATCCTCTGACCGGCTCCGCCCCTCCAGTACAAACCCGCCGGCTTTCTCCGGCGTAATCCTTTCAATCTCAATCCCGCACTGAACCTCCACCCCCAGCAGTTCCAGCTCCAGGCGGAACAAATCCAGCACCGCCGATGCCTGTCCCCCCGCCGGATAGAAATAGCCGTTCCGCTCCTTCGGGACAATTCCCATCCCCTGAAAAAAGCTGAGGGTATCCTGAAAACCGAACTGCCCGATCACCTTCCAGGGAAAGTCTCCGTCCTGGCTGCGGTAAAACTCCGGCCGCTGATTCCGGTTGGTAAAATTACATTTGCCATTGCCTGTCGATAAAATCTTCTTCCCGATCCGATCGCTGTGTTCTATCAGCAAAACCTCCGCGCCCGCTCTGGCAGCCGTCACCGCCGCCATCATCCCCGAAGCGCCGCCGCCCAGTACGGCAATCCTGACCTTCATAGCCGAAAACCATCCTTTCATCCATCCTCAGTGTGTTTTACGTCTGAATCCTATTGTAACATCAGGGGCGCTATTTGCAATCATTTTTTTATATAGATTTTCGTTCAAGGGGCTGTCACCCACCTGAACAGAGAAGTCAATCGTATAACGGCTCCGGGAACTGCCGGTCAGCACTGGTCTGTGCAGGGGCGGGGAGGGGGCAGACTTTGTTCCCGACCTGAACAAATCCTAAGAAAATATCAGCCTGCCTTTACAGAACCGGTCTTACATGAAGAAAAATCTTGATGATTTTTCTTCATTAATCCCTCAGAAATGAGCGTTGAGCGCTCATTTCTGTCTGTAAAGGCAGGCTGATATTTCCTTAGGATTTGTAATCAGGTCTCCACATGTCTGTCCCCTTCCCCGCCCCTGCACAGACCAGTGCTGACCGGCAGTTCCCGGAGCCGTTATACGATTGACCTCTCCTGTTGACTGGATGTGCGAAGGAACAAAAACACAGAGCTGCAGATGTCTTGCATTTTTGTTCTTTCATGCAGCTATTAGCAGATAAAGAAGGTGCCAAGACAGGGAGATGTCCAAACAGTGTTTTCGTTCAGCAGGCCAGTATCCAGAACCGCCGGACGGGGAGGCAACGCTTTGGGACACAGCGCCATATGGGCGG
>CAJFOT010000003.1 GCA_904397815.1 Candidatus Paralachnospira sangeri
GATAGTAGGTAAGTGCCCAGTGGGTATACGAGGTCGATGAAGCAGGAAGCCCATTGGCTTTAGACAATGGGTAGTTCACATATCCAAGGTCAATAAAAATCTGGTACATATTACAGAGGATGAGCTGTTGGAACATATGGGGTTTCCAAACAACTGGAAAAATATTACCCGCTATGCATTGATATCACATCCCTAAAATACCATCTCCATTACCCGCTCCGCGATGAACACTGCCCCGCAGGCGAACACCGCCACCGTCACCAGGCTTTTGTTCCGGAAAGCCGCAATCAGCGCCGCCCCAAAGCCGATGGCAGCCGACGCCACATAGGAGGTGGAGAACAGAATCGCCGGAAAGGTCATGGCTGCCAGGCATGCGTAGGGTACATAATATAAAAAAGAGAGGATAAAAGGACTGGTGATTTCTCTTTTAATCAGCGCCAGGGGCAGCACACGGATCAGATAGGTTACCCCTGCCATCACCAGAATATACACATATACATTATGACTCACAGTTCTGTTCTCCTTTCTCACCGTCTTCCTTTCTGTCTGTCACAGGGCATACCGCCGCCCCGATTCCTGCCGTTACCACAGTTACGATAATAATCATAAAACCGGTGGACACCTGCTTCAATACCGGCACCACCTGAAATAACGTACTCAGCGCCATCGCCGCCAATACCACTGCCAGCACCGCCCGGTTTTCCTTCGCCGGCGGGATGATGACCGCCACAAACATGCCGTAAAGGGCGATTCCCAGGGCGCTGGTGATAAAGGCAGGCAGAAGATTTCCCGAGATGGCTCCCAGCGCTGTACCAAGGGTCCACCCCGGAATGGCCACCGCCATCACCCCGTAGGAATACCAGGGACTGACCTTTCCTTTCTGGGCAGCCGTCACACCGAAGATCTCATCGGTAATCCCGAAGGCCACCAGATACCTGTGCCACGGAGCCGCTTCCCGCTCCAGCTTCTGGGATATGGAAAAAGACATGAGGCAATACCGCAGATTAATGGTCAGCTGGGTCAGCGCCATCTCCAGGTAAGAGCTGCCGGCAATCATCAGGTTCAGTCCCGCCGCCTGCCCGGCTGAGGTCAGGTTCAGCAGGGACAGCAGGGTAGCCTGTCCCACACTCAGCCCGCCCGCAGAGGCCAGCATGCCGAAAGAAAAGGCCACCGCCAGGTAGCCCAGGCCGATGGGGATGCCGTCCCTAAGTCCTTTTAGAAAACTCTGCCGGTTCATGGCTCCTGTCTCCTTTCTCCTGCTTCTTTTTCTGATATGGCATAATAAAACATATACTGCTGCATCACCCCCGCGCACCCCCTGTACCGGTACATGGGAAATCCTTTGGGATAATGTCTCTCCAAAATCTTCTTGATCCACGTATCCACGGGAAAAGCATCGATCTGGTGCAGCCCGAACAGCTGGATGCAGTCTGCAACCTTATCGCCGACCCCGTAGATGGCAGTCAGCTCCTGATGGGTCTGCTTCCTGCTTCTGATCGTTTTCAGGTGTTCCAGGCTGAGTCTGCCTTCCGCCACATCCGCCGCCAGCCGGGCGATGTACCTGTCACGATAGCCCAGTCCCATATCCTTCAGCCTGTCCGGGTCTGCCAGGGCGGCAGGGCCGGGCATGGCATAGTAGACATGGCCCTCAGGGGTCTCCTTCTTTTCCCCGAAATGGAGGCAGAGCCGTTCCACACACTGGCGGATCCGCCTGATATGGTTATTCTGGCTGATCAGGAAGGTGACCATCACCTCCCACAGATCCTGATTCAGGATCCGGATGCCGCTCCCTGCCGCCGCCGCGGCCTGGAGATACCGGTCCCGCTTCCCGATCCTGGCAATAAAGCCGCCGTAATCTGTCTCCAGGTCAAAATAATGGGCCCAGAACCCGTCGAATTCTTCCTCCCCGCAGTCAAACCAGAACCGGTCATCCTCCTGGCGGATCTCCAGATACCTGTCCATGGCTGTCAGACTGAACCGGCCCGGGGCTGTCTCATACATGCGGAAACACTGGCCCGATCTGGCGATCTGGCCTAAATCGAAATATGTAATCTGTCTCTCAACCATCTGTTTTCCTTTCCTCTGAAGGTACCGCTGCCGAACAGGCGGCATAAATTCAAGGATGTCCCATGCGCCCGCCAGTTTTTCATCTTGGGTGGCGCATCGGCTGCCGGATGCATGCAGGTTTGTTATGTTTTTCCCCTTCTTTTCCCGCTCAGTTCCGGCCATACCACTGCCAGCATGGTGAAATAACAAGCCAGACCGCCGATCAGATTAGAAATCGGTTCTGCCATAAATACACCATTTACCCCCAGCCCCATCACCGATGACAAAACGAGGATCAAGGGCGTTACAATCACCACCTTACGCAGCAGAGAGAAAAATATGGCATTTTTGGATTTGCCCAGCCCCACAAACACCGCTTGTCCGGAAAACTGAAAAGCCATAAAAAAGAAGCCCATAAACTGAATATGCAGCGCAGGCACCGCTGCCTGGATCAGTTCCGGGTCCCGGTTGAAAATCCGGATAAAAAATTCCGGGAACTGATAGATAAAAAACCATACCACAGCCAGATAAGACACGCTGGCTATGGTGATGAATTTTACAGCCTTTTTCACCCGCCCGTAGGCGCCGGCACCATAATTATATCCAAGGAAGGGCTGAGATCCGTCAGTGATGCCGCAAGCCGGCAGCTGGAGAATCTCCCGGATGGAATTAAACACCGTCATCACACCCACGTACAGATCGCCGCCGTAAGTCTGCAGGGTTGCATTGCAGACCACCTGAACCACACTGTTGGTGGCAGCCATCACAAAGCCGGCAGTTCCCATCATGCAGATATTCCGCACCCGCCTGGCTTTCAACCTCATGTTTTTCAGCCGCAGCTTCAGGATACAGCGCTTTCCGGTTAAGAAACGGAGAATCCAGGCCGCCGCTGCTGCCTGGGAGATCACCGTCGCCAGAGCCGCTCCTCTGACTCCCATACCCAGCCCGAAGATAAAGATCGGGTCCAGGATAATGTTGCACACCGCGCCCAGGCAGACCGACAGCATCCCAACCCTGGGAAATCCCTGGGAATTTATATAGTTGTTCATCCCCAGGCTGATCATCACAAATACACTGCCGCACAGATAGATGGTCAGATAATCATTGGCATAGGGAAAAGTGACGTCGCTGGCCCCAAAAGCATACAGCAGAGGCCGCTTGAAAATCAGTCCCAAAACCGTCAGCACAATCCCGGCCGTCACCAGCATGGCAAAGGAATTGCCGATGATCGCCTCCGCCTCATTGATATCCTTCTTCCCTCTGGCGATGGAGCACAGCGGCGCGCCGCCGGTTCCAAACAGGTTGGAAAAGGCTGAAATGGCAGAGATAATCGGCAGAGTCAGTCCCAGCCCGGTCAGGGAGAGTGTTGCGTTCTCCGGCGTCATGCCGATATAAACCCGGTCTACAATGTTATAGAGAACATTGACGATCTGCGCCATCATATAGGGAATGGACATTCCGAGAATCATCCGGTACACGCTGCCCTGGGTAAAATCATTGCTCACTGCTTTTTCACTCATACATATTCACTTCCCGTCTGTATACTGTCCGGATCGGATATCCGTCCACATCGATGGAATAACAGGGCTCCATCCCCTCGCTGCCCGCAGGCAGGCCGCCCAGAGCGCCCGCGTGGTAGCCGTGGACATAATATTCCGCCTCCTCCATCGTGGATACCCTGACAATCCGGCTCCGGTCCTCCTCCGCCAGCAAAGGCAGGGAAAAATCCGTCAGCAGATAAATCCTGATCTCCTCCCTGCTGTCTGTATCGCAGATCCACTCCAGGGCATCCTTCTCCGACACGCCCCAGTAGTCCCGGTCAAATCGGGGCAGGGCCCAGCCTCTGGCAATCTCATTAAAATAGACATAATCATAGGGATGGTTCACGCCGATCCAGAGTATCGAGGAAAGGAACCCGGCCGCCAGAACCCCTCTCAATCCCCACAGCCGTCCTTTTTTTCCCCATCCCTGCCATTTTTTCTCCAGATATTCCACAAAAAACATAGCCAGAATACACAGGAACGGGTACAGAAAATAAAAATGCCGCCAGCCATTGTACATCGTCGGCTGAAGAAATACCGCATAGGCCACAGGCACCACCGGCATCAGCAGGACGCAGAGCCGCTCCCAGTCCAGCCCCGCCCGGCGCTTCAGAAGACGGGCTGTCTCCGTCACCGCACCCCCTGCCGCACATATCAGCGTGACTGCCGGAATGGTGATCGCCATCCAGACCGGCAGGTAATGCCAGGGAATTTCCTCCCTGGTAATATACCGGCCCATATAATAATTGTAGTCATTCCACACCGAATAGTCGGAAAAATGACGGATAATCTCTATAATCCGCCCCACAGGATTGTCCCAGGTGATGGGGGTAATCAGCAGATAAATCCCCAGGCTGAGCAGTCCTGCTCCCAGGCAGAAGCCTGTCTGACGGAGGATGCTCCGGTTCTTTTTCTCCCTGCTTTCCGTCTGACCCGGCACCTCCGGCGCAGCTACCCGGTTTTTGTCTTTTCCCGCCCAGTTTACCATGGCCTTGATCCAGGCCAGAAGCAGGCACAGGGCCAGTACATACCCGCCGATGATCCGCACATTGACACAGAGGGCACCGGCAGCGGCAATCCCGATCATATTTCTCACCGAAGACCGCTTCATAAACCGGACGCCGAAATACAGGGTGACAATCACCACTGACAGAAAAATCAGATCTTTCAGATTATAAAAGGACTCTGACAGAATCCTGGGGGATATCACCAGAAACATGGTGCCCAGCAAAGCCAGCCAGCGCTTCCGGACAAACTCCCTGCACAGAAAGTAAAAAAATATGGCCCCGGCAAAGAACAGGGCAAAGGTATAAAAATGCCGCATGGCATATACCTGATCCGGGGGCATGGTAAATCCGGTCAGATGCTCCGCAATCACACAGGGCAGCATCACCGTCACGCCGTAGTACCGGTCCTGATACTCCTGGAGAGGCTCCAGCTGACTGAAATCCACTGTGTCTGTCACCACATCCTGCAGGGAAGGGTTCAGATACAGCCAAGTAATCAGGCTGCTGCGCCGCTCCACCGGCTCATCCACACCGATGCCGTAATCACGGAACACCAGGCACCCGTATAAAAAAAGAAGAAGGAAGAACAGGATGACCACGCCCCTTCCTTCCGGCATACTCCGCCATTTTTTCCATCCGCTCCGTTCCATGGGGTACACATCCTTTCTTCCTTACTGTGATCCTTCCTTACTGTGATCATTCTGCCGGCCCGCTGCTACATCACACTGCCGCCGCTGATGAGGATATTCTCGCCGCTGATATAATCTCCCTGTTCTGACAGCAGCATCTGAATCACCCCTGCCACATCCTCCGGCCGGGCCAGCCGTTTCAGAGGATGTTCCGCCTGGTTCTGCTCCAGAATGAGATGGGGCAGTCCGGCCACAAATTCCGTGTCAATCATCGACGGGGAAATGCCATTCACCCGGACCCCCTTATCTGCATACTCCGCCGCCAGAGACTTCATCAGCCCCAGCATGGCATATTTCACCGTGGTATAGGCAGTCCAGTATCTGGGCGGCGTCCCGGCTGTACAGGAGGAGAGGGTCAGCACCACCTTTCCGTATCTGCCCTTCGCCATCGCCGGCAGGAACTGCTGGAGCATCAGCACAGCGCCCCGCAGCTGGAGGGAGAGATCCGCCTCCATATCCTCCCATTTCATCTTATGGAACTTCTCGATCTTCACCTGCCTGGCAGGAAAATATACAAAATGTGTCGGCATCATCTCCTGCTGCCGGCAGGTTTCTGTCAGCCTGGCGATATCCTCCCGGCTGCTTAGATCTCCCTGGAGCAGCACCAGCCGGTCACGGATGCCCTGCTCCTCTTCCAGCTCCTCCTTCAGCCGGGCCAGCCCTTCTTCATGCCGGCAGTAATGGGCCAGTATCACATCGTATTCCCCATACACCCGGCGGATCAGCGTCCTGCCCAGGTCTGAGGACCCGCCGCACAGAAACAATACTTTTTTCATTCCAGCACTCCGATCTGCATCACCGCCCGGGAACATTTCTCCTTCCCGTTTCTGGTAATGTCACATTTCAATTTAATAAACCGGAAGGTATCATTCTTTTCCGCCACAGTGCCCCGCACCGTCAGCACATCGCCGATATATACCGGCTTCTTGAACAATACCTCCACACTGTGGATCAGGCTGTTCTCCCCGGGCAGGAACACGCCCGCCAGGGAAGAGTAAAAGGAAGCCTCCAGCATCCCGTATGCCACCGGGCCGCCAAACCCTTTCTCCCGGGCAAAATCCGGGTCGCAGTGGAGGGGATTGATATCCCCGGTGATCTTCCGGAACAGCTGCTGATATTCCTCTGTCAGGGCGACAGTAAATTCGTGGGAGAGGCCCACAGCAATCTGATCATAGGTATAATGGCGCAGCTGCCCCCGCCACGCTTCCGTCTCCTCTCCCTGCCATACCTGTTCTGTCCTCTGCTTCTCTTCCATCCTGTCAGTTCCCGTTCTCCATGATAATATCCACCATCTCGCCCACATCCTTCATGGAAACCACCTGGCCCATCTGGAATTTAAAGCCGAATTCTTCTTCCACAGCCACCACCAGATTGATATGCTCCAGAGAATCCCACTCCTCGATATCCGCCGATGTGGTGCTGTCGGAAACGGTAATGCTGTCGTCATCAAAGACATCTCTGAAAATCTCGTTCAGCCGGTCATATACCTCATCTCTTGTCATCTTCTGATACCACCTTTATCACATTATTCTGATATACATACGCCTCCGGACACAGCTGCCAGACTGTATTCCCCTGGGCGTCCTCCTCTGTTTTCTCAAACTCCATCTGCCGGTAAAATTCCTTCACCATGGCATTTTTCGCTGTAGGGTAATAATATCCCACGATCCGATTCACGCCCCGGCCCCGGCAGATCCGCACCAGTTCATCCATCATGGCCTGCTCCATGCCCCGCTTCAGCACCCGGCAGCTCATCAGCCACAGAAGAATATGGACGGTATCCCCCTCCTGTCTGCCGATCACTACGGTCACCACCCCATTGTCGCCGAATTTATCTTCCAGACGGCCGTACAGATCAATGACCCTTTCATCTGCTGCCGCCTCTTCAATCTCTGTCTGGGTATACCGGCGGGTGGTCAGGTTAAACTGGTTGCTCTTATTGGTCAGCTGGGTAATCCGGTCATAGAGCACCGGCTCAAAGCCCCGGATCACCGCCTCCATCTCCAGGGATTTCAGGTAATCCTCATAATCGGCAAAGCTGGCCTGAAGGCTGGCACGCTGCGCATTCTCCCGGTACATCTCATTGCGCTTCCGGTCATCCTCGGAAAATGTCGTCACCTCGAAAAATCCGGACCGGTCAATGATCTTCATATAGTGTTCCGGTGAATCCATCTCCGGCACCGTCATCTCCGGAAAACGGTTTCTGACAATCTCCCGTTCCGCAGGATTATCATCCACGAAAACAATGCTCTCCGGCAGAATATTCAGGGTGTCCGCAATCGCCCGGATATTCTGGTCCTTATTCTCCCAGTTGGCCCGGATCACCAGAAAATCCTCCGGCTTCAGCAGACAGTCCGGATGATTCAGCCCTGCCATGGCATTTTCCATGTCATTTTTGGAGTTCACATTCAGCAGGATACCCAGGCCCTTCAGAGATTTCAGATAGGACTGAAACTCTGTATATACCTGCCCCATCGAAGTCTCCGGCCCCATCTGAAGGCCCTCGGGACCGTCGTCTCCCACAACGCCGCCCCACAGCGTATTGTCCAGATCCAGGGCCAGCGCTTTCTGGTTCTTTCCCAGCAGAGACTTGATGATGTTGGCCAGGTTAAAGGCCAGCTCCGGGATGGCCGGCACGCAGAGGGCATATTTATACATATGCCAGTAAAAAGGGTCAGCCCACCGGTCCAGCCCGTAGCAGGAAGACAGATATAAAATATCCTGAATATAAAAATGGGGATGGGTCTGGGCATAGTCATAAAACCGCTGATTCAGCCGGGTCACAAAATTCACCCGCCCCGAGGGGTCACTGGCCTCCCGGTTTCCCATCAGCCGCACATAGGGCAGCTCAAAATTATTCTGAATCACCGGGCAGCCGAATTTTGCCTCCACAGACTCCCACATCTGCCGGAAATGATCAAAGGTCTGGTCCAGCAGCACCCCAACCTGTCCTTCATCATCTCCGGGCGCGGGAAAGCGCTGAATATTCCTGCTGCTGGTATGGATATAAATGATATCGGGATGGAAAGACAGCAGCGTCTCATCGGGAAACATGGCGTCCTGCCAGAACCGTCCGTATTCCGACTCATAAAACGCAGGCCGGATGCCCTGGTTCAGCAAAAACAGCTCCAGCATAGCAGTCACGTCATGGGTAGTAGAGCCGCCCAGCACCGCGATCCGCTTCTCAATTAAGTGCCCCTCCCGGGCCAGCAGATTTTTTTTAATAGTACGTCTCTTCTTCAACAGATATTCACTGTCAAAAGGATATTCCAGTTCTCTCATCCTATCTCTCACCTGATCTATTGATACAGAATCCTCTATACAGACCCCTGCTCCACCACATGGTAGGCCAGCTGTATGGATTTCACCGGCGCAGACCGATCCTTAATCATGCTCAGCAGCACACCTGCCGCCTCCGCGCCGCTGGTTTCATCATAATAATGGGCTGTAGTCAGTCTGGGCGTCATCACCTGGTTCAGCTCAGAATCGCCGATTCCAGTCACCGACACATCCCTGGGAATTTCTTTTCCCACAGACCGGATATACTCCATCGCCCCGGCCGCCATCACATCTGTGGCGCAAAACAGGCCGTCCAGATCCGGGTGGGCCTCCAGCAGACGGCCCGCCGCCTCCCAGCCTTCCTGAACCGAATCGCCGCACGCCTCTGTGAAAGCCTCCACTCCGTCGCCCCAGCTCTCCACTGTATCCAGAAAGCCGCTCCTGCGCTGGGTTTCCGCCGGTTCTCTCGCATCCGATGCGCAGAGCATTCCCAGCCTCCTGCGGCCCCGCTTCAGCAGCAGCCCGGTCATCTCGCCTGCTGCCTTATAATCGTCATGATAGACACAGGACAGCCGGTCCGTCCTCTGGCCGGTCACCACCGCCGGAACCATCATCCGATCCAGTGCCTTCCGGTGCGAATCCGTCAGCGCCGTCCCCACCAGAATCATGCCCTCTACCAGATTATTCTGAAAAATACGCAGGCATTCCAGCTCTCTGGAGGGCTGGCCGTCGGTGCTGGACAGCAGCAGCTGGTACCCATTTTCATACAGCACTCTGCTGACGCCCGCCAGCATCCGTGTTTCCGGCCCCGTCTGAATTCTGGGCATCAGCACCCCGATCAGATGGGAATGCCTGGTTCGCAGCATACGTGCCTGAACCGACGGCTGATACCCGGTACGCTGGATGACCGCCCGGATTTTTTCCTTCTTTTCCGCACTGACGTATCCATGGTTCAGGTACCGGGATACCGCCGCCCGGGATACGCCAGCCATCTCTGCAATTTCACTGATATTCATAAAAACCCCTTGATGCTTGTTCACATGATGCCTTTTCTATTGTATCCTGTCTCAGTGAAAAACACAAGCAGAATCAGTCTTAGGCAGAATCGGGTCAGGCGAAATCACGCCGGAGCATATTCGCTTATGCCGGATACACCCGGCCCCCGAAAATCGCCGTTCCCACCCGGATCATGGTAGCTCCCTCTTCGATAGCCACCTCAAAGTCACCGGTCATGCCCATGGACAGCTCCTTCATCTCTACTCCGGGCAGGTTCATCCCCCGGATCTTCTCCCGCAGCCGGGCCATTTCCTGAAAATATCCCCGACAGTCCTCCGGATCATCCTCCGGCGGCGCGATAGCCATCAGCCCTTTGACATGTACCCGGTCCAGGGCGGAAATCTCCCGCACCAGCTGCGCCGCTTCCTCCTTTGCCACGCCGGACTTGGTCTCCTCCTCGCCGATGTTTACCTCCACCAGCACGTTTACCTGACAGTCCTTCTTCACAGCCTCCTTCTGAATCTCCTCCGCCAGCCGCAAAGAATCCACCGAATGAATCAGGCAGGCTTTGTCCACAATATACTTCACCTTATTCCGCTGGAGATGGCCGATCAGATGCCAGTTCAGCGGCGGCCGGATCGCCTCCCCATTCTCCTCTGTCCCGTGGATCTCCTCGTATTTTTCACACAGCTCCTGCACCTTATTTTCGCCGAAATCCCGGATGCCCGCCTGAATCGCCTCCCGGATCATGGAAACCGGCTTTGTCTTGCTGACCGCAATCAGCAGCACCTCATCCCTGCTCCGTCCGCATCTGTTGCAGGCAGCCTGAATCCGGGCCTCAATATGGGCCAGGTTTTCCTTTACATAAGAATTACTCATGAAATATTCCGTCCTTTCTTCATTATTATACATTGCAATGGGGATCAGCATCTCCATCATCAGCATAAAAACCCAGAATCCCATCATAGCCGCCTCACTCTTTTTCTGAAAAGTACCGTTCCTTTATCATTTCCACCGGCATCTCATGTCCGGTCCATATTTTAAATGCCTCAGCTCCCTGGTAAAGCAGCATATACATACCGTTGAATGTATGGCATCCGGCCTGTTTCGCCATCCTGAGCAGCCGGGTCTCTCTGGGATTGTAGATCACATCTGACACAATCAGACCGGGCATGAAGACAGAGGGGTCCTTTATTACGCAGTCCTCTGTATTTGGCGCCATGCCCACAGATGTCCCGTTTACCAGGATATCGCTGGAGGCAATCTCCTTTTTCAGCACAGCCGGATCACTGAAATCATAAAGATGAAGCTGACATGGGCAGCCTTCCTTCAGCTGCCCGATAATACGCTCTGCCCGCTCAAACCGGGGGCTGCGGCTGTTGAACACAGAAATTTCCGCCACGCCGTCCAGAGCCGCCTGAATCATGATCGCAGTGGCCGCGCCGCCGGCTCCCAGAAGGGTCATCTTCCCGCCGATGATATCATATCCGGCCTCTTTCACGGAACGCATATAACCCACGCCGTCCGTCATATAGCCGGTCAGAACGCCGTCCTCATTCAGCACCGTATTCACTGCCCCTGCCAGTTCAGCAGCCGGAGACAGCCGGTCACACAGCTCACACATCAGATTTTTGTCCGGCATGGTCAGATTAAAGCCCCGGACACCCAGGACTTTCATGCCGTCCACAGCCCGGGCCAGCCCTTCCGTCCCCACGTCAAAGGCCAGATATACATAATCCAGTCCCAGCGCCTCAAACCCGGCGTTATGCATAGCCGGGGAGATGCTGTGCCCTACCGGGCTTCCCAGCAGGGCGGTCAGCGTTGTGTGTCCTGTTATCTCTCTGCTCATCATATCGAAACTCCTTTTTCAGACCTGCGTTAAACTATTGCAGCATTCAGCACTGTTACAAACTATTCCCATCATAGCACAGATCCGCTCCTTTTTCAATTTCCGCTGCTCTGCCGTCTTTGCCAGGCCTCCCCGTCTTTCCCGCTTTCCCCCTGCTTATCACCTTACGTTCCATTGACGGTGCCGTTTTTTCCATGTATGATAAAAAAGAATCCTGAAAAACCAATGAAAAAGGAGGCTCTGTTTCATGACACCATTGAAGATACGCGGCCTGACTCTGGGGGAAGGCCGCCCGAAAATATGTGTTCCTGTAATGGGACGCACATCTGACGAAATCTGCAGTTCTGCCCGCGCCCTCCTGTCGGTTCCTGCCGAACTGGCGGAATGGCGGGCTGACTGGTACAAAGAAGGTCTGAATCCGGACTGTGTCCGTCAGGTTCTGACAGAACTGCGAGAAATACTTAAAGAGATGCCAATTCTGTTTACCTTCCGCACTGCATCAGAGGGCGGAGAACAGCCCGCCGCGCCTGATCAGTATATCGCTTTGAACCGGTCCGTCTGTGCCGACAGACTGGCTGATCTGATTGATATCGAATACTCCATGGGAACTTCTGCCGTCTCTGAGCTGATTCAGGCCGCCCGGCAGGCAGGGGTACGCACTGTCCTGTCCAGCCATGATTTCCGCCGGACACCCCCGGCGCAGGAAATCCTCTCCCGGCTCCAGGTTATGGAAAGAGCCGGCGCCGATCTGCCAAAGGTAGCCGTCATGCCTCAGTCACAGCAGGATGTGATGGAACTGCTCCAGGCATCCCTGTCCATGAAGCAGTCTTCCCAGGTTCCTTTTATCACTGTCTCTATGGCACAGACCGGCGTGATCAGCCGCCTGGCCGGTGAGTTCTTCGGTTCCGCCTTTACTTTCGGTACAGCGGCAGGTGCTTCCGCTCCGGGACAGATTTCTGCCAGGGACTTGAAGCAGGCACTGGAAGCCATTCATAATGGGCTGACATACTGACGCTTGTCAAATAATTCTTTTTTATCACTATAAATCAATTGTATTTTGTGATGTTTCGTGTTAAAATAAATTCCAACAGCCCGTTCCTATATGAAAAAGTGGTTTTTTCATATATCGACACCTATTATCATTTCAGTTGGGAGTACATAAAATAATGACAGATTTAAATTTCGAAACATTTTTAGACGCGTATCACATGGAATTCACAGAATATTTAAGCCGCTCCGCAGCCGCAGTTCATTCAGATGAAGATTATCAGAAACTGGCGGCACAGATTCAGGAACTTTTCCGTCAATATCCCCGGATGGCGGAAGTGATGGATAACGCCGTCCCCTGTTCCCTGACAGAAAAGGAAAGCGCCGCTCTGATCCAGGTGCTGAATATCCGGAACCAGATTTCTTTCATGGAAGCAGTCCAGGCCTATTACAAAGGCTGCGCAGACTGCATCGGCTATCTTCGAAAGATGGACATGCTGCGTCAGCCGTAAACCCGGAAAGAAAGCAAATAAAAGAAAGAAAATATCAGAAGAGCCTGATTTTCCCCTCCAGCGGTATCCGCTGACAGAAAATCAGGCTCATACTCAGTTAGAGTTTATCTGTACTCTTTCAGTACATCCAGAATTCTCTGGACATTCTTCAGATCTACATTATCCTGAATGTTATGTACAACAGAGAAAACAAATCCTCCGTCTTTTCCAAAGATTTCAATCCGTTTTCTCATCTCCTTTTCGACATCATCCGGTGTGCCGTGAGTGATAGTCGTCTGGCTGTCCACGCCGCCGCCCCAGAATACCAGCTCTTTGTTGTATTTCCCCTTCAGATATTCCGGATCCATGCCGTCTGCAGAAGTCTGGATCGGATTCAGGCAGTCCAGCCCGCAGTCTACAAAATCATCCAGAATATTTACCAGGGAACCGCAGGTGTGAAACAGAGTTTTCCAGGAAGTATTCTCATGAACCCATCCGTTTACCCGTTTATAATAAGGCACATACAGCTCCTGGAACATCTTCTTGGACATAATCTCGCTGTGCTGGGTTCCAAAATCCGTTCCGCTCAGAAATACAGCCTGTACCTTTTCCCCTACAGCCTGATGAAGCAATTCCAGGTTCCGGATACATAACTTTGTCCACGCCTCGTAAATTTCCTCGATATACTCCGGATCTGTATGATGAGCCACCAGGTATTCGCTGAAGTCACGGATGCCGGGCGTTGCTTTTGCATAAGCGCCGTTTAGCATACTCTGGGAACCAAAATTTGCGTATTCCGCATTCAGCACCATACCGCACCCAGTATTGTTGTAAATCTGATTGCACCGGTCCTCAAAATACTTCAATGTTTCATCATCAATGGTCATAATCTCCAGCTGCTCTTTATAATCCTCATATCCGTTCAGATTATCCTCATCAAAAGGATCCTGGCGGGTCAGGAAGTCAAAATAATGTCCGCCGTCCAGAGGCATACATCCGCTGGGACGGGCATTCAGATCACCCTGAGGATACATATACAGCTTTCTGTCCATCTCTTTCATCCCGCAGCCGGCGCCGATCAGAGCCGGGGTGCCATCCGGCGCAGTCCAGCTCTTCCACTCTGTATTACGATAGCCATAGATAGTCATATCCGGCCAGAGAGGCAGAACGTCAATGCCAAACATCTCTGCGTCCTTTTCGTCCACCAGTCCCAGCATCTGATAGGTATCATAAATCTTCACCGGTTCATCTCTGCCGTATAATTTCCGCAGACGATACAGCAAAGAAGCGCTGATCCCGGTCGCTTTTGTAGCGCCCATATCGAAAGGGATATGTCCGCATTCCTGATGGTTAAGTGCTGCTGTTAATTTTTCACGGGAATTCATAATCCTGATCTCCTTTTCTTACCCTGCATATATGCTTATTGGATACAACAGTTTCATCCTGCCAGATCCTGCTTTTACTGGCAAAGTTTTTTGTTATTGCTTTCCTCTTCTCTCTAGTGCCATTATACACCTTATTGTATATATGTCAATAGTTTTTTTCATTTTGTTGTATACATCATATTGGGTAAAAGATTTTCTGCCGGCATTCTCCTGCCGGTAATCGCATCATTCCTTCGCTCATACCGTCTTTCCCTCTGATATATGGCCGTATACTGCTGCTGACAGCTTTTGCATAAGCGCAAAACAAGCCGCCTAACTCATCGCTAAAGTCACGAGCATTCGGCGGCTCATTATCAGTTTATTGTCAAACTGCACTTCGCATTGACGAAGCAGTTATCCCTCATATATCATGATGCCCCGTCTGACCGTCCCCTTCACCTGAACCTCTGGTATCTCATCTGCCGGAACAGTCAGCGGATTCCTGTCCAATATGACAAAATCTGCATATTTTCCTTTCTCAATAGTTCCCCTCAGTGCTTCCTCCCCATACTGGACCGCTCCATTAACAGTCAACGCCCGCAGCGCTTCCTCCACCGAAATCCGCTCTTCCCTGCCCAGAATGATGCCGTCCCTGGTCCTGCGGACGGCAGCGCACCATACCGTCTCCAGCATATCACAGTCGATCACCGGCGTATCCTGATGAAAGGTAAACATAATCCCATCCCGCAGAGCGCTGCCCGCCGGACTGATATGCGATGCGCGTTCCATACCAAAATTTTTCAGATGAATGTCACCCCAATGATACACATGCGCCACAAAAAAAGAAGGCATAATTCCCAGTTCCCTGACCAAAGCCAGCTGGTCCAGACCCAAAAGCTGTCCATGAATCATGACCGGCCGGCACCGGCTGATATCTGCCCCGTGACGCCTGGCCGCATCCAGCACCCGGATATACTGGGCACAGGCCTCATCACCGTTACAGTGAGCCAGCAGCTGCACACCGGCTTCCGCTGCCTGAAGTACAGCTTCCGTCACATCTTCATCTTTCATCGTCCCATATCCGCAGTAATCCAGCTCTCCCGCATAAGGCTCCCGCATCCAGGCCGTTCTGCCCTGCGGGGAACCATCCAGGAAAATTTTCATCCCGCCCAGCCGGAAGTTTCTGTCCCGTCCGGCCGCTGCCTGAGGAAAGCGCTCCGCCAGTCCATGATAATCCTCCGGCGCTGTATAGGCAGTCAGATCCACCTTCAATATCCCGCTGTTCAGAAGCCGCTGATAGATCCCCTCCATCTCTTTCGTCATCAGTCCCTCCTGAACAGAAACAATCCCTCTGGAAATATACTGATTCTGGGCCTGCATATAAGCCTCCCGCAGATCCTCCCACCCGGCAGCAGGAACCTTCTTCTGGTAATAGAGAAAAGCATTTTCCTCCATATACCCGGTGGGAACGCCGTCATGTATTTCAATCATGCCTCCTTCCGGCGCCTCCGTGTCTGATGTCACTCCCAGCAGCCTCAGGGCTTCCGAATTAAACACCCCCACATGTCCGGACTGATGCTGAACCATAACCGGATAACCGGGCGCTGCACGATCCAGCAGTTCCTTTTTTGGATGGCGCTGTTCCTTCAATCGGTATGGATCATATCCCCTCGCCAGAATCCAGCCGCCCGGTTCCGGATTCCTTCTGCTGACATAGTCTCTGATCTTTTCCTCTATCTCCTGAAAACTGCCGCAGTTCTCCAGATCCACCTGCAAAAATCCATTGGCCACAGCAGAAAAATGACTATGGGCATCAATAAAAGCCGGCATCAGTGTCTGTCCCTCCAGGTCAATCTGCCGGGCCCCGGCTGCATCCATGCCTTCCGCCTCGCCTACGGCAGAAATCATCCCGTCTTCTGTCAGCACTGCCTCTGCCGGACGGCCATTCATCGTAATCACATTTCCATTCTTATACAAAATTTTCATAAAAACCTCCTGTCCGCATGCCAAACCGAACACAACCGCTTATACTGTTCATTATACACGATTTTGCTCTGTTTTATAGTGACATCCGGCAACAAATCCATCGCAAAGAAAGAACACTTTCTTTCAGCGGCCGGTATTCATAAAAAAAACTGCAGAACAGCATTGCCATTCTACAGCCTGCCAAAAGGGAACTGTAAGTTATGTGTTTTCGTTCATGGGGCTTGTCACCGTCCAGACGGCCCCGACAGCCGCGGCCGGA
>CAJFOT010000004.1 GCA_904397815.1 Candidatus Paralachnospira sangeri
ATTCTTAGCGGGCAGACAGCCCCTTTTCCAGGCGAATGCAGGCGATCAACGCCTGCATGAGAGATTTTCGTGAGGAAAAAGTATCAAACTTTTTCCGAACATAAAATCGATCCTGGAAAAGGGGCTGCCTGGCTGCTTAGAATTTATTCAGGCCGGGAACAAAGGCGTTAAGGGGCAGGGCGGTCCGAACCCGGCGTTCTGCTGCGCCTCTTGATGCCGTCCGGGTTACGTATAAACCCCCTGGACAAAAACATACATTTTTGGGGAAGTGTCATGGGGCAGGTGAAATACCTCCGGCGGTTTGTTCTGCTGGAGGTTTGTATATATAGATCAGATAAATCAGCAGGATGAAATGGGGAAACTGGACGGGGATCAGGGAGTAGTCCATGTTCAGGATAATCATGATGCCCAGCCAGGTGCCGACGGCGAAGAAGCTGCGGCTGGTCCATATGGTGTATGCCATAATCAGCAGAATCAGCAGGGTGAACAGGATGCCGGCGGGGATGGAATAGCGCAGGGCGTGGTTCAGGAAAACATTGTGGCAGTTGTCGGTGATCCATCCGTTGGAACCGCTGATGGGGACTGAGCCGAACCGCAGGCCGACACCCAGGGGATTTTCCAGGATAGCCTGAATCCCGCTGCTCCATATATAAGTTCGATCTCCCAGTGTAGTTAAATCCCGGACGGAATTTATCCAGGAAAGGAGCAGAGCAGCTGCGGCTGCGAAGATACAGATCCCGATAATCACATATCGGTTTAACCGGAAGCCTTTTTGATAGAGATAGTCAAAGAACCAGCCGGCACAGCCCAGAGCCAGGCCGCCGAAAGCTGCCATGGTGTTGCACAGGTAAAGAGCCGTCAATAACATAGCACTAACAATGAAAAACATCCATTTTCGGGAGAAACGGCTTCGCTGTCGGATAACCACAAAAATGGTCATCAGCAATATTAAAGAATACTGGCTTTTGTGGGGATAAAGCCAACTGTTTCGGATATCGGAATATCCGCCGTAATCCTGGGTGATTCGGGAAAAGTAGTCCCAGCATATGTTCAGTGACTGAAGGCCATATCCAAAGAGAAAATAAGAGCACAGCAGGGAGATTACAGTCACCAATATAAAAAAGCGAAAGAGCCGGAACTGTTCTGCCTGATTCTGAGACAGGCCGAATATGAGAAAAAGCAGGAAGAGAAAACCAATGGTGTAGTTGATCTGATCCCAATACCATTGGTTGTGAAGCCCGTTCATAAAATAACATACAATATTATAGAGAAGCAGAATGCTTATAAAAAGGAACAGAAAACGGTTGGATTCTTTTTCCTGCACAGGTATTGCCGTTCGGGGCTTCAGACAAAAAAGCAGATACCACCCCAGCAGAAATACAATAACGATATTAGGCAGAACCAGCCGGATATAATAGCTGTTATTGGATAGACGGGAGTAGGCGGGAAACAATATGATACAGGCAAGGACTGTTTTCAGCAGGTAAGACAGGCCAAAAACAGACAGCTGTTCTTTTTCGGTAGTCAGATTCATGAATGTTACTCCTTAAGCAGGTGAAAGTCTTTATTGTAAGAATAACAAAGCAGGTTTCAGATGTCAAGGAAGATGAATTGCGAATTGCCGTGAAGTATGTTATACTTTTTGCGTATATGCAAAAATGTGGACGCAGATGAAAGGATCGGAGGAAACTGGAATGTATCAGAGACGCAATCAGATACAGGAATTGCTGGTCTGCCTGATTGACGCTGCGTGTGTAGGGCTCAGTTTTATGCTGGCTGGTCTGCTCCGGTACAGGTCATTTTCTTTATTCAGGGCGAATACCAATATTACGTATGCGCTGGTCAGCATTGTTTTGATTCATGTGGCGATTTTTTATTTCAGCAAGCTGTATGAAAATATATGTTTCAGGGGCCCGCTGGCGGAATTTATTAAGATTCTGAAATACAATATTGTTTTAATCATATCCATTGCGGCATTTGTTTTCTGCATTAAGAATGCATTTGCCCTGTCCCGTCTGACGGCGGGTTATCTCTGTGTTTTCAGCCAGTTCACCATATATGCGGCTCATCAGCTGTATAAATATTATATGACACATATTTACCGCAACAATGCCTCCACCAGCAAGGTTCTGCTGGTAACGGTAAAAAATCGGCTGAAGGACGTTCTGGAGGGACTGGACAGGCCGGAGGACTGGACCTATCAGGTAGCGGCGGCGGCTGTGATTGATGCGGATATGACCGGTGAGATGGTAAATGGTGTTCCGGTAGTGGCCGGACGGTCAGACCTGATGGATTATGTCAGACATGAGGTGATTGATGAGGTTTTTATTCATATACCGGATAATCGAAGCAGAGCTCTGAAGCATATGATTTTGGAACTGGAGAAAATGGGCGTGGTGGTTCATCTGAATATTGATATGTTTGACCTGGGGATTGATGACAGCCGGCGGATTTACCGTATGGGAGATTTTTATGCGCTGGTGTTTACCAGCCGGCTTTTTGACTATCGTAAAGTACTGCTCAAGCGGTGTATTGATATTATAGGTGCTGTTGTGGGACTTATTATTACAGCTGCGGTCACTGTTTTTCTGGCGCCTGTTCTTCTGATGGAATCTCCGGGACCACTGATATTTAAACAGAAGCGAGTGGGGAAAAACGGGAGAATTTTTGAAATTTACAAGTTCCGTTCTATGTATGTGGATGCGGAAGAGCGGAAGGCAGATCTGATGGAAAAAAATGAAATGCAGGGCAATATGTTTAAGATGACGGATGATCCAAGAGTGACTCATGTAGGGCGCTTCATCAGGAAATACAGCATAGATGAGCTGCCCCAGTTCTGGAATGTGCTGAAAGGAAATATGAGCCTGGTGGGAACCAGACCGCCGACGGTGGAAGAGTTTGAGGCTTATGAGGGATATCAGAAAAGACGGCTCAGCATTACACCGGGGATTACGGGGCTGTGGCAGATCAGCGGCCGGAGTGATATAACAGACTTTGATGAGATCGTCAAGATGGATCTGGAGTATATCGACAGCTGGTCGATCGGCCTGGATATCAAAATTCTGCTGAAGACCATTGTCACAGTTTTTACGGGCAAAGGAGCCAGATAACAGATGGGTGAAAAAATAAAATTTCTGAACACCATGATTGATAATCTGACGATGGATGAAGCACTGGATGAGATAAAGAAGCTGGCGGCCGGGAAAGAAAAGAACTACGTGGTAACGCCAAATGTGGATCATATCGTAAAGCTGGAGCGTCTGCCCCGGTTCCGGCAGGCCTATCAGGAAGCATCGCTGGTATTGGCTGACGGCAAGCCGCTGATCTGGATATCACGGCTGATGGGCAGGCCGATCCGGGAAAAAATATCAGGTTCTGATTTATTTCCGCTGGTATGTCAGATGGCTGCCAGGGAGGGATTCAGAATGTTTTTTCTGGGCGCTGCCCCAGGCGTGGCCCAGAAGGCCTCAGACAGGCTGATGAAGGAATATCCCGGCCTCCGGGTATGCGGCACCTGTTCACCGCCTCTGGGATTTGAGAAAGACCAGAAAGAGATACAAAAAATCGTGCGGGAGGTCAGGGCGGCAAAAGCGGATATCCTGATTCTGGCCCTGGGGACGCCGAAACAGGAATTATTTATATGGAAGTACCGGGAGGCGCTGGGTGTGCCGGTGTCTATAGCGGCGGGGGCCAGCATTGATTTTGCCGCCGGTGTGGTGAAACGGGCGCCTGTCTGGATGCAGCGCTGGGGACTGGAATGGCTGTTCCGCCTGATGCAGGAACCAGGCCGGCTGGCCAGAAGATATCTGATTGATGATCCTCAGATACTTTGGATTATGTTCCGGTACTGGAAGGATAAAACCCGGAGCAGGTATAAGGGAGACTGATGGTATGAAAATTGCTGTGGATCTTACGTCCCTGGATGACAACTTTTCCGGGATCGAGCATTATGCCAGGGACATTACAGTGAATCTGCTGGAACTGGATCGAGACAATGAATATATTTTAATTTTTAAGCATCAGATTTTTCCGGATTTCACACAGTATATTGATGGTAAAAGGGTTGAGGCATGTGTACTGGAGCGGAGCAGGAAGCTGATTTTCTATCAATGGTCTCTTCCCCGGTTTTTAAACAGATTAGATGCGGATTTCTTTTTATTTCTGGCTTTCCCTGCTCCGTTTCTCCTGCGGGGAAAGAAATTCTGGTACACAGCGCATGATATGGGCTGTTTTGACTGTCCGGAAACAATGAAAAAAAAGATGGTCTGGTACTACCGTCTGCTTCACCGAAACAACAGCAGACGCTGTGACGGAATGATCACCATATCTCAGTTCAGCAAAGAACGGATTGTGTCCCTGCTGCACTGTGATCCGGATAAGGTGCATGTAATTTACTGCGGAATCTCAGATACATTCCGGCGGGCGGGTGATATCAGTGAGGCTGAATGCGAAAAAGTCCGGCAGAAATACAGCCTGCCGCCCGGGTATTTTCTTTGTCTGTCCACATTGGAGCCCAGGAAAAATATGCTGCTTCTGCTGCAGGCGTATCTGGAGCTGCGGGAAGAGGGAAAACTCAGCCGGGGTCTGGTGCTGGCCGGAAGGAAAGGATGGAAAATCGAGAATCTGCTGCAGCAGATCCAGAAAGAGCATGAGATGGAAAAGTCCGATGATAACGATATGCCGGGTGTTCAGATGACCGGTTTTGTGGATGAGGCAGATCTTCCGGTTTTGTATCAGATGGCAGACTGCTTTGTATTTCCGTCATTGTATGAGGGCTTCGGCATTCCGCCGCTGGAAGCGATGCAGATGGGAACGGTGGTTATTTCTTCGGATGCTCCGGCTATGAAGGAAGTGCTGGGCGACGGAGCTTATTATTTTCAAAATAACAATAAAGAGGATTTAAAGCGTGCTATGCTTCGGGTGATGTCCGAAAAGGAGGACAGCCTGGAGAAAAGGAAAACAGCAGGAAAAGAAAGATGCGGCCTGTTTCAGTACAGAAATGAAGCCGCGAAGCTGCTGCAGCTTTGGAAGGAGGAAATAAGATGAAATGTTACGGTGTAATCATGGCAGGCGGCGGGGGCACCAGATTCTGGCCGCTGAGCCGTCAGGCGGTGCCGAAGCAGCTGCTGAATCTCAGCGGTAAGGGGCTGATGATTAATGAGACCATCGAGCGGATCACCCAGGTGATCCGGGAGGAGGATGTTTTTATCGTGACCAACGCGGCTCAGGCCAGAACCATGGAGGACGTGGTGGTGCCGGGGGTCAGACGGGATCACATTCTGGTGGAGCCTGCGGGGAGAAATACGGCTGCCTGTGTGGGCTATGCGGCGATGGAAATCGTGAAGAAATACGGCGACGGCGTGATGTGCACATTTGCGGCGGATCATAATATCAGACAGCCGGAGGTGTTTGCGGGGATTCTGCGCCAGGCCGTTCAGTGTGTGGAGGAAGAGGACAAGCTGCTGACCATCGGTATTGCCCCTTCCTTCCCCTGCACCGGCTACGGCTATATCCGTTATGACAAAAATGATCGGGGACAGGCGAAGCAGGTGCTGGAATTTAAGGAGAAGCCGGATCTGGAAACTGCCCGGGAGTATGTAGCCAGCGGGGAGTACGCCTGGAACAGCGGCATGTTTGTGTGGAAAGCGTCTACGATTCTGAAAAATTTCCAGACCTATCTGCCGGAGGTTTATCAGTGTCTGACCCAGATCGGGGAGGCTATGGGGACAGACCGGGAGCAGGAGGTAATCGACAGGATTTATCCCCGGATTCCCAGCATTTCAGTGGACTACGGCATCATGGAGAAATCCCCTGATGTGAAGGTGATCCACGGAGAGTTCGGCTGGAGTGACGTGGGCAGCTGGGATAACATGGGCGTTCTCCACCCGGAGGATGACCGGGGCAATGTGGCCTGCGGCGAAACAGTGCTTCTGGATACCAGCGGCTGTGTGGTGTACGCCGGGAAAAAACTGGTCACAACCCTGGGTGTGGAAGATCTGATTATTGTGGAGACGGACGACGCGATTATGGTCTGCGCCAAGGACCGGGCCCAGGATGTGAAAAAGATTGTGGAAACCCTGAAGGACAAAGGGATGACAGAGTATCTGTAGGAAGCAGCTGTATGAAGATCATATTTTATATTTCCAGCCATGGATTTGGCCATATGGCCAGAAATGTGCCGGTGATTGCCGCTCTGCTGGCAGACAGCAGGGTCGAGCGGGTGTATGTAAGGTGTGCCGGGGCGCACCTTACCTTTTTAAAGGATAATATTTTTACCGGGACGGAGAAGCTGATCTGTCTGGAAGAGGAGACGGATGTGGGGCACGATCCTTACCCGGGTACGATGATTTTTGACCGGGAGACTACAGAGCGGAAGGTTCGCCGGTATATGGCGGGCTGGCCGGAGCGGATTGGCCGGGAGGCAGACTTTCTGAAAAAAGAAGGAATCGACAGAGGGGTTGCGGATATTGTGCCATGGGCTCTGGCGGCGTGCGCGCAGGCAGGGGTCAGATCCCTTTTTATCAGCAATTTCACCTGGAACGATATTTACCGGGAGTATTTCGAGGAGGACATCCTGGAGCCTTACCGCCGCTGTTATGAACTGGCAGACAGAGCGCTGCTTTACCGGCTGGCGATGCCGGGGCTGGAGCAGTATTTCCGGTCATACCGGAGGATTTCCTATGTGTGCCGCCCTTTCAGCCGGGAGCGGGCGGCACAGATCCGGGCAGGTCATACCCGCCCCATCGTGTATATCAGTGTGGGGAAGGCGGTGAGCCTGACCGGTGAGATCCGGGCTGATGGGCTGCCTTGGGATTTTATCGTGACAGAGGGGGTTCCGGTGACGGGGGAAAATGTGACAGTGCTGGACCGGGGCATCCCGGATACCCATAACGTGATCCTGGCCTGCGATTATATGATCTCGAAGGCGGGATGGGGCAGCATTGCGGAGGCGATGCTGGCCAGGAAGAAGCTGGCGCTGATTTCCCGGCCTACAGTGGCAGAGGACTGCAACAGTATCCGGCAGCTGAAGGAACAGGGGCTGTGCATGGAGATCAGCGAGGAAGAACTGCACGATCTTGGGCGTACTATGGAGGCTCTGGTGTGGATGAAGCCGGGTGATTTCTCCGGCTGTACCAATGATGTGGGTGTGATCTGCGAGGAAATTTTGGCGGAGCCGTAAATTTTGCGGAGAGAGGAGACGGCGGGAGAAAGAATCCCGCGCTGGGACTCCCGGAGAAGTTTTAAAGGAAAGAAGGACAGGAGGAAGAAGATTATGAGCATTCGAATCGGCATTTTAGGATACGGAAATCTGGGGCGGGGCGCGGAATGCGCGCTGAAAAATGCGCCGGATATGGAGTTGAAGGCAGTGTTTACACGGAGAGACCCGAAAACAGTTTCTATATTGACAGAACATGTTCCGGTGCTCCCGGTTTCAGAAGCGCCGGGAATGAAGGATGACATCGATGTGATGATTCTCTGCGGAGGAAGCGCTGCGGATCTGCCGGAGCAGACCCCCTATTATGCGGGCCTTTTCAACGTTGTGGACAGCTTTGACACCCATGCCAGGATACCGGAGCATTTTGCGGCTGTAGATCAGGCGGCGAAAACGAGCGGAAAGACAGCGGCGATTTCCATCGGCTGGGATCCGGGCCTGTTTTCTCTGAACAGGATGATGGCCGGTGCGATTCTGCCTGAGGGACAGAGCTATACTTTCTGGGGAAAAGGGGTCAGCCAGGGCCATTCTGACGCCATTCGCCGTATTAAAGGCGTAAAGGACGCCCGGCAGTATACCATCCCGGTGGAGGAAGCGCTGCAGGCGGTGCGTTCCGGCAGCAATCCGGAGCTGACTACCAGACAGAAGCATACCCGGGAGTGCTTTGTCGTGGCTGAAGAAGGGGCCGATCTGGAACAGATACGTCAGGAAATTGTGACCATGCCCAACTACTTTGACGAATATGATACTACGGTACATTTTATCAGTGAGGAAGAGCTGAAGCGGGACCACAGCGGGATTCCCCACGGCGGTTTTGTCATCCATACCGGAAAAACCGGCGTCAGCGGCGAGAATGGCCATGTGATCGAGTACAGCCTGAAGCTGGATTCCAACCCCGAGTTTACCTCTGCGGTGCTGACCGCCTATGCCCGGGCGGTGTACCGGCTGAATCAGGAGGGGCAGACCGGGTGCAAGACAGTATTTGACATTGCGCCGGCCTATCTGTCCCCTATGAGCGGAGAAGAGCTGCGGGCACATCTGCTGTAAGCTGGCGCGATATTGAAAGGTAAGAAGCAGATGGAACGAAAGATTATGGAAGAAAAAAGCAAAAAGAAGGCAGTGAAAAATACAAAAGAGAATCAGACAAAACAGGCGGCCGGCCGGGAAGAAACGAGAAAAAAGGAGCTGGCGCTGGAGATTATTGAGCGCCTGAAAAAGGAATATCCGGACGCGGACTGCACTCTGGATTACAATGAAGCCTGGAAGCTGCTGGTCAGTGTCCGTCTGGCTGCCCAGTGCACCGATGCCCGGGTGAATGTGGTGGTGGAGGATCTGTACAAAAAGTTTCCCGATGTCAACGCGCTGGCAGCGGCGGAGCCGGAGGAGATCGAGGCGATCGTAAAGCCCTGCGGTCTGGGAAAGAGCAAGGCCAGAGACATCAGCGCCTGTATGCGGATTCTGCGGGATGAATACGGCGGACAGGTGCCGGATCAGTTTGACCAACTGCTGAAGCTGCCAGGCGTGGGCCGGAAAAGCGCCAATCTGATTATGGGCGATGTGTTTGGAAAGCCGGCGATTGTCACCGATACCCACTGTATCCGCCTGGTAAACCGGATGGGGCTGGTGGACGGCATAAAAGAGCCGAAAAAGGTGGAAATGGCCCTGTGGAAGCTGATTCCCCCCGAGGAAGGCAACGATTTCTGCCATCGGCTGGTAAACCATGGCCGTGAGGTGTGCACCGCCAGGACAAAGCCTCATTGTGACCGGTGCTGCCTGGAAGATATCTGTGCCAAAAACGGAGTGGAATAAAAAACGGAGTGGAATAAGAGACAGAACATGGAAAATGTCAAAAACTCTTGACATTTTTTCAGAAACCTCCTATACTGAAAGTGTCAAAAGAATTTGACACTTTCAGGAAGGAGGTTTTTGTATGAGTGTGCTGTATGATGTATTGGGATGGCTGTGCCTCATTTTGATTGGGGCAATGGTGGTTCTGGATGTGGTGATGATTGTTTCCCTGGCGGCTCCAGGTGATGAGCGAAGGCGGATGATTGTCTGGAAGTCCAGCACCTTTACTCTTCTGGGAACCAGCGGCAGCCTGGTGATCGACATTGCAGCGAGTTTTATCCGGGGAAAGCAGCTGGAGGAGGTGAATCCTTTTGTCCATCTGGCGGTGACGGCGATTATTTTCTGTATATGTATGCTGTACTATAAGAGAAAGCATGGTGGCTAAATATGAAGAATAAGATTCGGGAACTGCGGAAGGCGCTGGGGCTGTCCCAGGAGGAGCTGGCGAAGCAGTGCGGCGTCTCCCGTCAGACGGTCAACGCCATCGAGAACAACAAATACGATCCGACCCTGGCCCTGGCATTCCAGCTGGCAGGCGCGCTGGATACTACAGTGGACGCTTTGTTTCTGGGCGGGGAGAAGAGGACAGGATGAAAAAACAGATATTTCTGGCCATATTCAAATGGATTCCTGCAGCGCATGGAACAGGGTATTTTCTCATATTGACCAGCTATCTGTGACGGTTTATAATAAGGACGGTGCGCGCTTCCCCCCAGGGGGGAGCGGTACCGTCTTTGTGTTTTAACATATGAAGGTAAGACTCCCGCGCAGGGATGCGCAGGCGAGTTTTGAATCAGAAAACAGAAATCTGCCGGCTGAGGCAGAGTACCGGATGAGGATGATATGGAACGTATTTTAGTTGTAGAGGATGACCTGGCGCTGAACGCAGGTCTTTGTTTTGAGCTGGATATGGCAGGTTATGCCACGGTTCCGGCTTATCATTGTGCCAAGGCCAGATACCTGGCACAGCAGGAGCAGTTTTCCCTGGCGCTGCTGGATGTGAATCTGCCGGACGGCAGCGGGTTTGACCTGTGCCGGGAGGTAAAGGCTGTCCGGCCGGAGCTGCCGGTGATTTTCCTGACTGCCAATGATCTGGAGGATGATGTGCTGAAGGGATTTGATATGGGAGCGGAGGATTATGTGACCAAGCCCTTTAACATGAAAATCCTGCTGAAGCGGGTGGAGGTGGCCCTGCGGCGCAGTGAGTCCAGGGCTGCTTCTGCCGATCAGTGGGGCGACGGCTTCCTTCTGCTGGATTTCTCCTCCCTGACAGCAGTGCGGGGCGGCGAGAAGCTGGCGATCACGCCCAATGAGTACAAGCTGCTGAAGGCGCTGACAGAGAACAGCGGAAATATTCTCACACGCCAGGTGCTGCTGGAGCGTCTGTGGGACAGCGAAGGAAATTATATTGACGATCACACCCTGACCGTCACCATGAACCGGCTGCGGGCGAAGATTGAGGATGAAAGCCATGCTTATATCAAGACAGTGCGGGGCATGGGATATATCTGGACGGGAGGCAGGAAATGAGGGCAAAGGGGACAAAACTGGCCGGCGTTGTCCTGGCTTTGCTGTCAGTGCTGCTCTGCCTGGTGTTTTTATGGCTTTTGTGGACTTATGTACCCAGGGCGTCGGTCCGGTGGGGGCTTCTGGCCGTAGGCGCCGGGATCTGCTGCGCCGCGGGGCTGTGGATCTGGTATCAGCGCCGGCAGGTGACGGTTTTTGCCGATGATCTGTGTACGACACTGGACGCGCTGATGTCCGGCAGGCAGCCGGAGGGGTACCGGCCCTATGAGGATTCTCTGACTGCCAGGGTCCAGGGAAAGCTGATGCAGTATTACGATATTATGAATGAGGGAAAGGTGCAGAGCCAGCGGGATAAGGAGACGATCCAGGGGCTGGTCAGCGATATTTCCCATCAGGTGAAAACACCCATTGCCAACATGAAGCTGTACACCGGCATTCTCCAGAATCCCCTGATTACAGAGGAGAAGCAGGCAGCCTTTCTGAAAACCATGGAGGAGCAGGTGAACAAGCTGGATTTTCTGATGCAGTCGCTGATTAAGATGTCCTGGCTGGAGACGGGGACCTTCACCCTCCATGTGGAGGAAGCCCGGCTGAGCGATACCATCGCCCGGGCGATGAACGGGGTATGGGCGAAGGCAGAGGAAAAGGGGATTCAGCTGACGGCAGACTGTGACAGCGGGATTACGGTGAAGCATGACCCCAGGTGGACGGCAGAGGCTCTGGGCAATATTCTGGACAACGGGGTGAAATACACACCGCCCGGAGGACGGGTATCTGTGTCGGTGCAGCCCTGGCAGTTTTATACCCGCATTGATATTTCCGATACCGGCATCGGCATCCCGGAAAACCATTATCATGATGTATTCCAGCGGTTTTACCGGGAAGAGGCGGCCGCCGCCCAGGAGGGGGTAGGGCTGGGGCTGTACCTGGCCAACGGCATCGTCACCCGGCAGAAAGGATATATCAGTGTAAAATCCCGGGTGGGAGAGGGGACCACCTTTTCGGTCTACCTTCTCAGCTGATATCCGTATAGAAATTTTGCATACAGGAGGGCGGAACAGATGGATATTGTAACCGTACATAATCTGAAAAAATATTTCGGCAGGGGAGAGAACCAGGTGAAGGCCCTGGACGGCATTGACCTGAATATTGAGAAGGGAAAATTTACAGCGATTATCGGCGCCTCCGGCTCAGGAAAAACTACGCTGCTGAATATGATCGGCGGTCTGGATGTTCCCGACAGCGGGGAGGTGACAGTGGACGGGGTGAATCTGTCCGGGCTGAAGGAAAAGGAACTGGCGGTGTTTCGCCGCAGCAAGGTGGGGTTTGTCTACCAGAATTTTAATCTGATTTCCACACTGACAGTCCGGGAGAATATTCTCTTTCCGCTGAATCTGGCCGGAAGCACCCCTGACCCGGTGTTTTTCCGTGAGATCACAGAGCTGCTCAGGCTGAGCGACAGGATGGATGCCTACCCTGGGCAGCTCTCCGGCGGAGGACAGCAGCGGGCTGCCATCGCCCGGGCGCTGATGGTGAAGCCGGCCATCATTCTGGCCGATGAACCCACCGGAAACCTGGATACCAAAAGCGGCCAGGATGTGCTGGGGCTGCTGCGGATGTCTGTGGAAACCTATCATCAGACGCTGGTGATGATTACCCATAACCTAGAGATCGCTCAGATGGCTGACCGGGTAGTGCGCATGGAGGATGGCCGCATCTGCGGTTAGCATGGACGCCGGCAGGCCGTACCGGCATGACAGAATGACATATGGGAGGAAAAGTGCGCAATGCTTTCAAATCATAATCTGAAAATCTGCTGGCAGCTGGTGAAACGGGATTTCCGGTTCCACCGGGTGAAAAATCTGATTCTGGTGATGGCGGCAGCGCTGGTGACCGGGCTGTACGCCTTTATGTTTCTGCTGGGCACCTCAGTGGAGGGGGCTTATCTGCTGAATTACGAGTATACCTATGGCTCTGCCAGCCATATTTTATTTACAGGTCTGACGGAGCATCAGGCGGACACCCTGGCGGGGGATGCCGACGTCGGCGCTACTGTCCGCCTGAGCACAGTGGGACAGCTGACAGATCCGATGATGGGCCAGCGACTGGTAAAGCTGGCAGTGACAGACCGGGATTACGCAGAGACGGTGTTATCCCTGCCCACCACAGGACGGCTGCCGGAGGAAGCGGGAGAGATCGCCCTGGATGAGTTTACCATGGATTCTCTGGGGGTACTTCATGAACTGGGCACGTCGGTGACGCTGGAATGGACAGACCCGGAGGGGCAGGAGCAGGTGACAGAATTCATCCTGTGCGGCTGGTGGGCCAGCCCTACCAACTTTACAGAGGCCTGCGCCTGGATTACATCGGATACGGCCAGAGAGCTGGTGCCGGACTATGATGCTGAGACGGCTCACAATGTCACCCTGGGGGTGAACCTTCACCAGCCGGCTGACCTGGAGGAGCAGGCGGCGGAAATACTGGCGCGTCAGGGGGTGTCCGGCATCTCCTATACGACCAATTTGGCCTATAATGACGCCCGGCAGGAGCAGGCTCAGAGCAATGCCCGCCCCTATTATTCCCCGGCGGTGCTGGTGCTTTTGTGCGGCTGTCTGATGATCTATGGCATTATCAATATTTCCGCGGAGAAGGACCGCCAGTTTTACGGAGAACTGAAAGCCCTGGGTATGACGCCCAGGCAGCTGCGTCATTTTCTGCTGGATCAGGGCTGCGCCGTTTCTGTCCTGGGACTGATTCCCGGGTGGCTGCTGGGCTTTCTCATTCATCTGGCTGTCACCGGCAGGATTGTCACCGGAATGGAAGAGAATCCGGCCCTCTATTTCCTGACCTGGCAGCCTTTTGCGGCAGCAGGGGTATGTGCTGTGGTTACGATCCTGCTGGCATATCTTTTACCGACTTTTCGGATCTCCGGAATGCTGCCGGCGCAGGTGCTGCGGATGTCCTGGGAAAAAAGGCCGGCGGGAACCGGCAGCGCCCGGGGACGGATGACCCTGCCCCGGCTGGCTGTCCGGACGCTGGGGCGGGATCGATGGCGGATGGCAGTGTCCGCCGCGGCGATGGTACTGGCCCTTTTGCTGCTGAGTTCTGCCTGGATTCAGTATGTCAGTCTGAAGGAAGAGATCTATATGGAAGGGCTGTCCCCGTGGGATTATTCCATCACAGACGGATCGGCCTATCTGTCTGTACAGCAGTATAATCAGGAAAACCGGGGCCTGACCGATGAGACAGCAGAGGAAATGAAAGCCAGGCCGGAGGTCACCTCTGTCAGCGTGCTGAAAAGCAGAGAGGTGGCCCTGACCGCATCAGACGGGCTGGTACAGCGGCTGACAGATTATTATAATGCTCCCAGCGGCATGGATGATTTAAGCCGCAGGGAGACGATGGAAGGGCAGCCGGCCTGGCTGGCAGGACTGGAACGGCTGGAGCAGACCGGCAGCTACACCGGTGTTATCGTCTCCATCGAAGGAGATTATCTGGAATATCTGCTGTCTAACGGGCCGGTTACCAGCGGCGCCTTCGATGCAGAGGACTTTGCCAGGGGAGATTATGTGCTGACATCCAGCGCCTACGACGAGGGCATTTCCACGCCGGCAGCAGGAGAACAGGTGACGCTGGAGGGAAGAACCTTCCAGGTGATGGCCTCTGTGGCGGACAACGGGAGCTTTCTCAGCGGGGCCAACAGCCAGGACGCGGCGTTCTGCATCTTTTACTATGTGACGCCGGAGGCTTTCGAGGAAATGTTTCCCGGTCAGGGAATCCGGCAGATGGCAGTGAATATTGATTACAGCGGCCAGAGCGACTTTGAGGCTTATCTGGACGAATTTGAACAGGGGCTGAACCGGGGCGTGGCCGTCACCCGCCGCAGCGAATATCAGGCGAATTTCCAGTCAGGCCGGCTGAACACAGTGCTGCCGGAGCTGATCGTCAGCCTGGTACTGCTGGCGATCGCCCTGCTGAACTTTATGAATATGCTGGTGATCAAGGCAGTAGGCAGAAAGCGGGAATTCGCCGTATATGAAAGCCTGGGCATGACCCGCTCCCAGCTGAAACGTCTGGTGCTGCTGGAGGGACTGTTCCACGGCCTGCTGATGGCTCTGATTGCAGTGCCGCTGATTCTGGCTTTCGATCTGCTGGGGATGCCCTCTGTTATTGAAGGGATAGGTTCCTGGTGCATGGTCTACACCTTTTCCGCCCTGCCTCTGTGGATCACCCTGCCGGTGATGCTGGCCCTGGCCGCCGCGGTACCGCTGGTGTGCCTGCGGTTTGTGGGACGGGGCAGTATTACAGAGCGGATGCGGAGGCCGGAGTGAGAAGGATAAGTTTTCGTTCATCATACAGGCGGGAGGTACGAACCGCCGGACGGGGAGGCAACCCTTTGGGCACAGCGCCATACGGGCGGGATCTTCTGCCGCTTGATTCCCGGCCCGAACAGGTACTAAGCAGATGACAACGTGATTTTTCAGGACCGGACTTATCTTCGGGAAAAGCCTGATGCTTTTCCCGAAGATAAGTCCGGTCCTGAAAAATCACGTCGTCATCCGCACTGTGTTTTAGTTCCTGTTGTCATGCCGCCTGCAACGGCACAAATGATGATGAAAGTTTTTGCCTCTCTTCCCATAAATAGAAAATTGA
>CAJFOT010000005.1 GCA_904397815.1 Candidatus Paralachnospira sangeri
CTACCCATTGTCTAAAGCCAATGGGCTTCCTGCTTCATCGACCTCGTATACCCACTGGGCACTTACCTACTATCTCCACAGGCGTTCAAAATCGTTTCCTCCCATTATCATTGTCAGTTCTTCTATTTTCTCAACAGGGAAAGGCAGCGATGCCAGCGGCTTTGACGCAATCGACAGTATTTTAACGCTGCTGTCTTCTTCCGAAAGTTCCGCCGTTTTCATTTCCCCGCAAAATCCGCATCTCTGGATAATCTCCCATGTTCCGTCCGGCCTCACCCTGACGCCGACAGGTTCCATGATTCCGCCGCACATATTGCCGTCCGAATCCTCCTTTTCTGTGCTTTTATCGGCATAACACAGAAACAGCAAATGCGCAAGAGCTGTTCTGTCACTGACATGAAAAATTTCTTTATTGAAGTCTGAAACAGACCTGCTGCAAGATTCATTTGTGATACGGCTCCCCACTGATAATCCGATAGCTCCGGTACACCTGCTCCAGTAGAATGAGCCGCATCAGCTGATGGGGAAAGGTCATCTTCGAAAAACTGAGATGGGCGTCTGCGCGGCTGATCACTTCCTCTGACAGCCCCAGAGAACCGCCGATGACAAATATAATATGGCTGATGCCCCGAACCCCCAGCTGTTCCATCTTTGCCGCCAGCTCTTCTGAAGACAGCATCTTCCCCTGAATCTCCAGAGTAATCACATAAGCGTCCGGACGGATCAGTGCCATCAGCCGCTTCCCTTCTTTTTCGCGGATCTGGCGCTCCAGATTCTCAGAGGCGCCCTCCGGTGTCTTTTCATCCGCTACCTCCCGAATTTCCAGCTTACAGTAACGGCTCAGCCGCTTCCCGTATTCTCTGATTCCCTCTTCCAGATACCGCTCCTTAATTTTGCCTACTGTCAATAATGTTACCTTCACGTAAACCTCTCCTTAAATCCTTTGTCAAAATATCCTTTGTCAAAATATTCTTTATCAAATATATCCTAACTATTAAATCTTTCTAAAAGAAGCCAACAGGGCCCCCTGAGGCAATTGAAAATTCCTGCTCTATATACTATAATTTTACTATCTCGAAACATCACCTGTAAAGGAGAATATCATGTCCATCTGTTCAAAATGCAAAACAGAATATATCGAGGGAATTACAGATTTTATTGACTATGATACGCCGCCGGAAACGGAAAAGAAAGCTTCTGCGCCTGCCATGGTCAGTCTGATTTCTGCAGAGGCCCCTCTGGCAGAGCGAATCGTGGAATTTCTGACCTATTCCGGACTGGATGTTCATATGGATTTTGACCAGGAAGCAGATCTTTTTTCCCTGACGATACCGGAAAACCAGTATCTGGAAGGAATTAAGCTGATGAAGGTACTGCTGGCCAATGAGGCTCTGCAAACGCTGGAAGAGCAGGAAGAGCGGGCACAGCGAAGCTATACGGCGCCTGTCAGGGTTTTTGTCAGAGCCTCTGACAGATATTCCGACCTTCATTCCTCTGCTGTCGCGTTTCTTCTGGTGGGCACTGTGACTCTGGCCATCGTCCTGCTGGCCGCAGGCGGTGTCATTGATCCTCCTCTGCGCGGAAATACCAGATTCCTCTCTTACCTTGTTATGACGGGGCTGGGACTCATCTTTATGGGAATCGGCCTGCTGTCCTGGCAGAAGTCCCGGAAGCTGAAACAGCAGATCGATGAGGAAAACCGGTTCACAGAATCCGTCTATCACTGGTTTCTTTCCACCTATACCGGTCCTCAGATTGACCTGGCGGCTGATGCGCAGATGGATCAGGATGTAGCTTTGAATCCTGAAAAACGGTTTACCATTATTTCCGATGAAATCCGGTGCCTGAAGCGAATGGATGTGATACGGGAATTTCTCAAGCGTGAATATCAGCAGCTTGATGACAGTTATGTAGAATATTTATGTGAGGAAGTGTATCAGAAAATATTTGAATCATAAAAGCCAGATACAGGTACAGCATTCTGTCCTGTTCTGGCTTTTTCAGGAATATCTCCTGGAAAGAATGGACTGTTTCATTCACCCAAATATGCCTTTTTCACGGAATCATCGTCCATCAGCGCTCTCGCTTCTCCTTCCAGCACAATGTTTCCTGTCTCCAGCACATACGCCCGGTCAGCAATCGCCAGCGCTTTTTTTGCGTTCTGCTCTACCAGAAGAACAGTCGTTCCGCCGGCACTGATTTCCTGAATAATATCAAAGATCTCATTGACATAGATTGGGGAAAGCCCCATAGACGGCTCATCCATCAAAATAATCTTCGGATGAGACATCAGCGCCCGTCCCATCGCCAGCATCTGCTGCTCACCGCCTGACAGAGTTCCCGCCAGCTGATTTTTCCGTTCCTCCAGTCTGGGAAATCTCTGATATACCTTTTTCAGTGTTTCCTGAACTTCATTTTTATCCTTCCGGGTATAAGCGCCCATCAGCAGGTTGTCATACACACTCAGCTGAGCAAACACACGGCGGCCTTCCGGTACATGGGCCATTCCCATTGACACGATTTTATGGCCGGGTGTTCTGGTGATATCCTGACCTTCAAAGGTAATCGTACCGGCCTTTGCAGAAAGGAGCCCGGTAATGGTATGAAGAATCGTAGTTTTTCCTGCGCCGTTGGCGCCGATCAGCGCAATCACCTCTCCCTGATTTACCTCAAAGGAAACGCCCTTGATCGCTTTGATCACCCCATAATATACTTCCAGATCTTTTACTTCAAGCATTGCCATTTATCTGTTCTCCTATTCTCCAAGATAAGCCTTGATTACCTGCGGGTCACTCAGCACAGCACTGGTTTCGCCTTCTGCCAGTATCTGACCGAAATTCAGTACTGTCAGCCGCTCACAGATGCCTGCCACCAGCTTCATATCATGCTCGATTAAAAGAATGGTCATATGGAAATTATCCCGCACAAAACAGATGGTATCCATCAATTCACTGGTTTCATTAGGGTTCATGCCGGCAGCCGGCTCATCCAGCAGCAGCAGCTTGGGATCTGTCGCCAGCGCTCTGGCAATCTCAAGCTTTCTCTGTTTGCCGTAAGGCAGGTTTGCAGCCAGATATTCTTTTTCTTTCTCCAGGCCAAACACTTTCAGCAGTTCCATCGCCCGCTCTGTCATCTCTTTTTCAACCCTGAAGTAAGAAGGAAGACGCAGGATACCGGAGATGGTGTGATACCTGTGATGATTGTGAAGACCAACCTTCACATTATCGAGCACTGACATATCCTTAAACAGCCGAATATTCTGGAAGGTTCTGGCAATTCCCGACTTATTGATATCAATGGTCTTTTTGCCGATCATATTTTCTCCATCCAGAAGAATGGTTCCTTTGTCCGGCTTATAAACACCGGTCAGAAGATTGAAAATTGTTGTTTTCCCGGCGCCGTTTGGTCCGATCAGACCATACAGCTGTTCCTTTTCTATTTTAATATTAAAATTATCTACAGCCCGCAATCCGCCGAAGGAAATCCCTAGGCTTTCCACTTCTAATAAAGCCATTGCTTTAAACCTCCTTCGTGTTCTTTTTGCCTTTCAGCAAATCTTTCAGGGAATGCCGCTCTCTGAAGGCAATACATTTCGGACTCCAGTTGAAGATCATCAGTGCGATCAGTACAATCGCATAGATCAGCATCCGATAGTCATTCAGGAAACGCAGCAGCTCTGGCAGCAGTGTCAATACCACTGCGGCAATCACAGATCCTCTGATATTGCCGATTCCGCCCAGAACCACAAATACCAGAATCATAATAGACTGATTATATCCAAAGTTATTAGGCGAAGCTGTCAGCGTAGACAGATTATGGGCATACAGAGCACCTGCTGTTCCGGCCAGCGCCGCTGAGATTGTAAATGCCATCAATTTATATTTGGTGATATTAATTCCGATCGACTCAGCCGCAATCCGGTTGTCACGGATCGCCATAATCGCCCGGCCGTCTCTGGAATTCATCAGGTTCAGCACCACGAAAAGGGTGATCAGAATCAAAATGATGCCGATGGTAAAAGTAGAAGAACGGGGGGTGCCGGTGATACCCTGAGCGCCGTTTATGATAATTGTCCCGCCTGCCTCCATATCCAGTGCAATCGCGTCTTTCATGGAAAAATGAAAGCCTGCAGAATCCAGTCCCACATAAAAAGCATTGAGAACATTTTTAATAATCTCACCAAAAGCCAGCGTCACAATCGCCAGATAATCGCCTTTCAGACGAAGAACCGGAATGCCGATCAAAATGCCGAAAACCGCAGCCGTCGCCGCTGAAATCAACAGCGCCAGGAAGAAACGCAGTCCTTCCGGCATGGAAGATGTCATCATACATTTTGAGAAAAAAGCGCTGGAGAACGCACCCACACACATAAAACCCGCATGACCCAGGCTCAGTTCACCCAGAACACCCACAATCAGGTTCAGGGAAACTGCCGCAATCACATAAACGCACAACGGCACCATAATGCCTTCCATCAGGCTGGACATATGACCGGTCTGAATCAGGGCCTCAGCAATGATATAAGCCAGAATCACAATTCCGAAAGTGATACAGTTGCTTTTCGTTGTCTTACTGATATTCTTCATGTTCAGAACTGCCTCCTATACTTTCTCATTTAAAGGTTTGCCGAAGATGCCTGTCGGCCTGATTAACAGCACCAGGATCAATACAGCAAACACAATCGCGTCCGACAGCTGGGAAGAAATATAAGCTTTGCTCAGATTTTCTATGACACCCAGCAGAATTCCGCCGATCATGGCGCCCGGTATGGACCCGATTCCGCCGAACACCGCGGCCACGAAAGCCTTGATACCCGGCATAGAGCCAATATAGGGAGTCAGCGTAGGATAGGCGGAGCAAAGCAGAACACCTGCCACAGCCGCCAGCGCAGAACCGATGGCAAAAGTCAGCGCGATGGTACCGTTCACATTAATGCCCATCAGCTGTGCGGCTCCTCTGTCTTCTGACACGGCCTGCATCGCCCTGCCGGCTCTCGTTTTCTTCACAAACAATGACAGTACAACAACTACAATAATGCTGACCACAATTGTCACAATCGTCACACCGGAAATCGTCAGCTGACCTCCTGCCAGTTTCAGGGCCGGCACCGGAACAACCGATGTAAAAGATTTCGGATTCGCCCCGAAAATCAGCAGAGCCAGGTTCTGAAGCAGATAGCTGACACCGATAGCTGTAATCAGGACAGCCAGCGAAGGCGCCTGACGCAGAGGCTTATACGCCACCCGCTCAACAGTCAGGCCCAGAACCGTACATACAACAATGGCAGCCACAACCCCCAGAGCCGCGTTCATTCCCAGCGTACTCGAAACCGTGAATGCCACAAAGGCGCCTACCATAATAATATCGCCATGGGCAAAATTCAGCATCCTGGCGATACCGTAAACCATTGTATAGCCCAGGGCAATAATTGCGTAAACACTTCCCAGGCTGATACCGCTAATTAAATAGGATATGAAGCTCATATCAACACCTCTTGCCTTAATTTTTTTCTTTTCAGAACTCAATCAGGAAAATTATAGCACAATCATATAGGCAATACAACTGTTTTTTCGACAGGGCGGAAAAGAAAAGACAGCAGAAACAACAGCCGTAAAAAGACAAGAGGGCTGATTTTATTCAGCCCCCTTGTTGAGCAGTCATATATTCTGTTCAGATCGTCATCTTTTACTGTGCCAATAATTCATAAGCACCATTTTGAATTTCAACAACTCTGGGTGCCTTGTTCGGCTCGCCGTCTGCATTCCATGTCAGTGACTCACTGGTTGTACCAGCCAGAGTAATCTCTGTCATGGCAACTTTCATTGCCTCACAGATATCGGAAACGCTCATATCCGGTGTCAGGCCGGCCTGCTCAGCAGCAGCCTTGATCGCATATATTCCGTCATAAGCATCAGCGGCAAACTGATTCGGCGTTTCACCGAAAGCAGACTCATAAGCAGCCACAAATGACTGTGTTACTTCGTCCTCTGCTGTAGGGGAGAAAGGTGTCAGGAACATCAGTCCGTCAGCCAGAGAAGTATCAAAATTATCCACGTTCAGCACACCATCCATACCGTCACAGCCGAAGAACAGAGGAGCAAATCCTAAAGAATCTGCCTGAGTAAGAATAATAGACGCTTCTGTATAATAGATAGGCAGGAAAATCATCTCTGCGCCCGCGTCCTTTGCCTGCTGCAGCTGTACGGAAAAATCTGTTTTATTGTCAGCTGTAAACGCGCCGGAGCCAACGATCTCCAGCCCCTGATTTTCTGCCTCAGCAGCAAATGCCTGATAGATACCGCTTGAATATACGTCAGAACTGTCATAGATCACATAAATCTTGGAAGCCAGTCCGTTTTCAGCGATATACTGAGCGGATACTGTACCCTGAGTAGGGTCAGAGAAACATACACGGAACGCATTGTCATATGTAAGACACTCCACAGCGGTTCCTGAGGGTGTCAGCTGGAACATATTGTCATTGTAAGTTTCAGCCGCTACAGCCACACAGGGTGTGGATGTCACAGTACCCAGCAGCATCTGCGCGCCCCAGTCCTTTAATACATTATATGCGTTTACAGATTTCTCTGCGTTGTTTTCATCATCCTGAAAATTCAATTCAACCTGATAGCCGTTGATACCGCCTGCGGCGTTAATCTCCTGAACTGCCAGCTCTGCAGCGTTTGCCACGGCAGTTCCGTATACAGCAGCGCTTCCAGTTGTAGGTCCGATGCCGCCGATCTTGAAAGTACCCTCACCACTTGCGGCCGCGGCAGTAGTCTCTCCATCTGCGGCTGCCGTTGTCTCTTCATCTGCGGCTGCTGTTGTCTCATCTTCGGCTGCGGCAGCTGTTGTCTCAGCAGCGGCTGCTGTTGTCTCCGTACCTTCGCCGGATCCGCTGCAAGCGGTCAGTGAAAATACCATTGCCATAGCCAGGCACAAACTTAAAACTTTTTTCATTTCACTTTTCCTCCTGTTTTTTCTTAAAAGCATAAAAACCGAAATTTTTTTCTTATTTTTACGCTTTCGATAAAACATTTTTATTATATACACCAATGTGCCACTTGTCAACTCTTTTATAAAGGAAAGTGAAATTTTTCCATAGAAAAAGGCACCCGTAAAGGATGCCTTTTCTATATAGATGATTTGGTTTGATTAAGCTACTAATTCTTTTGCCTTCTGTGCAGCGGATGCAGCATCAGGTGTATAAGCATCAGCGCCGATTTCATCTGCGAATTCCTGAGTAATAGGAGCACCGCCAACCATGATCTTAACCTGGCTCTTCAGACCAGCGTCGATGATAGCTGCTACAGCTTCCTTCATAGCAGGCATAGTTGTTGTTAACAGAGCGGACAGACCTACGATCTTGCAGTCAGGGTTAGCTTTGATTGCTTCAACGAATTTCTCAGCAGGAACATCAACGCCCAGGTCGATTACTTCAAAACCAGCACTCTCAATCATCATAGCAACCAGGTTCTTACCGATATCATGTAAGTCACCAGCTACTGTACCGATGATGTATTTGCCGATTGTAGCGCTGCTGTCGCCAGCCAGGTGGGGTTTCAGAACCTCAACGCCCTTCTTCATAGCACGTGCAGCAACCAGCATCTCAGGTACGAAAATTTCGTTGTTTCTGAACTTCTCGCCTACAACACCCATAGCGTCGATCATACCTTTGTTTAAGATCTCTAAGGGATCGCAACCCTCTTTGATAGCGTCTTCTACCAGACCACCGATGATTTTAGCTTTTCCGGCTTCTACTGCTGCAGCGATTTCCTCAATTTTAGACATGATAAAATCCTCCTTTTTTTGTGCCCACGGCACGTTTTAACCCTTTTCTCGTTCTCCTTCCGGAGATCTCCGGCATATCATTAACCCGATAATATGCCATTTATATGAACCTTTCGGTCATATTCTGCGTTAACAGTAATTATGTATATGGCTGATTACTGCTGTTTTACCGGTCCGATTAAACCTTCGCGGTATGCGGAAATATATTCCATGCAATAGTCATCCTGTCCCAACAGAGCTTCTGTTGCATAAATCATACCCATCATATCTCTGTTCAGCGGATCAAGAATCGCGCTGTCCAGGCCGGCATTCATGGCCAGAACTACAAAGCCCTGATTTACCAGCTTACGTGCAGGCAGATTGAAAGAAATATTGCTTACCGCACCGGTAATATGAATTGTAGGGTACTCTTCTCTGATCGTATTCATCACTTCCACGATCATGGAGATTCCGTCTTCAGATGTACAAAGCATCTCTACCAGCGGATCGATGTGGATACGGCTGGGATCGATATTATATTTCTTAGCATTGTCCATAATCTGATGGAAAACATTCAGACGGTCTTCAGCATTCTTCGGAATACCTGTATCGCCGTTCAGCAGAGCGGCAACTTCCCATTTTTCATTCTCGGGCTTAGCAAGAACGGGGAAAACTGTCTCAATCTTATCGCCTTCCATAGATACTGAGTTAATCATACCAGGCTTGTTGCAGAATTCCATACATGCAACACAGGTATGGGGGTTGGGGCTGTCCACCGCAATCGGCAGATCTGTCACTTCCTGTACCAGGTCGATTAACCACTTCATTGTTTCAACTTCAACGTCATCTTCTACAGACGCGCACACATCAATAAAAGTAGCGCCTGCTTCTGTCTGTTTCCTTGCCAGATCGCGAATCCAGTCAGCGTTTTTTTCCTGAATTGCTTTTGCGACAGAAGGAATTGAGCCATTAATTTTTTCTCCGATAATAATCATGGTTAGCTTACCTCCTCAATCTATGTCCCTATCTTATACCATTTTCACTTGATTGTCAAGATTTTCTTTGTATGAATTCAACAAAATTATAAATTTGATGTTTTTCATGTGTATTTTATACAGTTTTTGTAATCTCACACCTGTTCAAGGTAAAACGAATATAAAATTGACATATATTATTTTTTCTGCCCCTTTTTTCTTTTTATCTATTGCATATTACACAAAAGCAAATTCACCGGCCGCCTCATTAACCGGTAATAGTTTCTCAGGTCCGGCACTGTTTTTTATTTGTAGGAATCCTACAAAAATCGTATTATGCTTCTTTCATATACAATTCCAAAACTCTGATAGACAGCTTCATATAATCCCGGGTATACTCTTCGTCCAGATTTCCTTCCAGTTCTTCTGTAATCTTTCGCAGACGGTATACCAGAGTATTGCGGTGTATAAAAAGGGCATTGGCCGTGTTGACCAGAGACCGCTCATTCTCCAGATAGCTTTTCAGAATCTCCATCCTGCCTCCCTTTTCATCTTTTTCCGCCCACAGTCTTACCACGTCCGGCTGACAGGCTTTCACTGTCTCTTCAGGGTCTCCGCTCTCAATAATAAAATTGATAGCATAATCATAGAAATGATAATAATACAGTTCTTTTGAATCTTTTGCCCCATATTTCAGCGCCGCTTTCGCCTGACAGTATCCCGCGTACAAGTCATCGATCGCAGCCACCCGCAGGCTGACACCCACCCGTATCTCCCGCTGTCTCAGCACATCAGCCGATGCTTCCCGCACCTGATTCTCAGTCAGTTGAGTCTCGTTGGCAATGACAATTACTTCATCTCCCGACCGGTTCACCGATGCCTGAGGCATATATCTGGCAATCAAATTCCGGATCAGCCGCATCTGCGTCCCCGCGTCATCCCCTTCTCTGGCAAATACAAATACGCGATAAGGATCTTCCCGTTTCCACCCCATATAGTCCAGCTGCCGCTCCAGACTGTTCGGACTGACCCATTTTCTCTGTATCATTTCCCAAAACACATTGCGGCTGGTAAATCTGGAATTTCTTTCATTCAGCCGGCTTAAAGAAGGAGCCAGCAATGAACGCAGATGTGTCAGCAGCTGCACATCCCCGGTATTAAACTTCCGTTCAAATTCCAGCACATTCAGCCACCCCAGCAGGGTTCCCCCATCCACAAGGGGCACATTCATCCAGTTCATTCCCAGAGGACCATTTTCTCCATGAATCATCACCACCCCGTCTGTCCAGCCGCCCTCTCTGGATAAGCTGGCATCTCTCAGGCATCCAAATCCGGCGGCAGACAGATAGCCATATTCCGACAGATGTTTCCATTCTTCCCCGATATCATCCTCCCCGTACTGGGCACTCATAGCCAGAGCTTTGTAATTCGCATCCAACAGCAATACCGGGTTATGAAAAATATGCCAGCTCTCATCAATCACCTGCTGATAATCCATCTGATTGACCGCCTCTACGATATCTGTATTCCAGTCATCATAAAAATCAAACACACACTGAATAATCTCAAAGGCCTGGCTGGCGCTCATATCCTTCAGACGCAGATAGTTTCCCTCCCCGTTGCAGATCACATCCTTTCCCACCTGAAACACCTGCACGCAGTTCGTCGCGTAAGCCCTCCTGGCACTCCTGAGTATAATCGGCGCCTGATCCTTTATATGCAGTTCAGGATCCAAAGCACTCAGCCGGTTGGCAATCATCCACATACTTAGCTTCATAGTTTTTACGTCCTCCAAAATACAGCATATTCTCTTCCATTATACCAAAACAAGAAAAGAAAGTATATGTTTTCGTTCGGGGGCTGTCACCCATCCGGACGGAAAAGTCCATCGTATAACGGCTCCGGGAACTGCCAGTCAGTATCGGTCTGTGCAGGGACGGGGATGGGGACAGACTTTGTTCCCGAC
>CAJFOT010000006.1 GCA_904397815.1 Candidatus Paralachnospira sangeri
AAAAGTCTACCTTTTCTTTCAAATATTGGTATTTCATACAAAACATACAGGAAATATTCTGCGCTCGATAAAATATATTACAGGAATTAGAAAAATATAACTTTAGAAATGAATACTCTTTCATGCCTTTCAGGCATGTATTTCATACTTTTATTCTGTGCGGCAGACAGCAAACCGGCTCCGTCAATCGCAGACGGAGCCAGTCAGTCGTAAATATTCTCCAGACAGAGAAATATGTGATTTAGCCATGTCAATCAGACACATTTCATTTTTTGAAGCGAAAGTCATACCTTTCTTCCTCATCTATGATTTTCATCCGGATTTCTTCAGGATTTGAGGGCTGGTAGCGGAAACACAGTTCTCCATCCAGATAGATATCACAGTCATCCGGATGATCATACTGAATTTCCGGATCTGTCCGAAACTGTAGCAGGCCAGCGCAGGTTTTGACAGTGTCGCCTGCCTGCAGAGAGCCGATATAATCTGCCTGACCGGTCTCACCATTTACCGCAACCCACGTCACATCCCCTTTGATTTTTGTGATATCCACCCCCATATATTCCAGCAGCTCCATGATATCCTGTTCCTCCAGCAGCTGCCGATTATGGATTTCAATCAGAAAACGGTCATTCCGGAAATTTTCGTACTGGGCAGTCCGGATCAGATAAATATTCCTGCCCTGCATTGTCTCCAGAGTGTCATAATAAATATCTGTATGATAAAGACGTTCCAGCACAAAATCACGGAATACTGACAGTCCTGCCTCCGGATCTCCGTAAGTGCCCTCCGGCCACCGCTCCCGGTCCCGCAGGAAAGCGCCGGAACCATAGATCTCTTCTTCGAACACATCCAGCATGGACAAAATGGATTGATCAGACCACGGACCCGACCGCAGTTCCCGATACCGCTCCACGATTTTCTGACATATTTCTTCATCTTTGTTCAGCAGCAGCCGGTATATCACGCCGCTCTCCATAATATAATGAGTTTTTGCCGGTGTTTCATAGGGCAGTGTATAATTTTGCGATACATACTGCCATTTGTTTCCCCAGGTAAGATCCATATCCCATGGAATAAACAGAATCTGGCTGCTCTCTCCATGTTTTTTTGCGGCCATATATACATTTTTCAGGCTGGACTCGCTGACATGATCCATGCCCTGAATCAGATTCAGGAAGATATACTGATCTACGGCATTTCCGATATCCACGCTCTCATACAGAGCCTCTGTGTCTGCTTCCTCACCGCTGAACAGGCCGTGAAAAGCCTTCAGAGCTTCCCACCGGCTGCCGTTTTGCAATCCCTCGCTGATTTCATAACCATTCAGATTTCCTGTCTCATTGAAAGTCAGGGCAATGGAATTGGCCCAGTCAGTTTTTTTATACAAATATTCCCCAGCGTCTTCATCTATGCCTGCCTGTTTGCCATCAACAGGATACCCCAGCGCATACAGTCCCCAGTATTCTCCATTCAGGAACAGTTCCACATACCGGTATTCCATTCCCAGATCCAGCCCGCAGCTGTTATTTTTGCTGCAGGACTGACTCCACAGGTTGGAAGAAAACACATTCCGAATTTTTTCCTGGTCATTGTAGGCAGCATAAAGCACCCAGTCATCGTCCTGGCGCATTCCCAGCAGAGATACCATATTTGACCGGGTATTTTCTCCCGCTGATTCCAGAGTCAGAGTCAGTCGGAAACCTTTTTTAGGATATTTTTTCGTTGAGTTTCCCCGAATATGAATGGTTCCATTGGACCGGGTAATCGGAGCAGTCGTATCTGCCCTGTTATCCAGCAGCTCCATTGTCATCCCGACCGGTTCTTCTGTCAGTTCTCCCTCACAGCGAATGCCCAGCAATGGCAGTGCAGTACATTTCAGGCCGTAAAGACGGTAGCTGTCCTCATCATAAATCATAACCTCAATCGTCTGATTATTCTGCATACTTTCCCGGGAAATCTCTCCTTCTCTCACCGCCACCCGCAGACCGGTGCCGCAGCTGATCGTTGTATACGGGTCAAACCGATAAGGTTCCCCTTCTGTCAGGGAATAAAAGAAGGTGTCTGAAGAACGGTCGAAAAACAGAGTTTTTTCATTCATCTCAATCTCTTCGATGAACAGTTCCTGACTGATGGAACGGGTTTCCATCAGTTCTTTAAATTCCGCCTCAGACACCATATATTCCGACAGTCTGGATGTCCGCTCCCGAAATCCCAGAAGATAAAACAGCGCCGCCGCGGAACAGACCAGCAAAATCAGACTCGCTGCTTTTCTGCGCATTATCATTCCCCCTTTTTTACAGAACAGACACCCGGCAGATCTGCTATATAATGTCTTCACTGTCATATTCTATAATGGAGAATTTCTCCACTCCAGTCTCCCGCAGCATGGCAGTCAGGACCGCCGGATCTTTTGCCGAGAACTCCATCACATAATCCATGCCGGCAGCAGTATAGTTTCTGCTTTTGACACGGCTGCGCCGTACAGCCCCGCGTATGGTTTCCAGAATCTTCTCCTCCGCTTCCGGCGCACAGTGAAATACCAGCACAAAGGGACGCCGTCCAAGTGAAACATGCTCCAGGATCAAAAGAAAAACAGTAACAACCAGGGAAGTCAGCACTGCCACCTCATACAGCTGACATCCGCAGACAATTCCGATATGTATGGACCAGAGAAGATATATCATATCCACCGGATCCTTAATCGCCGTCCGGAACCGGATAATCGCCAGAGCGCCGATGGTTCCCAGTGTAATCACCAGATTAGACTGCAGGCAGAGAATGATAGTAGATATAAAAAAGGGCAGAACCGCTATGGAAATATTAAAAGACTTGTTATAAAATGCCCGGTGGGAAACCAGGCGATAAACCGCAAATTCATAAGCGGATAATATCATAACCACCAGAAGAACCGACATAACCATAGACGTATTCAGCACCGGATTTTGATAGGTATTTACAATATTCTCAAGAATTAAATCAAACATACTCACAGGATTCCCCTTCCCATACTTTTTAATTTTGCTCTTCCGATATAATATTTGGAGAATGCAGTCTGAACCAGTTTCCCGTCTGAGATCATATTTCTGATATAACCGGGCAGGATATGGTCAAATTTCGCTTCCAGCACATGGAAGCCCCGGTCCAGCACCGGATATCTCAGATAGCCGCCGGTCAAAAAACTGTCAATTCCTGCTGCCGCAGTTATATACTGATCCAGAGTAATCCTCACATTTGACACCGGCTCCACATATGCCACCCGCTCATAATCGATAATCACTTTCGGGCGGAACAGGCGAGTCATACAGTCCACACAAAACCGCCTGAGCAGCAGAAGATCCGTCGCCCAGAACAGTTCCTCCGTCCGTCCCTCTATAATCGCCTCATACATCTCAGGAGTCAGCGGGCAGCTTTCCTTGTGGCATCTTCCATTCAGCTTTTCTTTACATTCCAGATGCAGCGTATCCAGATGGGTTCCATAATACCGGATTCTGTATTTAAAACGACTGGCGACTCCCGCCTCATTCTCCCTGGCGCATGTGTCCTGATAATCGTCAAAATACAGGCTGTGGATCTCATAGCTGCCTTTCTCCTCACTGTATCTGTCCTTTTCCAGAACCGCTGCCAGTCTTTTGTCAAGACATGCCAGTTCTCCTTCGTCACAGATATATTTCCACTCATTCCGGTATCTTTTGATAACATCACCTTCCAACTGTAGTTTTTACATATTTCTTATAAATTCTTTAAGAATTTATGTATATTATAAGCTATTATAAAATTGATTCTCTTTTTTTGCAACCAAGAAATCCTGCGGCAAATGCATACCGCCCTGGCAGGACATCTGATCAGCCCGCAAAGGAAAAAAAAGCAGCCTTCCACATGCCGGAAAGCTGCTGTTCATCTTTATAAAATATATTTAATCGATTCCCTCTATCCCGTCCACCGGAACTGACATAACAAAACCGTGAGCTTCGCTTTTCAGGCCGCATTTTTCGCCGATTGCTTTCATAATGGCCTTTTTATCCTCTTTTCTGACCAGTATCATTACAATCTCCCGCTCCTGCTGTACCCGGATTCCCCAAAACTGCGTTGCTTCTTCACTGCCGATCCGCCGGCTGTGAAACACAGTACCGCCGGATGCCCCCAGAGGCCTGGCCGCTTCCATTACTTCTTCACTGTAGCCCTGATCCACAATCGCCATAATCATCGCATATCCACTGTCTTTCATCATGTTCTCATTCCTTTCCGCTTCCTGTATTTCCTGATTTGCCGCTAAATTTTCCGACATACGCAGCAGCACGCCGCTTCCGGCCGTCAGGGGAATGGAAAACGCAACGCCGCTGTCCGTCATGCCCAGCCGCAGCTGTTTCTTCAATTTTTTCAGCATGATATCCGCAAAAGGCTTAGGCATCACACTCAGCAGCAAGTCTTTATCCACACTGCCCAGCCCCAGCATATCCATTATCTCACTGGAGGCAGTTCCCAGAGCCCTGCACTGATATTGAAACGGAATTCTTCCCTGGTCAAACAGTTTCAGCGCTTTTTTCGTCAGTCTGGGAGCAGAAATCAGAATCAGCATACGAAAGGCAATTTTCTGATTTTCATTCTTCATCTCCATCGTCCTCCTCAAATTCTACAATCTCATCTGCTCCATCCAGAAACACCGCGCTTTTTTCCAAAAGAGCATCAGCCTGTTTCATCTTCCACTGATAACGCAGCCCCATCAGCTGTACGGCAATCAGAGGTGTCAGTGCCACCAGGGCTACCACGCCGAAAGCGTCTGTCATCACATTGCCCCCTAACGCCTCACAGGCGCCAATACTCAGGGGCAGCAGAAATGTGGTCGTCATCGGCCCGCTGGCCACACCGCCGGAATCAAAAGCAATTCCGACAAACATTGGCGGAACCATCCTGGATAAGAGCAGTGCGGCAATATATCCGGGGATCACAATACAGGAAACCGGAATACCGGTCAGAATGCGCAGCATAGCCAGACCGACGCTGACTGCCACGCCCGCCTGGAGACAGCGATTCATCAGTGACGCCGAGACAGCTCCGTTGGTCACGCTCTCCACCTGATGGTTTAGGACCTGAATAGCCGGTTCCGCTTTTACGATATAGTAACCGATGATCATTCCCAGCGGAATCAGCAGCCATTTCCAGCTTTCTGAAGCCAGCGCCCTGCCCAGCACAGAACCTACAGGAGCAAAACCTACATTGACACCGCACAGGAAGAGCACCAGCCCTACATACGTATACAAAAAGCCAATGATCACCCGCCTGATCTGCCGGGACTTATATCTGCGGCAGATCAGCTGAAACAACACGAATACCCCGGCTACCGGCAGCAGGGATACCAGAACTTCTTTGGCGTACCTCGGGATGCTCTGGCCGAACACCCGTACCACATCTCTGGTAGTGTTCACATTCGCTATGGCAGCAGAGGAATATTCTGTCTCAGAGGGATGAAAGAAAAAGCCCAGAACCATCACAGCCAGAATGGGACCGATACTGGACAGCGCTACCAGACCGAAACTGTCATCTGCCGCATTTTTATCGCCGCGGACAGAAGCCAGACCCACACCCATAGCCATAATAAACGGCACCGTCATCGGCCCGGTCGTAACACCGCCGGAGTCAAAAGCAATTGCCATAAAGTCCTGGGGAATGAAAAAAGAAAATCCTATCATAAAAATATATAGAACCACCAGCATAGCGGAAAGATTGATACGGAACAGAATCCTGACAATCGACAGGGCGAGAAAAATGCCCACGCCTGCCGCTACTGTAATAATCAGTGTCATATTTGGTACGGAGGGAACCTGTTCCGCCAGTACCTGCAGATCCGGTTCTGCAATTGTGATAATCAGGCCCATAACAAAGCCGAGCACAACAGAAAAGATAATATTGCCTGTTTTGGATATCTGGGCGCCAATACCCTCGCCTAACGGCGTCATAGCCATCTCAGCGCCCAGCTGAAAGAAGCCCATGCCGATTACCAGCATCACCGCACCTGTCAGAAACATGACAGCAGCGCCTAATTCCACAGGAACCAGGATCATGCTGATCAGAAGAACGATGCCTGTAATGGGAAGGACGGCTGTTAAAGACTCTCTTGTTTTTTCCTTCAGTTTTGGATTCATTAAAATATCTATCACCTGATTTCTTGGAGCATCCAAAAGTTGTATCATTTCATTGCAGCAGGCTGCGGGAAAGAGTGAAATACATTGGCCGTCTGTTGTCCAACAGCAGACGGCCATATCATTACATTCTCAGAGTTTTCAGCGTTTTCAGCAGTCCCTATGCCTTTTATTAATCGTTTGCGGTGCACTGAACAGCGGTAATTGCCACCACACCTACAATATCGTCAGCGACACAGCCTCTGGACAGATCGTTGATCGGCTTTGCGATGCCCTGGGTTACGGGGCCGTAAGCTTCTGCCTTGCCCAGTCTCTGAACCAGTTTGTAGCCGATATTTCCGGCATCCAGGTCAGGGAAGATCAGGACGTTCGCCTTGCCTGCCACTTCACTGCCGGGTGCCTTGGAAGCGCCTACGCTGGGTACGATCGCAGCATCCAGCTGCAGTTCGCCGTCGATCTTGTACTGAGGATATGTCTCCTTCGCGATGGCGGTCGCCTGAACCACTTTATCCACATCCGCATGTTTTGCGCTGCCCTTTGTGGAGTGGGACAGCATCGCCACAATCGGCTCCTGCTGTACCAGCAGCTGGAAGGATTCCGCTGAAGAAGCCGCAATGGCTGCCAGCTTCTCCGGATCAGGATTCTGCTCCAGGCCGGAGTCAGCAAAGATAAATGTTCCGTCGGCGCCGTACTCGCAGTCCGGAACAACCATCAGGAAGAATGCGGATACCAGCTTGCATCCGGGTTTTGTCTTTACAATCTGCAGGGAGGGACGCAGGGTATTCGCTGTGGAATGGCATGCGCCGGATACGACGCCGTCAGCGTCTCCCATCTTCACCATCATGCAGGCATAGTACATATAATCAGATACCAGCAGATCTCTCGCCTGCTCTACAGTCATGCCTTTTGATTTTCTTATTTCAGCCAGCTGCTCTGCGTAATACTGAGTCTTCTCAGAGGTAGCCGGATCGATGATTCTCGCTTTGGATACATCAAAGCCTTTATTATTCGCCTCAACCTCAGCAGGGCTTGCGAGAATGGTAATGTCTGCCACATCTTCCGCAATACATTTTGCGGCAGCCTCATAAATTCTGGCGTCCATGCCTTCTGCAAGAACAATTGATTTTTTATTTGCTTTCGCTCTCGCTTTCACTGTGTCAATAAATCCCATGATTCTTTGACTCCTTTCCTCTCCTTGTACAGCACATTCCAAATACTCCGTCCATAATGTCCGGAATCATTTCAGCCTGTACAGTCTGTTTGCCAATATTATACTCCATTTCCAAAGTGCATACAAGGTTATTCTAATGTTTTTTCCTCAAAACAATCCCAGCCGGCAGAGCCTTTTATACCACCACCAGCCCGGCCGTATATTCTCCGGGCAGAGGCTTTGCGCCAGGATATTTCTGTCCCTGAACCAGCCCGTACAGCTGGGCGGCAAACAGTTCTGTCCGCAGGACAGCCTGCTCCCTCTCTCCCAGCAGCCGGCTGTCCCCGCTCAGCCGGGTAATCAGGGGAACAGCGCTGTTTGCCCGGACAGCCTTCAGCAGCGGACCGGCGCTTTTTTTCAGCCCCAGCACCCGGGCATATCCGCCGTATCCCTCCTCCCGGCACCGCTGTCCCAGTTCCCGGGTGATGCCCAGCAGAATATGACACAGACATCTGGCTGTCCGGGTATAAGTATACTGTCTGGTTTTCAGAAGAGCCGCCCACTGAGAGAATGTCCGGTATTCTGTCACATGCTTCAGAATTCTTCCGGACATATCCTCCGACACATCCAGCCAATTCCCATAGCCGCTGTTTCGGGAGGCCAGCAGCTGATAGGCCAGCATAGAAGAAAAATCATCTGCTGTTATGGGGAAAGTCTGCCGCCACTCCTCTTCCAGGAGAGTTATCTCCCAGTCAGGGATCACTGTTCTGACCGCCTCGCCGGGGAAATCCGCGGCGGACTCCAGCAGATTCCGCACCGCTGTGGCAGAACAGAAGGGGCTTTCCATATTCAGGCTGTGGTAGCCCTCTCCCTGACGGGGCACCGCCATGGGGCGAATGGCTGAATTTCGGCGGCGCAGGACCTTCAGATATTCCAGGGCCAGGATATTATTGGGGGAGGCCGCCTGTTCCGGCTCCCAGGGAATTCCCTGCTTTTCGCATCCCAGGCGGAGGGCTTCTGCGCGCGCCTGAGGGTAGGTCTGTCCCCTGCGCAGCCCTTCCTGCAGGCAGGCGGAAAACCCTTCCCCTTCCTCCGCCAGAATACCGGCGGCAGCTGAGAGGAAATCCAGGTTATCCGTCTCCGTCCCGAAAGCGATAGCATCTGTCACCCCCAGCTGATCCAGGATTGCCACGCCGGCTCCGGCGAAATCCTCTGCGCTTCCGCAGGAAAAAAGAGCCGGAAGCTCGATCACCAGATCCGCTCCGGCCCTGAGCGCCATTTGGGCGCGGGTATATTTGTCGATAAAGGCGGGAGCGCCCCGCTGAACGAAGCTCCCGCTTAAAACCACGATCACATAGTCCGCCCCTGACCGGCGGCGGCTTTCCGTCATATGATAAAGGTGTCCGTTGTGGAATGGATTATATTCCGCAATGATTCCGCATACCTTCACGTCAGCTTTTTCCTCCTGTCCGGAACCTGTCTGCCGGAACTGTCCAGTCAGAACCGTTCCCCGTTCAGTTCGCCGATCTTCTTCCCCTGCTGACCTCCAGCAGCTTGTTCTTCAGCTGCTCTTCCATCTTCGTCAGCTCAACCTCTGCCTCCTGGCGTTTCTGCCGTCCTTCTGCCTGGATCTGCATCACCTCATCCAGCGTGCTGATCAGGCTCTCATTGGTATGCTTCAGTGTCTCCATATCCACGATGCCCCTCTCGGACTCTCTGGCAGTGGCAATTGTGGACGTTTTCAAAATCTCTGCATTCTTCCGCAGCAGCTCATTGGTCATATCGGTCACTTCCCGGTGAGCCTTCGCTGCCTGTTCCGAGTGGGCCAGCCCCAAAGCCAGCACCATCTGGCTTTTCCACAGCGGGATGGTATTCACCAGTGTAGACTGTATCTTCTCTGACATCTGGGTATCATTGTTCTGCACCATACGGATCTGAGGCGCCATCTGAATGGAAATCATCCTGGTCAGCTCCAGATCATACAGTTTTTTCTCAAAACGGTTGCACATGGACGCCAGGTCATTGGCTGCCTGAGCATCCTCCGGCCGTCCGCTGGCCTCGGACTTTTTCTGCAGTTCTGCCAGATCATGGTTTTTGACCTGCTCCAGCTTGTATTTACCGGCGGCCAGATAAAGAGTGACCTCCTTGAAATAATCCAGATTCATCTCATACAGCTTGTCCAGCATGGCCACATCCTTCAGCAGCTGTACCTGATGGCCCTCCAGCACCTGGCAGATTTTCTCTACATTGGTTTCCGCCTTGTCATACTTGGCCTTTAACGCTGTCACCTTGTTCCCGCTTTTCTTGAAAAATCCGAAGATTCCTTTTTCTTCCTCATCCACATCAAAACTCTTCAGTTCTGTCACCACACTGGACAGGATATTGCCCACCTCACCCAGATCCTTGGTACGCACATTTTCCAGAGCAGTGCCGGAAAAATCCGCAATCTTCTTCTGCACCGCCGCGCCGAACTGCAGCACCTGGGTGGAATTGCTGATATCAATCTTCTCCGCAAACTGTTCCACCATCGCCTGCTCCTGCTCTGACAGCTGCATTTCCTCAAATACAGAGACTTCCTTCTCCGCCAGTTCCGGCTCCGGCGCCGCAGGCGCGGTCTCCTCTCCAAATGGGTCCAGTGTTAATGTAATGTCGCTCATATGTGCCTCCTGTTTAAGATTTTAGGGAATCCAGCTCTGATTCCGTCAGCCCCTCCTGAGCCAGCATGGTTTTCAGAACCGAAATATCCGTAGATACATCCATGGCTGTTTCCTCAAACATGTCGTCCAGCAGGTTCTCAAATGCCACGTTAATGGTATCCATCGTCTTCTCAATATCAGCCTTCGCGTTTGTGATATTATCCCCTTTTACCGGCTGCTTTTCCAGCTCACAGTATACATGAACCAGCTTCAGAGTGGTAGGCAGATAATAACTCATAAACTTCCTGAGATCCCCCAGGTTCTGAGGATGCTTCTTAATATGTTCAAAAATCTTCCGCGTAATGTCCTCCAGCCGTTCCAGCTTCCGGGACATCTCTTCGCTTTGGATCTCCACATTGGCCTGTCGGATCATTCCGATATACCGCTCCCCTTCTTCTACAGCCTCTTTCAATGCTGCCATCTGAGGATTTTCCTCAATCATCTCCTGCTCTTCTCTGGCTTTCTGCGCTTCCTGCTCCCGCTGCTTTCTCACCTCCAGATATTCCTGATAGGTGGCGTCTGTCAGCATTAACGTAGAGCCGGACTCATCCAGATGACCCTCCCGGAACATCCCCAGCCGGATCATGGTTTTCAGATCCTTCATCACCACCTTTGGTTCCTCACCCTGACTGGATATGATCTCTTTTACATCACAGTAAGTCCGGTTGTTAATGATCCGCAGATACCGGTAAAAACGCTTGACCCGGTTGCGCAGGGCAAATCCCCTGGATGTCAGCAGTCCGCTTCCCACTGTCAGCCCGCCGAGAAAAAGAAGGGCGCCCGCAGCCATACTGGACAGGCCTGTGGCGACCACAGCCGCGATTCCTGTCAGCAAAGAGAGGCCGAATACCACCAGTCCGCTGATCCCCAGCACCGCATAGACCGCGCCGGATGTCCGCCCTGCCGGATTCCTGGTCACCGGGATCTTAGAATACCGAAGGAGCTGGGACGGGGTCATCCGGCTGATATCCGGAATCCGCCGCGCCAGCCGCCTTTCTGCGTAGTCGCCGATCCTGCCGCGGCGTTTCTGATCGCCGGCAGATTTCTTTTTGTTCCGTTCCAGCGACTGATCCAGCTTCGTCCCTGCCTGGTCCAACGCTCTGCGTACTTCATCAATAGCGTGGTCCATCGCCGAATTTACCTGCTCCTTCGCCTTGTTCAGCTCCACAGATTCCAGAGAATTTGTGATGACTGATTCAATATTTTTTGCCAGCTGTGTCAATTCCTCTTCAAACTTATAACTCACAATGCTCCCTCTGCCTTTTGTATATCGATATTAGCGTCTTTCGACGCCAGCCTATAAGCATTATAAAGGTTTTAAGGGAAATTAGCAATAGCCGGGAGACAAAATGCTCCCGGCATATCTCAGATTTAAGATTTTCACACAGAAATATATTCGTAAATTTTAAGAGATTGCTTTCTCCGTTTCTATCCCAGCGCCACATCCAGAATCATCATAATAACGAATCCTGCCGCAAATCCCAGCGTGCCCGCGTTGGAATGCTCTCCCTGCGCCGATTCCGGGATCAGCTCCTCCACCACCACATAGATCATGGCCCCGGCCGCAAAGGACAGCAGGTAAGGCAGCATGGGAATAATCCTGCTGGAAATCATGATGGTAATGGCCGCCGCCGCCGGCTCCACGATGCCGGAGACCGCGCCCATCCAGAATGCCTTTCCCCTGCTCATCCCCTCGCTTTTCATAGGCAAGGAGATAATTGCTCCCTCGGGGAAATTCTGGATGGCGATCCCGATAGACAAAGCCAAGGCGGACGCCATTGTAATGCCGCCGTACTCCTGGAAAAAACCGGCATAAACCACACCTACCGCCATACCCTCCGGAATATTGTGGAGAGTCACTGCCAGAACCAGCATGGTCGTCCTGGCCCAGGAGCTTTTCATGCCTTCCGGCTTATCGTGATCCAGATGGAGATGAGGGACCAGCTTATCCAACAGCAGCAGGAAAAAAATGCCTGCCAGAAAGCCTGCCGCCGCCGGGACAAATGCCATCCTCCCCAAGGATTCTGACATCTCCATGGCCGGAATCAGCAGAGACCACACCGACGCGGCTGTCATCACGCCGGAAGCGAAGCCCAGCAGCACTTTCTGTACAGTGGGGTGGATCCGGTCGCGGACAAAAAACACACAGCCTGCTCCCAGACAGGTTCCTGCCAGGGGCAGAAATAAACCGATTAATAAACTCATAAATTCCTCCTTCGGACAGTACCCTCAGATTCTGGTACTGCCTTCAGTGTATCAGGACCGCACGCCGGCGTCAACCGGGCTTTTCTCGTATTCAGACAAACGTCCCTGTTCAGGAGTTTTTTCATTTTTCTGGTGCATCATCCGATAGCCCACTCCCACATGGGTCTGGATATATTGAGGCGCGCTTGGATCTTTTTCAATCTTTTTCCGCAGCGTCGCCATGAATACCCTGAGGGAAGCCACGTCATTTTCCCAGCTGCTCCCCCATATTTTCTGGGTAATAAAAGTGTGGGTCAGCACCTTGCCCGCGTTCTGCGCCAGCAGACACAGAAGCCGGTATTCGATAGGCGTCAGGTGAAGTTCCTTTTCTCCCATCCAGGCGCAGCCGGCAGCATAATCAATTCGCAGATCTCCATTGACAAACACTGACGACCGGGCATTTTCCCCGCTGTGCATCATGGTAAGACGCCGCTGGGTTACCCGGAGCCGGGCCAGCAGTTCCTCAACGGAAAATGGTTTGGTCAGATAATCATCAGCTCCTGCGTCCAGCGCTCTGATTTTATCTGAGTCTTCGCTTCTGGCGCTGATGACAATAATCGGTACATTCGACCAGGTGCGGACACGATGGATCACTTCCACGCCGTCCATATCCGGCAGCCCCAGGTCTAAAAATATCACATCCGGATTATGAGATGATGTCTCCAAAATGGCATCTTTCCCGTTTCTGGCAGTCAGATAACGGTAATCATGGGCTTTCAATGTTGTTGTAATCAGATTCCGCACCGGCAGATCATCTTCTACTACCAGCACCATACACTTATCCATGCAGCTGCACCTCCCCGGCAGGTAATGTAAATGTAAAGACCGCCCCATGGGGCTGAGCATCCGTTACCGTAATCTCGCCCCCATGGGCATGTATGATAGAACGGCACAGACACAGGCCCAGACCCAGACTGCGGCGGCTGTCCGCCGCCCGCTGCGCCCCGGTATAAAACATTTCAAAAATTTTCGTTTTCTGTTCATCCGGTATACCCGGACCATCGTCCCGGATCTGCACCACCACCTGATTCTGTTCTTTTCTGGCACTCAGAACTATCTGTGAGCCGTCAGGCGTATATTTCAGCGCATTATCCACAATATTGATAATCACCTGCATAATCAGTTTCGGATCCATTCTGGCAAAAATAAATTCCTCTGTATCCTCCACTCGAATCTGACGGCTTCCTCTGGACCGCCTGATATGATGAAGAGCCTCTGATATCACCTCGTCCATCAGTTCCGCCGTCATATTCAGCTGAACCCGTCCCTCCTCAATCCTTGTTACCGCCAGAAGGTTTTCCACCAGACCTGCCAGCCACATGGCGTCATCATAGATTGCCTGATAAAGGGAACGTTTGGTTTCTTCATCAAAAGCCAGACTATTGTCCAGCAGATTACTGGCATTTCCGGAAATCGATGTCAGAGGAGTACGCAGGTCATGAGATATAGTCCGCAGAAAATTTGCCCGCATCTGTTCATTTTTTGCCATAATCGCCGCCTCCTCCTTTTCTCTGGCATTTTTTTCATTTTCCAGGGCCAGGGCCCATTCTCCCAGTATAGACAGCAGAATGCTGTTTTCGAACGGGTCCATGGCGCCGTCTTCCAGACGGATGCCGGCGACACCGTATACATTGTGGTTGACGCGGAGTGCCAGATACTGGTATCTGGCGCCGGAAAATGTATCAGTACCTGCGCCAGCGTGCTTATTATTCTTCAAAGCCCAGACCGCCGCTTCTCTTTCTTCCTCTTCTATCTCCGGCTGCGTCTGTTCTTCTGTTTTCTCTCTGTACTGCTCTCCGGACACAGAAAAATATATCGGACTGCCCAGTCCGTTTCCTTCCGGCAGATAGACTGCGACGTCCTTATTCAGCAGCTTCACCAGCTGGCCAGCCGCCGCCCGGGTGATATCCTCCTGCCCTCTGGCCTGCTGGAGCAGCTGGTTTGTTTCAAAAAGAATCTTCGTCCGATACGCTGCCTTAGCCGTCTGCCTGGTCTGTTCCTTCAGCCTGGACGCCAGTGACCCGGTGACAAAGGATGCAGCAAACATTACAAGAAAGGTCACCGGATATCCGCTCTCGTAAGCCATCAGCGTATACTGGGGCTCTGTAAAGAAAAAATTAAAAATCACCACGCTAAGCAGTGAGGCAATTACATTCCACAGCTGACTGGAAGTCACTACTGAGACAATCAGCACACACAGAATATAAACAGTAATAATATTAGCATCGGTAAAGCCCAGCCAGGCAAACAGTCTTCCCATCCCAGTGGCTGCCAGCAGAGCAGCCGCGGTTTTAGCCAGATCAGCAGGCTGAATTTTCTTCCGTTTCTTTTCCGTACTCCGGCGTTCACGATAAGCAGCCTGGGACATCATATCCGGTATAATATGGATGTCCAGATCCGGTGCCTGCAGAATCAGCCGGTCTGTCAGAGAAAGCTGGCGGAAAAAATGGCGCCTGGCGGCACTGTGGCCCACTACAATTCTGGTTACGCCGCTCAGCCGGGCATATTCCGCAATCTGAAATGCCACATCATCCCCTGAGACTGTCTCAATTTCAGCCCCCAACTGCCGGGCCAGACGCATATGATCCTGCAGCCTTCTCCTGTCCTCCTTCGCCAGGGAGGATAAATCCTCCGTCTCCACATAAAGGGCCGTGAATCCGCCGTGAAAAGCATGTGCCATCCTTGCCGCCGTTCTGATAATCCTGGCATTAGAAGGCGCCGGCGACAGGCATACCAGTACATGTTCTCCGGCGTGATAATCAGTATGATTTTTATTTCGTTCCAGTTCTCCCCGCAGCCGCAGCCTGTCCGCACACCGGCGCAGCGCCAGCTCCCGCAGGGCTGTCAGATGTTCCAGAGAAAGCCCTGTTCTCTCATCCCTGCTGAGTCCTCCCGTCAGTGTCTCCGGCTCTGCATCGACCATTTCTACCTGACTGGCATAGTCAAAAACATGGTCCGGAATGCGCTCCGGAATTCTCCGGCCTGTGATTGCCGTCACCTGATCGCTCAGGCTTTCGATGTTCATTACAGTCAGTGTGGTATATACATTTATGCCGGCATTCAGCAGTTCTTCCACATCCTGGTATCGGCGGTAATGGCGCGCCCCATCTCCGTTAATATGCGCCAGACTGTCCAGCAGCAGCAGCAGCGGCCTGCGCCTGACTGCTCCGTCCAGATCAAACTCCGGCCCGGTTCTCCCCTCATCTGTCACCCGGCCCGGAGGCAGGCATTCCAGCTTTCCCAGATATTCAGCGGCCTGCGCGTCATCTGCCGCCTGAACAGCAGCTACTGCATCAGCACCCTGCTCTGCCGCCAGACATCCGGCCCGGAGCATGGCGTGAACCGCTCTTTTGCCCGGCGCGTAACTAAAAAAGATTTTCAGCTTTCCTCTGTTCTTTTCCGGTTCCATGTCGTTCCTCCTGCTGTCTGACTATTATACACCATTTGTCCCAAATGTTAAAGAGGCCGGAAAAAGCTTTCTGATAACTCTCCGACTGGTCGAAGCCAAAGAAATGGTCAATATGTCTCATTGCGCAAATACCTGTCACAAACAGCAGTACGGCACAGACTGCAAAAATAATATATTCCATGAAAAAGCCCCCTTCTTTCCTATTGTTCTTCTTTCATATTTATTATCTCACACAAGGCATAAAGTCAGGATTAAGAAAGGGACTTCTTGCATTAAGAAATCATTAAAATTACGGGCCGAATACTCTGATATACCGGTAGCACCACTTTTGAAACCGGTTCAGTTTCTGCCAGACAAAATGGCATGTCCGCCGGTATGCCCGGCGTGTCTCCTCCAGCTCTTCCGGCTTCAGCGGACGGCTGCCAAAAGCTTCCTGGCTGACAGCAGCCAGCACCCGTTCTGCCATATCCGGCGCGATATCAGGGACAAGATCCGACAGCCGTTTCGCGCAGCCGGCTTCCCCCTCCTCCGGATCCAGCTGATATCCGCCGAATCGCAAGACATAAATCATCCCGGTGAAAAACTGACCTGCGCTCCATGACTGCTGAGAACGGAGCCGTCTGATCCGGCGTGTCTTCAGCAAAGTCCAGACAGCCCAAATAAGCCCCGCTGCCGCAGCAGCTGCCAGCAAAATCATGACAGTCATCACTGCGCCGGAATCACTGCCGCTGCCTGGCCAGCTGTCTGCGTCCCCGGCAGGCAGCGGCATTTCTTCTGTACCTGCCCCGTTCTGGAAAGCGTCGGTTTCTGTTTCCGGTACAGATTCCATATCTTCAGGCTGCACCGCCTCGGATCTTTCTTCTTCCTGAGACGCTGTTTCCTCTTCAGAAAGCAAATTCTCCGCAGTTCCGCCCGGCAGGCCGGAAGCCGGCGTTACCTCCACAGGCAGCCAGCCCAGCCCCTCTATATAGATCTCTGGCCATGCATGGGCGAACCGGTCTGACAGTACCGCGCTCCAGCTGCCATCCTCACCCCGGACAAATTCTCCGGAGGGCGCGATGTAGCCGGACACATAGCGGGCAGGTATCCCATACATTCGAAACATCAGAACCGCTGTCGTGGCAAAATGGACACAGTACCCTTCCCTGCCTTCAAAGAGAAAATATTCCGGTATTTCCTGTCCCGGCGGGATCAGGCCTGGCGTCGTTGTATAGGAAGCCTGTTCTGCCAGAGTTTCCCTCACAAAAGACACAGCTTCCTCCGCTCCTGACACCGGATTTTCCTGGCACAGCTGCCACAGCCGCGGAAACCGATTTGTTTCTGCCAGAGTATAAGCCTGAGCCACATAATCGCTGTAAGCCTGTTCAAGTCCGCTCAGTTCTCCGGTCCCGGACTGTTCTGCCCAGATCAGAAAATCTGTCAGAGAATACCATCCATAATCCGCCCTGTTCTCTGCTGTTCCTGCCAGTGCGGAAACATAGGGAACAAAACCTGTCCCCTCTGTTCCAACTGCCGTCACTGACAGCCTCTCTGCCGGAATCTGCCCATCTGCCATTCTTCGATATGCCACGGCATCCAGTTCCAGAGCTGTCTGCTCAGCTGCGGCCGTGTCACTTCCAACGACTGACGCCAGAAAATCCCCTTCGTAAACCGTCTGCCACAATCCATCGTCATAAGAAGCGCCGGTAAAATTTTTCAGATAGATCGTTTCCTGAGGCTGCCGGGAGATTTCCACCGTCAGAACATCCCGGCCGGTCACCTGCCGGTTTCCCCTGCTGACCCGGCCATCCTGCTGAAAAATCTGGGCCGTTGACAGCTGACTGCGCAGTTCCATGGTCTGCCGGATATGCTGTTCCGCGGTCAGAGGAAGCTGAAAAAGGGCCTCCCTGCTTCCCGTTGTCAGTCCATAAGCTGACAAAAGGCACAGCAATACCATCAGGATCATATACAGCATACTTCTGCCGCCACTTCGCTCAATTCCTCTGGCATCTGCCAGAACATGCTCCTGCTTTTTTAAAAACACACAGGAAGCAGCCGCCCGGTCTCCCAGATGGTAGAAAGCCAGCAGGCAGATCACCGCCAGATCCGGCCGGCCCCCCAGAAGGGGATGCGCAGAAACCAGCAGAGCCGTCACCGGATAGAACAGCCAGCCCTTTTTCAGTATAAAGGTCAGCCAATACAAAAATACCGCCATCAGCGCCATAAACAGCAAAAACAGATCGGTCAGATCTGCCTGGGCCAGAGCCCCGGGCGCCTCCTGAAATATCATTACCGTCAGACGGCACTGCCATATCAGGCGCTCCCTGTCCAGCCAGATTCCGGTCAGCACCGCCGCCGCCACCGCCAGCTTCAGCAGCGGAAATCGTCTGCCGGTTCTCCCCATGGCCCAAATCATGCCGCAGAACACTGGCACTGCCAGCGGCAGCAGCCAGGGATGGAAGCTGAAACACCCCAGTGAAGCTATGGCCAGGAAAATCCCTGCCACACCGCTCAGATAATATAAAAACAATCCCATGCTAGATTTTCAGCCACCTCTTTCTGATCTCATCCTCATATCCGTCTCTGGAAAATTCCGCCAGAAGCCTGCGGTCACGGTAAAGACGCAGGTCCATCCCCAGATAAAGGGATATATGTTCATGGATAAACTGCTGTATCCCCGGCATCTGCTCCTGATAACCGCTCTGTATCAGCGGTGCTCTGACAAAGTCTGCCGCCATCATCAGAAGGTCCTCTGGTCTCTGAACCATTCTGCGGCACAGCCCGTCCTGCGTTCCTCCATACCAGCACACCGCATGGGTGATGCCTGCCTGAAGCAGCCCGGCCGACACAGAGACCGCCACCTCACGAAAGGCATCCAGATCGTCAAAGTCCACCGGCTCCTGACAGCACAAATCCAGATAAAGGCCAATCTGAATTTCCTCATCCCGCTGATACTGTTTGCTCATCAGCTGACCGGTTCTGGCCGACAGCTTCCAGTGAATATCTCTCATGGAATCTCCGGGGAGATAAGAACGTATCTGACGGATCTCATAAGGATCAATATTCCGGTAAAAATTTTCGCGCAGCAGCTGTTCTGCCTGCTCCTGGCTCCAGCTGCCGCCCTGAATGGAATCCGCCTGGATACGCATTCCCGGCTGGGCCGGAATCACTGTCAGCCGGTCCGCCGGCGGCCTTTTCCTATGCCAGGACAGCCGTCTGACAAAAAGATTCAAATAATCCGTAATCATCACCTGACTGACCTGAATCTCCGTCACGCCACAGTGGGGAACAGGCACATCAAAGGGCAGAAATGATCTGCCCCTTGTACCTGCTGCTCCCTGAAAAAACAGCTGACGGGTCTGAATCGAAGCCGGCTCATCTATACCGCTCAGATACCGCAGCGTAATCGTCAGTCTGGGCGCCGGCAGAACGCCTCTGTTGCGCACCGCCACACGTCCGGCGGTTTCTCCGCCCCGTTTTATTACATGCTCGGACAGTTCCACAGAAAACTCCAGCTGACGGGCCAGATACCAGGGAATCAGACCCATCAGCAGAAAGATCAGCAGCCCTCCCCCGGCCAGCAAAAGAAGACCGTACATCCGGTACCACCCTGCCATATAAAACATCACCAGCACCAGAAACAGATACCACAGACGGCTGATCTGCCTGCGGCTCCATTCCTTAATGCCTCCGATTCCATCCACCGTCTGACATCCTTCTTTCTATTTTTCTCTGACAGGCACTGGTCTTTTCACTGTCTTCAGGATCTGTCCCAATACCTGTTCTCTTCTGATCTGTTCCATCACGGCTTTTGTATTCAGCTGAATCCGGTGAGCCGCCACATGGAGGAACTGCCCGCTGACATCTTCCGGCGACACATAATCCCGGCCTCTCAGCCATGCACAGGCCCGTGACATTTTCACCAGAGCCGCCGTCCCACGCGGACTGGCTCCCATCTCAATATGGGGATGTTCTCTGGTCGCCCGGATCAGCCGCAGAATATATTCATAAACTGCGTCATGAATATAAATTTCATTGACTTCCTGCTGGACAGCCAGCAGCTCCTCACGGGTCATCAGAACAGACAGCCCCTCTGTCCGCCTTCCGGCGCTGACTCCCTTGGCCATCTCCAGTTCACTCTCAAAATCCGGATATCCCATAGTCATAGAAATCATAAACCGGTCTATCTGGGCCGGCGGCAGCATCTGTGTGCCTGCGGCTCCGTAAGGATTCTGTGTGGCTACTACAAAGAACGGTACAGGCACCTGCCTGGTAATTCCATCTACAGTCACCTGCCCTTCCTCCATCACCTCCAGAAGAGCAGACTGGGTTTTCGGTGATGTGCGGTTAATCTCATCTGCCATAAAAATATTGGTCAGCACCGCTCCCGGCTGATAGACAAAATCCTGCACATCCCTCCGATAGACAGAAAATCCAGTCAGATCTGACGGCAGCACATCCGGCGTAAACTGCATACGTCTGCAGTCCAGCCCAAATACCCTGGACAGCGCCAAAGCCAGGGTGGTCTTCCCTACGCCGGGCACATCTTCCAAAAGAACATGTCCTCCTGCCGCCATCGCCGCCATCAGCTCTGCCGTCACTTTCTCCTTGCCTAAAATCACATGGTTTAACGCCCGCAGAACGTTTTGAGCGCTCTGCCTGAGACTGGTCGTATTATTCTTCATGTCTATTCTGTAAACAGTGGCGTTGAATAGTATCTGTCCCCGCTGTCCGGCAGAAGCGCCACAATCACCTTTCCCTTATTTTCTGGCCTTTTTGCCAGCTGAATCGCGCCGTGGAGAGCGGCTCCCGAAGAAATCCCCACCAGAATCCCCTCCTTTTTCGCCAACAGCTTTGCCGCGCTGTAGGCATCCTCTTCTCCGACCGTAAGCACTTCATCATAGACTGAGGTATGCAGCACCTCCGGCACAAACCCCGCACCGATTCCCTGAAGGCCGTGAGGGCCGCTGTTTCCTCCCGACAGCACCGGTGAACCGGCCGGTTCAACAGCCGCCACACGGATGTCCGGATTCTGGGATTTCAGGTATTCCCCTGCGCCGGTGATGGTACCGCCGGTTCCTACACCGGCAATAAAAATATCCACCTTTCCATCTGTATCTTCCCAGATCTCCGGTCCTGTCGTCGCTCTGTGGGCATCGGCATTCACCGGGTTGACAAACTGACCGGGGATAAAACTGCCGGGATACAAAGCAGCCAGCTCACTCGCTTTATCAATGGCGCCCTGCATTCCCCTCCTTCCTTCTGTCAGCACAATCTCCGCGCCATAGGCTTTCAGAATATTCCGCCGCTCCACACTCATGGTATCCGGCATAGTCAGAATCATCCGGTAGCCTTTCACTGCCGCAATTGCCGCCAGACCAATGCCCGTATTTCCTGAAGTAGGTTCTATGATCACGGATCCCGGCTTCAGAATTCCCCTGGCCTCCGCATCCTCAATCATGGCTCTGGCAACTCTGTCCTTTACGCTTCCCGCCGGATTCAGATATTCCAGTTTCACCAGGAGGGCCGCCTCCAGCCCCAGAGCCTGCTCCAGCCGTTTCGCCTCCATCAGCGGCGTGCGGCCAATCAATTCCATCATGTTCTTATAAATTTTCGTCATCTCTTACTTTTCTCCTTCCTGCCGTAATTCATCACAGCTGCCTCACCGCAGGCGCCGTCAAACAGCGCTTCCGCGTCTGCAGTGCAGCCACAGGCCTCCGGCGAATGCGCGGCAGATTTCAGCGGATTGGCAGAAACCGCTTATATGCACAAGGCAATGTTTGCTCCGCCAACATTGTACCATAAATCCCTGGTGTACGCCACTTCGGTTCTTTAATCGTTCCAGCCGGCGATTCTGGTCAGCATATATTCCGGATAGCCGTACAGGCTGGCAGGATAATTTTTCAGATCTCCGGTGTTGGAATACACCAGATAATCTATGGTTTCGCCCTCTTCATTTTCTACCAGAGAGCCAATCATAACTGTATGGCGCCAGTTATCTTCCGTCCCCATCTGAATCAGATCCCCCGGCTGTCCGCTGTAATAGGGGGCGTCTGTCACAGCCGACAGGCCGTATCCGCTGTTCTGCTCAGCATAGGCCACAAAGGAATCCACGCCGGTCCAGGAGCTGGAGCGGCCGGAAGCCGAACGGTCATTGGAAACCACATCACTGTACCACTTCCACACCTGTTCTCCTGACAGATCCATGGGAATGCCTCCCGCCAGCAGACACTGGGAGACATAATTCTGGCAGTTGCCGCCCCGCCCTGTATAGTCATCCCATTCCGCATTCCGCTCATGGACATAGACTTCCGCATATGCCAGAGCTCCCTCGCTGTCATAAGGATGATCCGTATCCGGCAGCTCCACATTCTCTCCCCGTTCTTCGATCCTCTCCTGCAGCTGTTCTTCCATCAGGTTCAGATATTCCGGCACTGCCTCGATATATGCCTCTGACACATCATCCTCCCAGCTGTCCCGGGGCAGAATCATATAAAGGGTATCTACCAGACGGTGCTGACTGATATACCACTGCCCATCATCTTCCTCCAGCACGAAGCGGTGATAACTGCCATACCGCTCCGCGTCTGTCTCCGGATTCTGGGCAAAATTCTGCACACTGTTCTCTGTGGCGAAGATGCTGACGGTTCCATCCTCCTCTTCAGTAATGTCCCGGCACACCAGTTCATAGCGATAAGATACCAGAGAGTAGTCTGCCTCCTGCATCTCCCTGATGCCTGCCTGGAGAGCCGCCCCGCTCTCACTGGCCCGGGCCTGGACACTGTCAGAAAAAAGACTGTCGAAATCGGGAACCTCCAGCCGGGCCAGCGCCTCATAATACCGATCCATATAGGACAGCAGCAGATTTTCCTGGTCCCCGTCCAGAGGGCCCTGATCTGTCTCGTACAGAATCTGCCCGCTTCCCAGACGTTCCGTTCCTGTCTGCGCAGAGACGGTCTCTGCCTCCGTCTGATCTGCCGTCACTGCCGACTCTGACAGCGCCTGTGCAGCGGTCTCCGATTCCCTGTTTTCCTCCTGTGTACATCCGGTCAGCGTCAGCACACACAGCCCGACCGCTGCCATTCTCTTTACCATTGTCACTCTTTTGTTCATCTGTCCACTCCGTTTAACCACATTTTATAAGGGGCAAAATACCCGAAAAAAATAGCAGGTATGTAAACACCTGCTATTTTTATACCATTTCATCCCGGGGGTACGTCAATCCCTCTGCCGCGTTAAACCATGAAATGTCTGTGAGACAATTATGAAACTTATTTTACATTTTGGGGCAGCCCGGCTGTCGGAAAACATTACAGTCCCAGTGATTCGATTACCTGATTCATCGCCTGTCTCACCGGATTATCATCCGGCAGCTCTACCAGCGGACGGCCATCACAGTCATAGTGATATACCGTGTCGTCCTGCGGTATCACACCCAGCAGCTTCAGGCCCTGTTTCTGAATCTCTTCTTCTGTGCCTGCGTCCAGTTTGCCCTGAGGCGCTCTGTTGACGATCAGACCCATGGTTTTCGGCTGCATGCGCAGCTCAGCAGCCAGACGGGAAATTCTCCCTGCCGCCTGCACGCCCCGGCGTGAACAGTCACTGACCAGAATTAATGTGTCGATTTTGGGCAGGATGCCTCTGCTCAGATGCTCCATACCTGCTTCATTGTCTACCACGATATAGGGATAGTTATACTGGAGTTTCTGAATCTGGGTCTGCAGCAGACCATTGACGAAACAGTAGCAGCCCTCGCCCTGGGTTCTGCCCATCACCATCAGATCAAAATCATCCTCTTCTGCCAGCGCGTCAGAAAGACGCATTTCCAGATAATCCTGCTTGGACATATTAGCCGGAATCTTGCTGTTCATATCCATGCCGGCCCGCTCCAGTTCCTCACGGATGTCGCCCAGTGTTTCTTTTACTTCCACACCCAGCACTTCATTCAAATTGGAATTTGCGTCAGCGTCCACTGCCAGCAGCGGCTGTTTTCCCTTTCTGCACAAATTCTGAATCAGAAGCCCTGTCAGGCTTGTCTTGCCTACGCCGCCTTTTCCGGCAACCGCAATTACATGTGCCATATAATAAACCTCCTTTAATTTTTTCTTTCATAGGAGAGAATTCTATGAAATGATTTTTCATAAACAGCTTATTCGATTTCCACTGTAAATTCAATAGACAGTGTGTACAATTTTTCCTGCTGTAAACATATGTTTATGACAGGATCCTGTCATATCTGCCTAAAAACCTGCCACAATCCCGCTGCCTGCCAGCTCTGACACCGGAATCACCGGCCGGGGCTGTTCCGGATGAGTGCCCAGCAGCTTCTCCATCCAGACCATATCATACCAGCGGCCGAATTTATAGCCGCACTGGCGGAATTCACCCACCAAACGATATCCCATATGCCGGTGAAATTCCATGCTGGCATTGGTCAGATAAGGATCATCCAGCCGGGTACACGCAATACAGGCATTCAGATTCAGAATATTCTGTCGGGCCAGAATCTCTTCCAGTTTCTGATAAATCATACGCCCATATCCTCTGCCCCTGTGTTCCCAGCCAATATAGATGGTGGTCTCCACTGCCCAGTCATAGGCCGCCCGTTCTTTAAAAGGAGCGGCGTAGGCATAGCCGGCGATCTCTTGATCCCTCTCCAGCACCAGCCAGGGATACCGATCCAGAATATGGCCGATCCTGTTTCGGAATTCTTCCGGCGACGGTACCTGATACTCAAAAGAAATCGCTGTCTTTGCCACATAAGGTCTGTATATCTCCAGCAGCGCGCCCGCCTCCTCAGGCGACGCCATCCGGATCCTGATTTCACTGTCCATTTTTTCATCTCCGTCATGCTTCGTGTCAGTGACATTTGCTCCAGCCGCAGCTCTTGCAGATATTGCAGCCCTCTTCAAAAATAAGAGGCTCGCCGCATTCCGGACAATACAGCCGGTTCACTGTTCCTTCATTGCTGACAGCCTTCGGCTTCGGCGCTTTTTTATCTGTTCTGGCGCCGGAGTTTTCCTTCTCTCTGTCCCGCTGAACCGTCAGTTCTTCCTGCATCTCGTTATACATGTCCATCAAAGCGTTGCCCACTGCCATCGGGCAGCATGCTCCCTTGCTGGTATCCTTTCTGGTTACCCGTCTGGCTGTGTAGGACGGGCAGGAACCGCTGGAATTCAGCTGATCTACAATCGTCTCTATATCAATGCCGCCTCTGGCGCTGATGGAAATCATTCTGGACAGACCTACCATAAAATTATTGCAGCCGCCGGTAGAACCCTTGCTCAGATAAGTTTCCAGCAAAGCTCCTGTATGAGGGTCAAAAAGGGCAATACAGTGCAGACTGCCGCAGCCGGTGGTCAGCTTTCTCTTTTTCCCGATCACATCATCAGTTACCAGCAGGATCTCTCCTCGCTTCAGCCCCTCGCCGGCAGACAGCTTCTTTGCGTCTTTTTTCTCGCTGGTGGTCAGAACCCCGGTCCGTTTGCAGCCATCCCGGAATATGGTAATACCCTTCAGCCCTTTTTCATAGGCATACATATAAAGGCTCTCTGTCTCTTCCACAGTAAACCGGTTAGACACATTCACGGTAGAGCTGATGGAAGCGTCAATGTGAGTCTGCCAGACAGCCTGCATATCAATCCGCTGGCGGTAGCCCAGGGTCATGGCCGTCACAAAGTAGTCCGGCAGGGAGGCATCGCTCTTCAGATTATGCCGCTTCATATAATCCTCCACGATTTTGGTGTATACCTTATAGTATACCTCCGTCCCATGGAGAGACTCGGTCTTGCGCTCATAATAATTGGCGTAAATCGGCTCGATGCCGCCGGAAATTCCCAGCATTGTAGAGATCGTTCCTGTGGGCGCGATGGTCAGCAGCTGGGAATTCCGCAGCCCATGCTTGCGCACCAGTTCCCTGGTTTTTTCCGTAGTATTGGCCAGAAAATAGGGGGTAGACATAATCTCATCGATGTTGCAGGCCGGGAAAGCACCATACTCCTTTGCCAGCTTGGCAGAAGCGGCAATGGCGGAATCTGCCATGGCAAACCCGATATTGTCGCACATCTTTACCGCGTCCTCATCTCCATAAGTCAGTCCCAGTTTAATCAGGCAGTCTGCCAGTCCCATGATTCCCAGACCGATCTGGCGCCACTGGGCCACACTCTGCCGCTGTTCCTCCAGGGGGTGAAGGGGCAGCCCTTCCTCCAGCACCTCATTCATCGCCCCTACGGAAACCTCCACACAATGTTTGAAGCCTTCGAAATCAAACTGGGAATGCTCTGTAAAAGGATCCAGGACAAATTCTGCCAGATTGATGCTGCCCAGCAGACAGCTTCCGCCTGCCGGCAGAGGCTCCTCTGCACAGGGATTTACGCCGGCATAGGAAAATGACACCGTATTGCTCAGCAGATTCCAGCCGGAGATTCTGTCCCAGAACAATGCGCCCGGCTCCGCATAATCCCAGTTGGTCTCTGCAATCCGCCGGAACAGGCTTCGGGCATTTACCCTCCGCTCAATTACCTCCCCGGTGGCTTCCCTGGTATAGTGAAGCAGGTAATCCTCATTTTTTTTGACCGCCTGCATAAAATCTTCATGAACACGGACAGAAATATTGGCCTTGGTCACCTTCTCCAAGTCTGTTTTTAAATTGATAAACTCTTCCACATCCGGATGGGAACAGTCAATAGAAATCATCAGAGCGCCCCGGCGGCCATTCTGGCCGATCAGTGCCGTCACCAAAGAGTACAGCTCCATAAATGAAACGGAACCGCTTGTCTCCTTCGCCGCATTGTTGATCCGCGCGCCTCTGGGACTCAGGCGGGAGATATCCACGCCGCAGCCGCCGCCATAGCTGTAGGTACGGGCCAGCTTCTTCGCACAGTCAAAAATACTTTCAATATTATCCTCCGGCGGTTCTACCACATAACAATTGGAAAAAGTAATCTTTCGGCCTTCATACTCCAGCCCTCTGTTGGACAGGATTCTTCCGCCGAACAGAAATTTTTTCTGCCGGATATATTCGGCAATCTCCTGATTGCCGCCGCTGATCCGGACCAGCCACTCCTCAAAGCTTTCTCCCTGATTACAATATTTTTTTGTCCAAATATCAGTCCCCAGCTTATTATCTTCGCCGAGCCACTCTTCTACCGTCATGCTTCGCTCCTCTTTCCTCACTAAAATACAACATATAGAGTTAATGTTATCATCAGACACAAAAAATATCAAGACTTGACAAAAGAGCTGATTCCGTATATCATGTCTCTTTCATGATATATTTCCCCTTCGCCCGCCCGGGCAGTCACCAAATTGTAATCTTTTTCTGGTATCATGTTTTCTCAGCGATATGATGTCCGCATGGCCAGCAGACATGATATAATAGAGTCCAAAGAGGTGAAATGCTGATGATTGAATTATACTACGCGGAAGATGACCAGGATATTGCAGAAAATGTAAAGGCATATTTGGAGCAGAAAGGATTCCACGTGTCGGTATTCCCTACCCTGGGACAGCTTAGGCAGGCACTGGATACAGGCCTGCCATCTCTCATCCTCCTGGACTGGAATATGCCGGATGGCCGCGGAGACAGTCTGTGCCAGTGGATACGAAACAGATGGACCGAACTGCCGGTCATCTTTCTCACTGTCCGCAGCGATTCCCGCGACATTGTAGCCGGCTTCCAAAACGGCGCTGACGATTATGTGGTAAAACCTTTTGAACTGGAGGTATTGTATTCCAGAATTCAGGCTCTGCTCCGAAGGAGCGGAAATGTGACAGCCCGGTATCTTTCCTGCGGCGGAATCACCATTGACCGGGAACGCAGAACAGTTTTCTGCCGCTGCGAAGAAATCAGCCTGACCGGCGCAGAATATCAGCTTCTTCTGCATCTGATGCTGAACAGAGGCAGAACAGTGACCAGAGAAAATATCCTGGAACAGATATGGGATACAAAAGGAAGTTATGTAAACAATAATACCCTGACTGTCACGATGAAACGGCTGCGGGACAAATTAGGACAGCCAGCCTGTCTGAAAACAATCAGAAGTGTGGGATACCGAATGGAGGATATTATATGAGCGGACGAAAACACATTTTTATCATTCTGGCTGTGACAGTCTCAGTCAGCTTAACCGCTTCCGCTCTCACTGCGCTGTTTCTTTTCCGCTATTACAGCAGACTTCAGTTTGATATGGCAGACGACATCTGCAGGGAAGTGCTGGAACAGGATCCGAATGTACAGCCGGTTCTCTCTGCCGCCTTAAAAGAATATACTGTCTCAGGCCAGGACAGCAGTATGAACAGCAGCCTTCTGACAGCATGGGGCTACCGTGAATCCGATTTTTCCGGTACGGTTTCCCACTGGCATCTGGCAGCAGCGGCAGCAGGAGTTCTGTCAGGAATTTTTCTGTTTGCCTGTACATTTTTATATCGAAACCGGACAGAGTCAGCACGTATTCAGGCACTGACAAATGATTTGGAAAAAATCAATATGGGAAAAGCTGCATTTTTGTCAGTTCACGGTGAAGATGTTTTCTCCAGGCTGGAAGATGAAATATACAAGACTGTCACCTTCCTCTATCAGACAAAAGATGCCGCAGTAACGGCGAAAAAGGATTTTGCGGACAATCTGTCCAATATCGCCCACCAGATCAAAACACCCATCACCGCGATCTCACTGTCTGTCCAGACAATGAAGCAAGAAAGAGACAATCCATATACAAAACAGATTCAAAAACAACTCCGGAGGCTTACCCGTCTGGAGGAATCGCTTCTGCTCCTGTCACGCCTGGACGCTGGTGTGCTGCCGCTTCATAAGGAAGAGATCGATGTATTCACAGTTCTCACCCTGGCAGCAGACGAGCTCCAGGAACTATTCGCCCAGTCAGGAACCTCTATCCGCATTCCCGAGCTGGGACAGATGGCAGTGACGGCGGACTGGGACTGGACGATAGAGATCTTTATCAATCTGATGAAAAACTGCGGGGAACACAACACAGGAGGAATTGTTCACTGTTTCTACAGTCAGAATCCTATGTACACCGAAATTCTGATCTGGGATGAGGGAAAAGGATTCGATCAGGAAGATATTCCCCATCTGTTCGAGCGATTCTACCGGGGCAAGAACGCCCGGGAAGGAGGCATCGGCATCGGGCTGGCGCTGGCAAAAGAGATGATGGAACGGCAGAACGGAACCCTCCGGGCCGGAAATATGCCCGGAGGCGGCGCCTGCTTTGAAATCCGCTTTTACAGCTGCTGAGCCGTCCTCCCCCGGCAGACTGCCTGTGCCCTTATTCCTCCAGCGCCTCCAGCAGCCCCTTATAATTGCTGGACAGAACGCCCTGATAGTGCGCGTTCTTTTTGTTTTTGGCCACCTCTGCAGCCGCCTTGTCCAGAGGCGCCAGCGTGCCTGCGCCGCCGATGCAGCCGCCCGGGCAGGCCATTCCTTCCAGCAGATAACCGTTGTATTTGCCGGCTTTGGCCACCATCAGCATCTTCCGGCATTCTGCCAGCCCTTCTGCCCGGACTACCTTCACCTCCCGTTCAGGGTCCATCTCATGGATACAGTTCACCACAGCCTGGGCCACGCCGCCGCTGACGGCGAAATTCCGCCCGTCCCCGCTGGCCTCTGACAGAGGGCTCTCCTCGGTAATCTGATCAAAGGCAATCGTCTTCGCCTCCATCATCCCCATCAGTTCTTCAAAAGTCAGGACAAAATCCACATCGCTGCGAATGCTCTTCCGACTGGCCTCCAGTTTTTTCGCCGCACAGGGACCGATAAAAGCCACTTTGCATCCGGGATGTTTTTTCTTGATCAGCCGTCCGGTCAGCACCATGGGTGTCAGTGCCATGGAAATGCAGTGGGCATACTCGGGAAACAGCTTCTTCGCCATCACAGACCAGGAGGGGCAGCAGGAGGTTCCCATGAAAGGCAGCTTCTCCGGCACCTCATTGATAAAGTCCCTGGCCTCCTCGATGGTGCACAGGTCTGCCCCCACGGCTACCTCTACCACATCCTCGAATCCCAGCAGCTGCATCGCTTTTCTGAATTTCTCCGGCGTCAGCTCCTTTCCGAACTGCCCGACAAAAGCCGGCGCCACCGCGGCGTATACCGGCGTATCGCTCTTGATCGCCAGGATTGTCTGGAAAATCTGGCCTTTATCGGCGATGGCGCCGAAAGGACAGTTCACCAGACACATGCCGCAGGACACACACTTGTCCTGGTCGATGTGGGCCCGCCCCAGCTCGTCCGTTGTAATCGCCTTCATCCCGCAGGCCTGGGCGCAGGGACGCTCCAGCTTGATAATGGCATGGTACGGGCAGGCATTGACGCATTTCCCGCATTTGATACATTTTTCCTGGTCGATGACCGACCTGCCGTTCTGAATCGAAACTGCATCCTTCGGGCACACCTCCACACAAGGGTGTCCCAGACAGCCCTGGCAGCAGTCCGTCACCCGCACCTCCCTGTCCGGGCAGGCATGGCAGGCAAATTTAATAATGTTAATCAGCGGCGGTTCATAATATTTTTCCGCCACAGCGCTCTCGTCAATTCCCTGGGAAATCGGCGCGTGCTCCGTCATCTTCCGCAGGGGCAGGCCGATGGCCAGCCGGAGCCGCTCCCCCACAATAGCACGTTCCAGAAATACACTGTCCCGGTATGAGGCGACTTCACCGGGGATGATCTTATAGGGCAATTCCTCCATCCTCCTGTAATCGCCGCCCTCATAAGCCAGGCGCGCCACTTCTGTAAATATTTTTCTTCTGATTTCAGTAATGTTTGTGTAAATGCCTCTCATACTCCATCTCCTATCTGGAAGCTTTGCCTCGGGAATCAAAATTGTGGTTTCCGACATCATTTCAACATCATATTATACAAATTTTTAATGAAATTATTGTCGAAAATCACGTTTTTCTTATTATACCACAATTTCTGTGTTTGAGAAGCATTTCCCCTGATGGTACTGAAAAAAGAGCAATCGGCCTAAGGTCTCTGCTGTCCTATGATCTGATCCAGGGCGTTTTTCAGGATGTCATAGCTGACCGCGCCTCTGGCGTATCCCGCTATATATCCGTCCGCTCCCACAATCACCGTCATCGGAAGCCCTGTAACGCCGTACTGGTAGCAGGCATCATACTGCAGATCATAGAAAACAGGGAAGGTGTATCCCTCTTCCTCAATATATGCCATGGCTGTGTCCTGGGTCTCACTGTTCCCGTCAGTGGCATTAATCATCATAACCTGAATCTGGTCGCCGTATTCCTCGTAAATCTGCTGAAAGGCCGGCATTTCCGACACACAGTAGCCGCACCAGGTAGCCCAGAAATTCATCAGGACAACCGTTCCCTCATAATCGGACAGCCTCACCTCATTTCCTTCCCCGTCATATACGGTAAAATCAAAGGCCTCCATCCTGTCTGCTTCTGTCTCCTCTCCGTCACTCTCAGCTCCGGGCTCTGTTTCTGTCTCCGCCGCCGTTTCCCCTGCGCCATTTCCGCCGGTCTCCTCTGTCCCGCTTCCGTCAGTCTCCTCAGTTCCGCTTCCGCCAGCCTCCCCGCCTTCACTTCCGGCACTCTCCTCTGTGCTTCCGCCGACGGACACCCATTCCGGCACATCTGTCTGTGAGCGCAGCATCTGGTACGCAATGACAGCTGCCAGAATCAGCAGGACCAGAATCACAGCCGTCAGCATCGCTTTCTTTTTCTCTCCCATAACATCCATCCTCTCTTAATCCATCTGCGTTTCGGAAATCAGGCATAGCTGAGGGCAGCCAGCAGCCGGCTCATATGCCCTGTCATCATAAAAATGCCCACAATCACCAGCAGAATCCCGCAGACCCGGTTAATCACGCTGTAATGGCTCTTAATCCACTGAAAGGCTCCCTTCAGCTGATCGATAAAGACAGCGCTGATGATAAAAGGAATCCCAAGCCCCAGCGAATAACACAGCAGCATCGCCACGCCCCTGCCCACTGTCCCCTGATTGGAGGCCAGCATCAGGGCAGAGCCGAGAAAGGTACCCACACATGGCGTCCACCCGACAGAAAACACCATGCCGAACAGAACCGCCTGTAAAAAGCCGGCAGGAGACAGATCCGCCCGCATTCTGACTGTCCGGTTTAAAAAGGGAATCCGCAGAAACCCGGCGAAATTCAGGCCGAACACAATCACAATCAGGCCAGTAATCAGATTCACCGCCCGCTGGTGCCGGGCCAGCAGGCTGCCCAGGCCGGCGGCAAACGCTCCCAGGGCCAGAAATACCAGCGTAAATCCAAGAACAAACCCCAGGGCATTCCCCACCGTCCGGCGGCGCCCCTGCTGTCCGTTTCCGGCAAAATACAGGATATAAATCGGAAGCATGGGAAGCAGGCAGGGGGAAATAAAGGTAATCATCCCTTCCAGAAAAGCAACAAAATACTCCATCTGTACATTCTCCTTTAAAATATTCAGCCGCAGGGCGGCACTTGCCGCTATTATAGCATGGATGCCGGGGAGCTGTAAAACAGATATATTCGCGTAGGCGGAAGGTATGAACCGCAGGACGGGGAGGCAATGCTCCGGGACACAGCGCCATATGGGCGGGACATTCTGTCGCTGTGTCCCGGAGCATTGCCTCCCCGTCCTGCGGTTCTGGATACTGGCTACACAGGCCCTCGAACGAAAGCATCTATCAGAATTCATTCCCCTGGAATCTGGGAATCCCATCAAATCCCGCCTGCAGATCTTCATCAGTGGGGATGGAATCTCTCATCTCACCGTCATTGAATTTCTGATATGCAGTCATATCAAAATAACCGGTTCCGGTCAGGCCGAACACAATGGTTTTTTCTTCTCCGGTCTCCTTGCATTTCAGTGCTTCATCGATGGCAACCTTGATTGCGTGGCTGCTCTCCGGCGCGGGCAGGATGCCTTCCACTCTGGCGAACTGCTCTGCCGCCTGGAATACAGATGTCTGCTCTACCGCTACCGCCTCCATCAGGCCGTCATGGTACAGCTGGGACAGGATGCTGCTCATGCCATGATAACGCAGACCGCCGGCGTGATTTGCGGAGGGAATGAAGCCGCTGCCCAGAGTATACATCTTCGCCAGCGGGCATACCATTCCGGTATCACAGAAATCATAGGCGAACTTTCCTCTGGTAAAGCTGGGGCAGGAAGCAGGCTCCACAGCGATAAAGCGGTAGTTCTTTTCTCCCCGCAGCACTTCGCCCATAAAAGGGGAAATCAGGCCGCCCAGATTGGAGCCGCCGCCTGCGCAGCCGATGATAATATCCGGCGTGATGTCATATTTGTCCAGGGCAGCTTTCGTTTCCAGACCGATTACTGTCTGATGCAGAAGCACCTGATTCAGCACGCTGCCCAGTACATAGCGGTAGCCTTCCTGGCTGGTAGCCGCTTCCACCGCCTCGGAGATGGCGCAGCCCAGGCTTCCTGTGGTGCCCGGATGGGCAGCCAGGATTTTTCTTCCCACCGCGGTTGTCTCAGAGGGAGAAGGGGTTACGGAAGCGCCGTAGGTCCTCATCACTTCCCGGCGAAAAGGCTTCTGCTCATAGGATACCTTTACCATATACACCTTGCAGTCCAGTTCCAGATAGGCACATGCCATGGACAGCGCTGTTCCCCACTGGCCTGCCCCAGTCTCTGTGGTCACGCCCTTCAGTCCCTGCTTTTTCGCGTAATATGCCTGGGCGATGGCAGAATTCAGCTTATGGCTGCCGCTGGTATTATTTCCCTCGAATTTATAGTAGATTTTCGCCGGTGTATCCAGCTTTTTCTCCAGACAGTAAGCCCGCACCAGCGGTGAGGGACGGTACATTTTATAAAAGTCCCTGATTTCCTGGGGGATGTCGATATAGGGTGTCGTGTCATCCAGCTCCTGCTTAATCAGTTCATCGCAGAATACCGGCCGCAGCTCTTCATAGGTCATCGGCTGCAGGGTTGCGGGATTCAGCAGCGGCGCCGGCTTGTTCTTCATATCAGCCCGCACATTATACCACTGTTTCGGCATCTCGCTCTCTTCCAGATAAATTTTGTAAGGGATTGTTTTCTCGCTCATTGTTTGTCTCCTCTCCATTTTGATAAATTTGTCTGTCAGTTATGCAGAGAGAAAGGGCTGTGAATAAAAAAACTCCTGTCTCTGCATATTGCAGGGACAAGAGTTGAATACTCCTGCGGTGCCACCCGGCTTGGTATCGTCGATACCCTCTCAGCGCATACTGTCATATGCCGATTTTGATAACGGAGTGTCTGCTCCGGCTCGCCTACTGACGGTTCAGCTCGCCCTCAGAAGTCCATTCCCCTAAGTTCCCTGTGCCCCGATCCCACCATCCGCGGCTCTCTGAAACATTTCCCTTAAAGTACTACTCTTCCTCAACGGTTTAGATTAACTTACCACAAATTGTTCTGTATGTCAATTCCGATTTTTCGATTAAATGGCTTCATCCAAAAAATATATCAAAATCCGGAGATTTTGCCGACGATTCATGTTATAATAGCATCATGTCTGATATTCAAATATCCAGAGAGGTGATGTTATGAGTGAAAAAGTACTGATCGCCAGCGACAGCACAACTGATTTAAACAAAGAACTGATTGAGCAGAATCATATCCGGATCCTGCCGCTGCGCGTTACCCTGGGCAGCCATACCTATACCGACGGAGTCGACATTGATCCCGACGCCATTTACGCCCACTATGAAAAGACCGGCGAACTCCCAAAAACATCCGCGGTCAACATTGCGGATTTCACAGATTTCTTTCAAAAATATACCGCAGAGGGCTATTCCATCGTACTTTTTACGATCAGCTCTGATATGTCCTCTACCTGCAGCAATGCCATGGTGGCAGCCTCCTCTTTTGAAAATGTCTACGTGGTAGATACCAGAAACCTGTCCACCGGCGGCGGACTTCTGCTTCTTTCCGCCTGTGAAATGCGCGGACAGGGCATGGACGCCCGGACCATTGCGGAAAAATGCGGGGACCTGGCGTCCAGGGTCGATGCCTCCTTTGTCGTGGATAACCTGGAATTTCTCTACAAGGGCGGCCGCTGCTCCGCTCTGACTGCTTTCGGAGCAAACCTGCTCCAGCTGAAACCCAGCATCATCGTCCGCCAGGGAAAGATGACAGTAGGTAAAAAATACCGGGGCAAATTTTCATCCGTACTGAGCAAATATATTGCGGACCAGCTGAGTGATCTCTCAGATATCGATCTGTCCCGGATATTCGTCACCCACGCCGGATGCGATCCGGAAATATACCAGCAGTGTATCCGACAGGTAAAAGAACTGGCTCCCTTCCGGGAAGTTCTTCTCACCCGGGCAGGATGCACCATCTCATCTCACTGCGGGAGGAATACGCTGGGCATACTTTTTATCAGAAAGACGCCTCTGGCATAAAAAAATATCATTTTCTTACAGACTGCCTCCCTCCGGACAGACAGCACCGTCCGGGCCGCGCGTAAAAGAGAAAAAAGCCTGCGCCGCCCGGACGAAGAACTATCCCATCCATCATCCCGATCAATGGCGGAGCCCTTCTGGAATTTTCTGTATATCGCATTGACAGACCCGAAGCATATGCTGTATACTAACTGTATATCGTACACCAAATCATATCATATCCGTTTTTCTTGCTTACAAACTTATTATACGAGGAGGATGCATATGAAGAAAAAGAAGTGGATTCCTTTCCTGCTGCTTCCTGTTCTGTTGCTCCTTTGTTTTTTCTTTTTCACAGAACAGATGCCGAAGCACTATGACTTCCTTTCTGAACAAGCGCGTCAGCAACTATATACCTGACCCATATCAGGCCATGGTTTATGGCATGGATATCGAAACAATCCTCATACAGATCTATGTGGAAGACCAGCTTTTATCTCAGGATTTTTACAGCGGAACAAGGGAAGGCTTCACCTTTTCTTATTATGAGAACAGCCGCGTCTGGGTGGATGACCAGCTCAGCCAGCCGGAGGCACAGGCTGAACTGGAAAGCCGGCTGGACAGCTGGCTTCCGAAAAACCGGCAAATTCGATACAGGAAAAATCTTCCCGGAAATCAGTTATACATTCAGATCCAGTCTGCGTCCCAGGTCAATCCCCGGTACCTGGAAGATATAAAAAGCGTGTTGAATACAGCCTTTGCCGCCGAAAACACAGATCTGGTTCTGGAGCTATACGAGCAGGACGGCAGCCTGTATTATCAGGATCGCTTTTTCGAACTGACTTCTCTGTAAATATTCTTCTGCTATTTACAGATCGTGTTCGGTATATGTTTTTTTTATTCGGGCTGTATAAGCTCCCTGAACCAAAGTATTAATACTACAGGCTGATTGTCCGCCTGAAAAGTATCCATGTGCTGATGAAATAGCACGTCAGCAGCAGCACCAGAATACCTGCGGTCATGCCGATTTGGGCCATCAGCGTTCCAAACCCGATATAGGCGGAAATCTCTGCCGATACAGTCTGAATAAAGCAGGCGGTTACAATGGCGGCAACCATAACAGCCGTTATGATGGGCAGCCCAAACCATACGCTCAATTGCTTCCACGCCAGTTTTCCGATCTGCCGTTCTTCAACTCCCAGATTCCGCAGTACAGAGAAACGGTATTGATACTGATCCGCGTCCAGCAGCTGCTGCAGTGACAGGATGGTAAGGCAGATCACCATCAGCACGACTGCGCCGTATAACATGGACGCCTGGAGGACAAAGTTGTTCGCCTTTGTGCTGTTAATCTGCAGGGTGCTGAGACGGATGCTGTAGCTGACGCCTGTATCTGTCATCTCCGGATACTTTTCCGAAAAGACCTGCTCCAGTTCACGGGCATTCTCATAGGAAAGGGGCTCCGCCGTTGTAATATAGCGGTTCCGCATCACCGGAAGCAGTTTTTCACAGACCTGGTCGGGAAATACATAAAGGACGTTCGTGTAGGAATTATAAACCGTTTCACCGACTGGCTCCTCATAAAAGGCGTGCTGGGAAAGGGTCAGTTCACCTGCGTCTGTCATGACCCGGGTGTGTCCCGCCAGAAAGCTGTCCCGCTCTTCTTCGCCCGCAACGGTTCTCCATTGTGTTGTGAATTCCTTTTCCGACAGAGAAACCGGCTCATAGCCCAGCATTTCCCGTATCTGGTTATAATCGCTGAGGGATATCGCCGCCACGGGGAAATCGTATTTCTCCCGGTTATGAAAGTCCTCCTTCCGCGGCAGGTAAAGGCTGAAGGTACAGTCATATGCCGTTTCGATGCCATGCGCCGCCAGAAAATCTGATGCCGCCTCATAGTCATCATGGGGAAGGGCCTCTTCCTCATACACATCATTGTACCTGGAGTAAATCTGCACATCGTACAGAGATCGTATATCCAGATAGCCGGAAGCCCAGCCTGTCAGAATAGGGGCGGCAATAAACAGGAAGAGGGCAAGCACGAGGGTTATGCAGATCATTGTCATCGTCTTGCTGGTGGTATTCAGCTTTGAGATCAGCTGCCCGAAAAAGAACAGATTTTCATCCCTGTATCTGTGTTCCGGAGATTTTTCTTTCCACGCGACGATGAGGCTGCCGGCCAGATAAATCAGCCCGCAGATCAGGAAGAGCAGGTCAGCCAGGATAAACAGCAGATACTGGTTAAAGATTCCGCCATGGAGGGGCAGGGCATACAGTCTGGTCAGTGCAGGCACACCGGCCGCCGCAAAGGCATTCAGCGCCGCACACACCAGCAGCCCTGACAGCAGCCGGTAAAATCCCGCCTTTTTCTTTCTCAGCAGCCATAATGCCGCCCAGAGCAGCGTGGCTGACGGCAGAAGGATATTGCCCCAGAACATCAGCTGAACAGGGACGGCAAAGCGTCTGTCATAATAAAACCAGGCGATGTTTACACCGGCGGCAGTCATCCACACCGACAGCAGCAGGAAGAGAACCGTCACCGCCCTGATCCAGCGGCTCTTTTTCAGCTCCGGATCATTTTCATGGTCTGCCGCAAGCATCTCTATGATTTTGGTTTTCCGGATGGTACGGACATTGAATCCTCCCACCGCAAGAAAGCTGAGAACAAAGAACAGAACGGTCTGCGTCACCGTATCCGGGAACAGCGTCCACGTCAGCCCATACGCCTTCCCATAGGAGGTCAGCAGCATGGCCGTAATAAACTGGGAGCAGAACACACCGAGAAAAATTCCGGCGGCAATGGAAATCCCGCCCATCACAAAGGTTTCCGCAAAGAAAAGTCCGGCTATCGTTTTCTGTTCCATCCCCATGATGGACTGAACCGCAAACTCCCGCTGCCTGCGCCGCAGCATATATTGATTGACAAACCGTATCAGAAACAGCAGAAATAATGTAATGCCGCAGATGGCCATTTTCATGCCGTCGCTCAGCAGCGTAAAATCATATTCACTGCCGATATCCGGCTGGTAGTAGCGGCTGGAAATGGACAGAAATGAATAAAACAGCGTGACGCAGATGGTCATGGTTACGATATAAACCAGGTAGTCTTTGGCAGACCGCTTCGCGTTTCTGAAAACCAGTTTAGCATACATGGCTCTGTCCTCCTCCCATCACAGTCAGAACATTCAGAATCTTATCAAAAAAAGCTCCTCTGCTGTCGCTGCCCCTGCGCAGTTCTGTTAAAATTTCTCCGTCCTGCAAAAAAAGAATACGGCTGGCGTAGCTGGCCGTAAAGGCGTCATGGGTTACCATGAGAATGGTCGCTCCCAGCTGCTCATTGATGCTCCGGATGGTAGACAGAAGCATCTGAGAAGAATGGCTGTCCAGCGCCCCGGTGGGTTCATCGGCCAGAAGCAGCCTGGGGTTGTTAATCATGGCTCTGGCGCAGGCGCACCGCTGTTTCTGTCCGCCGGATACCTGATAGGGATACTTGTCCAGAATATCGCTGATATTCAGCTTTCCGGCGATATCTGCGATGCGGGGCTCCACTTCTCTGGCCGGTGTTTTATTAATTGCCAGTGCCAGCGCGATATTTTCAGAGATTGTCAGAGTATCCAGCAGATTGAAATCCTGAAATACAAAGCCCAGATTCTCCCGCCGGAACCGGGCCAGGAATTTCGGCCTGATCTCCGTAATATCCCTTCCCTCCAGATAAATGTGGCCTGCGCTTACCGTATCAATGGCAGAAATACAGTTAAGCAGCGTCGTCTTTCCGGAGCCGGAGGCTCCCATAATTCCCAGAAACTCCCCTGCCTCCACAGAAAAGCTGATGTCGTTGATGGCCTTTGTAATATTACCCTCATTGCCGTAGTATTTCTGGATATGTTCCAGTTTCAGTATCGGTTCCATATATCCTTATGTCCTCCTGTCTCTCTGTCTTTACACATTTTTATTGTAATCAGTATGCGCAGCTTTTTGTATCTGTTTTTCTTACGCAGTTCTTACAAAAATGTAAGGAGCGCAGAGCCTGTCAGCCCCGCGCCCCGTTCACAAAGTCATTGATATAAAAAGAAAGAGAGACCGTCGTTCCTGCGCCCTCGGAACTGACGGATATTCCGATCCCCAGCTTATCACAGAGACGCCTGCACAGGTACAGGCCGATTCCGGTTGCGCTGTGCACAGCCCGCCCGTTCTGCCCGGTAAACCCCTTGTGAACTACCCATTGTCTAAAGCCAATGGGCTTCCTGCTTCATCGACCTCGTATACCCACTGGGCACTTACCTACTATCTCCA
>CAJFOT010000007.1 GCA_904397815.1 Candidatus Paralachnospira sangeri
CCTCAGAAATGAGCGTTGAGCGCTCATTTCTGTCTGTAAAAGCAGGCTGATATTTTCTAAGGATTTGTAATCAGGTCTCCACATGTCTGCCCCATCCCCGTCCCTGCGCAGACCGATGCTGGCCGCCAGTCCCCGGAGCCGCTGCGCGATTGACTTTTCCTGTTGACTGGATAATAAAAGTAGAACGAGACAAAAATATGACGCAAACTGAAATAAACCGACTAATTTTACTTTTTCCGCATTGAACTGTACAAATGTGGGCACCTGTACGGTTTAAATCAGTATTTTTCCGCTTTAATCTGTATAAATATGGCTATGAATACAGACTAAATGCGGATTTTATCGTTTATAACCGTACAAATACCTTTATAAATACAGACGAAATCTTATTTTTTCAGTACTGGTCTGTATATACATGAATAATTGTACGGACTAAACTGAAATTTTATCATTTTTAACTGTAGTACCACCTTTATTTTTACAGCTCAAATTTACCATTTTCAGTTTTGGTCTGTATTCGCTCGGGCGGCAGCCGTTGTGGGATTTATTTTTCCGCCTGGGGGGAATGACCAAAGCGTAATTCCTGTTGATTTCCCTTTCACTTTGTTATATCCTTTTTCCTGTAGTGATACGATGGTGTCATGATTGCTGAAAAGGAGACGAAGATGCGTTATAAGATTTTAATCGCAGATGATGATACAGAGCTGGTTAAGATGCTGCGGACTTTTTTTGAACTGAGGAACTATACGGTCATAACGGCGGCCGATGGGGCAGAAACGCTGAAAATGGCTGAAATGAAGCCGGATATTATCTTGCTGGACATCAATATGCCCAGGGCCGACGGGATTGAAGTGTGCCGGCGGATCCGTGACAAAGTCTCCTGTCCGATTTTGTTTCTGACTGCCAGAGCCGATGAGCAGGACCGTGTAAACGGCCTTATGTCAGGCGGAGATGACTACATCCTGAAACCATTCAGCCTGAAAGAACTGGAAGCCCGGATTATCGCGCACCTGAAGCGGGAAGAACGCCATCAGAAAAAATCCTCTTATCGTTTTCAGGGTGATTTATCGATCGACTATTCTGCCAAAACTGTCCAGATCAGCGGAAAGGATATCGAACTGGCAAAACTGGAATACGGAATTATAGAATTTCTTTCTATGAATCCGGGGACTGTCTATGATAAGGAACGGATTTACGAGAAGGTCTGATGTATTTAACCATAAGCCTGGTCATTAGTTTTCTTTTATCAGCCTATGTTACATGGGCAGCCTCTGCAATCCAGGAACAGATCTGGTGGAAATATACAGACGAAGACACCTATTTTGCGGCGATTGAACTGGAGAATCAGGGATATATGGCGCAGATTCCCCGCCCGCAAAGCAGCGATATGAGTCCCGTGGATCATAGCATATCAGAGGCCTGTGATTTCCTGCAGACTTATTCTGTATTGCTATTCTCTGTCGCCGGCAGCTGTATCTCCGTATTCCTTTTTTACAGAAATAAACTGAAAAAGCCCCTTGAAGAACTGGAATTAGCCTCCCGGAGAATCGGGGAGAATGATCTGGATTTCCGGATCACTTATGAAAACAAAGATGAGATGGGGCACCTGTGCCACGAATTTGACCGCATGCGCGGACAGTTGGAAGAAAATAACCGGAAGCTCTGGCGCATGATTGAAGAGGAACGGGCACTGCGGTCTGCAATCGCCCATGATATCCGCTCACCCCTTTCTGTCCTGAAAGGTTATCAGGAAATGTTGATTGATTATTTTCCGGATGGAACGATTGACCGGGAACAGGCCGCAGAGATGCTGCAGGAAGGCATGAAGCAAATCCGCCGCATGGATGTCTTTATCGATTCCATGCAAAAAATGAACAGCCTGGAGCATCGGATCCTGAAAAGGGATCAGATTTCGCTGGAGCAGCTTGAAAAAGACATCCGGAAAGAAGCGGCTATTCTGGGAAAAGAAAAGAGAATCCATTTGTCAGTATGTCAGACAGATGAAATATTCTGCGGGGATCAGGAAGTGATTCTCGAAGTTTTGGAGAATTTACTGTCCAACGGAGTCCGATATGCCAGGGAGCAGATTGATATAAAAGTATCTCTGACTTCCGAACTGCTGACACTTTCCGTCCGGGATGACGGAAATGGATTTCAGGAGGATACGGAAAAAATAACCAGGGCTTTCCATCAAAAGAACATCAAAGACAGCCTGACGCACACAGGCATGGGCATGTATCTTGCCCGGCTGTACTGTGAAAAGCATGGCGGGAAATTTTGAATTATCTGAAAAGGCCCCTGTTCTGGATTGCCATTGCAATTGTGATATTTGGTGTCTTTCAGCAGCTGCGTCCATATCTGAGCATCCATTACATCACATCAGAAAATGAACTGCAAAATGACAATCCGGAAACAGTTCATGAGGGTGAGATTTTTGAAGGATATATTCCTGCAGATATGGAAGAGCACCGAGAACTCTGGGAGAATGCAATCCGGAAAAGTCTGATTTCAGACTTTGGCATGAGCAGCGGCCAGGCCCTTTTTGTTTCGCTCCACTCCATCCAGCCAGTTATCCTGTATTTTCACACATCCAGTCAACAGGAAAAGTCAGCCAGTATCCAGAATCGCCGGGCGGGGATGCAGAGCTTTGGGGCGCAGCGCCATATGGGCGGGACATGCTGCCGCATATGAAGGCCCGATTTACAGGTACTTAGCAGATTCCGGGGCGGTTTTTCAGGCGACAATCGGTTTACAAGACCGATTGTCGAGGACTTCCTGAGGGAAAAGCATTAGGCTTTTCCCGAAGATAAGTCCGGTCCTGAAAAAGCGCCCCGGAATCTGTTTAGTACCTGTTCGGGCCGGGAATCAAGCGGCAGCATGTCCCGCCCATATGGCGCCGCGCCCCAAAGCTCTGCATCCCCGCCCGGCGGTTCGTCCCTTCCGCCTTTGCGCTGAAGATCAACCTGTACACTGAACAAAAAACAGCCCCACCGGGCAAAACCACCCGGCAGGGCCGCATTCTTTTTATTTAAATAACCGATTCAACGCACTGAACAGCGCTCTGTGAGAAGCCCTGGTAATATTGGAGCTTACCCCTACGCCATAAGTGGCATTCCCGCTCTCATTGTCCATCAGATGAACATATGCCGCGGCGGAAGCGTGGGAACCTGCGCTTAACGCGTGTTCGGAGTAATCCAGAACCTTCACGTCGATGCCGGTTCTCTTGTAGACCGCGTTGCGCACCGCATCGATGGGGCCGTTTCCTTCTGCCTCCACAACCTCGATGGAGCCATGATACTTAAAGGTCAGCTTACATCTGGTATCTGCCTCAGTTCCTTCGCCGCCTACCTCAATGGTTTCGCAGCGGATAAAGTTGAAAGGCTCCTTCGCAGACAGATAGCAGCTCTTGAATTTCTCCATAATCTGCTCCGGCGCCACTTCCCCCTGAGCCTCGGCGATCTTCTGAATCTCATCAGCAAACTCTTTGTGCATGCCCTTCGGCAGCTTGAATCCATAGAAGGTATCCATTACGTATGCTACGCCGCCCTTCCCGGACTGGCTGTTGATCCGAACCACAGGTTCGTACTCCCGGCCGATGTCGGCAGGATCGATGGGCAGGTAGGGCACCTCCCAGATATCGCTGCCTCTCTCCTGGAGGGCATGAACTCCCTTGTTGATGGCATCCTGGTGGGATCCTGAGAAAGCAGTGAACACCAGCTTGCCCGCATAAGGATGGCGGGGATCGATATTCATCTTGGTGCACCGCTCATATACATCAATAATCTCTTTAATATTTTCAATTTCCAGTTCGGGGTTGATTCCCTGGGAGAACATATTATAGGCAATTGTCATAATATCTACATTGCCGGTTCTCTCGCCATTGCCGAACAGGGTTCCTTCAATCCTCTCTGCACCTGCCAGCAGCGCCAGTTCTGCCGCCGCCACGCCGGTCCCCCGGTCATTATGGGGATGAACGCTTAATGTGATGCAGTCGCGGTTTTTAAAGTGTTTATTCATCCACTCAATCTGATCCGCAAAAGCGTTTGGCGTTGTCATCTCCACCGTAGAAGGCAGATTAAAGATAATCTTGTTATCCGGTGTGGGCTGCCATACATCCTGCACCGCCGTACACACCTCCAGCGCATATTCCACCTCAGTGCCGGTAAAGCTCTCCGGGGAATATTCCATATAGATTTTGCCCGGAAATTTTTCCGCGTATTTCTTTACCAGTTCCGCGCCGTCCACAGCGATCTGCCTGATCTCGTCCTTATTCATATGGAACACCACATCTCTCTGAAGAACAGATGTGGAATTATAAATATGTACGATGGCCTGCTTCACGCCCTCCAGCGCTTCAAAGGTTCTGGCGATCAGATGGTCGCGGCACTGGGTCAGCACCTGCACCACCACATCATCCGGGATCAGCTTCCGGTTCACCAGCTGGCGCATAAAGTCAAACTCGATCTGGGAAGCCGACGGAAAGCCTACTTCGATTTCCTTAAAGCCCAGCTTCACCAGCAGATTGAACATCTCGATTTTTTCTTCCACAACCATAGGCTCGATCAAAGCCTGATTGCCATCCCGCAGATCGACGCTGCACCATATGGGCGCTTTCTGGATCTCCTTATCCGGCCACTCTCTGTCCGGCAGGCTGATTAAAGGTACTCTCTTATATCTCTGATAATTTAACATGACATTTCCTCCATACACTGATCATATTTTATTGTCTCTCCCTGTTATGTACGCTGTCAGTGTAGTCGGTAAATCACGCTGTATCTTTTCACGATAAAGAGCTTGGTTTTGTCAACCCTAACCCCATGGAAAATCATCCTTTCTTTTCATACAATATCATCATTACTATAGCACAAAGGCAAACGGATGGCAATATCACTCACTTGTCTCCCAGCCCATCTTCAATAGCTGCGATAATAGCGGCCATCGCCTCCTGTTCATCTTCCCCTTCACAGAAGAATTCCAGCTCATCCCCGTATTTGACACAGGCGCCCAGCACGCTCAGCACGCTCTTTGCGTTGGCCGTGATATTTTTGTGCTGAAATGTGATATGTGATTTAAACTCCATCGCAACCGTACATAACACGCCTGCAGGTCTCAAATGCAGTCCGGTTGGATTTTTAATCGTAATTTTCTGACTTACCATGACAAATCCCTCCAAAATTTAATATCTTTTATTCTTCCGATGATTCCTCCGACTCTTCCTCAGTACTTTCCTGGCTCTCGGTCTCCGCCTCAGCCGCCGCGATTTCCACGGTCACAGTAACGGGATCCATCACTTCGTAAGCGTCTCCCAGCGTCATGGAAACCGAAATCTCATGAGTCCCGATACCCATACCTGCCATGTCAGCAGAAAGCGACAGACTCTCCAGTTCCAGTGTGTCCAGATCTTCCCGCAGCCCTCTTACCGTTATCTGAATCGGCATATCTTGCAGGCTGTATTCCAATCCTTCCGTCTGATTCAAAATCTGTATATCATCAGCATTGACAGTAAATGTTTTTTCAGCCAGAGGCTCTACCGCCATTTCGATATCGACCTGACTGGATTCCATTCCAACCAGACTTACATCTGCCGGAAGGAAATCCGTGATATCCAGCGTCACATGCACATTATCTGTAGCACCTGTCACATCCAGCAGATCAGAATCCAGAATCACAGCGGTCACATTGCTGACAACCGCTCTCGGTCCGGCAATCTCTACTGATTCTACGGAACAGGTCGTCTCTGTATATCGATAGCCGTCAGCCGGCTGGCCGGTCACATTTGTCACCACGACAGGCACCCGTTTTGTATTCAGAACCTCTGCGGTAACATTGACTGTATCGGCACTGAGCGTTACATCCGACTCTTCCGGCACGATGGCAGTGTCATTTCCATCATACAAAATCAGGTTGCAGGTTTCCTGCACATCCCCCATAGCATCGCTGACATTGATATATACCACTGCCCGCGACAAAATATCAGCAACTGACTCAGGCGCATTAACCTCCACCTGCTCTGGCGAGCAGGTCAGACTGCCCAGAGTATAGCCGCTGGCCACCTCTCCGACAGCTTCAATCTCCACATCCATCGTCACCGTTTTCAGCTCCTCCACTTCGATTTTCACCACTGTAGAACTGAGCTGATAACCGCCATCCTGATAGTAAGACCTGTTATTAACCACTTCCGCCTCTATGGGAATTGTAGGAATGCCAGGATGCCAGTTGGTACAGTCCGCCTGCAGATGAAAATCAGATGTCCGCAGCTGCCGCGCCACAGTCTGGCGCACCTGGACTTCTATATTCACGGTACTTCCCGCAGTCACCCGGTATACCAGGTTATTATCGGAAAACACCTCATCATTCACGATTTCTACCGGTACGTTGTACAGGGTATAGGATACCAGCGGATTATTATCATTTGTCACCATCAGCCACAGAAGAGCTGCGGCGATGACGGAAAAAAGCTTCAGCACCCAGTTATTTATCAGAAGTTTTTTCATGCTTTATTCTCCCTTTCCACAGCTTCAGCGACCTACGCTCCGTACCGGCATCGCTGCAGAGAGTCTTAAGCTGGGCTTTCAGGCTGTCGGCATCGATATCCCTGATCAGACGTCCCTCCCGGGCTAAAGAGACATACCCGGTCTCTTCGGAAACAATGACTGTCACACTGTCTGTCGCCTCACTGATTCCGATCCCGGCCCGGTGCCTGGTTCCCAGATCCTTGCTGATCTCCATATTGTCAGACAGGGGAAGATAACAGGTTGCGGATGTAATGCGGCTGCCCCGCACAATGACCGCTCCGTCATGGAGAGGCGTATTATGTTCAAATATATTAATCAAAAGCTGACTGGTCAGGATACTGTCCAGCATAATACCGGTCCGCTCGTATTCTTCCAGAGACATCTTATTTTCAATCACAATCAGAGCTCCGGTTTTTGCCCGTCCCAGGTCGTAAGCAGCCCTTACAATTTCCCCGACCGTCTTTTCCGTGAAAGCATTGTCCTGCACGCCGCTGTCCAGAGTAAATATACCGGTCAGCGTGTTCTTCCGGCCCAGCTGTTCCAGCGCCCGACGCAATTCCGGCTGAAAGATAACCACGACGCCGATAATCACCACATTCAGGGAGCGGTCCACCAGATAAACAATCGTATTCAGCTCAAGAAAATACGCCGCCACATAAAAAGCCAGCAGAACACATATCCCCTTCAGCAGAGTCCATGCCCTGGTATTTTTGATCCACAGCGCCAGCTGATAGATCAGAACCGCCATGATAATTACTTCTATCACATCATTGACTCTGATATATGGGATGGTGCGGATAATCTGTCCGCTGAAAAATTCCGCAATCGATTCCATAAACAACTCCTAAACTTTATGCCGCGCGTTAATCCCAGATTTCATCCTCCCCGTCCCGTTTTCGTCCGGTATCCGCCACGGGCCGTTTTTCAGTTCTGGAATTAATCTTCTTCACCTGTTTGTCAGGCGCGGTTACCGTAATTTTGGGGACAGCCTTCACATAGTAGTAATAATCATCGTCCTCAAACTGCACATATTCGGTACGGTTGTAGTCCACAGCAAAAATGAAAAAATCTATCACAATCGCAATCACGCCGCAGATCAGTGAACCGGCTATAATCGCAACAATCGGAAGAGAACTGGTGTCAATCTGAAAAACCAGTTCACCCACCAGCAGAACCAAAGCATTCACTACAGACCCTGTGATAATGGCGATAACACGGGAATAGTCCGCCGATATCTGCCTGATCAGATATACCACCAGGTATACTACCAAAAATGCCGCCAGCATCACAAACATCACCTGATTGTCCTTCAGGCCGGTCAGAATCTGCGTAAACCGCTGCAGAATACTCAAAGACGCCCCGTTCGTCAACACGGATGCGCTGCTGGTCACAGTCTGGATCAAATAATAGATCACAACGCCGAAGGCTACCGGAACCGCACCGGTCAGAGAGCCGCTTAGCGCCAGCAGGATCGGTACCAGATAAGGGATTCTGAAAAAGAACAGAATCGGAATCAGAACCGTCGCCATTCCTCCCTCCGGCAGCAAAATCATATGCATAATCCAGATAAAAAAGAACAGCACCGCCGCGATCAGCGTCACCTCCATAGAAACCGCGCTGAACTGCACCAGCAGGCACAGCCCCAAAACCAGCGTCAGTCCGCTCCACGGCAGAAGCGCACAGATCAAAGACAGCCCAAGCATCACAGGCAGGCTGCCCAGCTGCCTCTGGTAACCCATATTTGCATCCATCAGAATCAGCGCTGTCAGCGCCAGCACAAAACGGCACACCGGCACAATATACAGTGCGTATTTACCATAAAAATTTCTAAGCTGCTCCCGCAGCAGATAAAACTGCATCATCACGAAAGCTCCTCCTTTTCATCCTCACTGTCCCTGCTTTCCTTCTGATAAATGCGGTTTATCTTCTTCAGATAATGGACATACTCTTTATTCTTCTTTCTGGCCCGCTGATATCTTCCGTAGTAAGCCAGGAAGGACAGCATACCCGCCACAGCCAGAACCGCCACATAAATCAGAATCAGGTTCTTCCCCAGTTCCACCAGGTAAGGCAGGGTAATCTCATCCAGCATGGTTTCTGAGCCATACAGAAGATAAATCACAACTGCCAGCCCAAACCCTGCTGTCGTCCCGATCAGACTTTTCATTACGTTCCAGCTAATATAATCGCTCTGATGAAAACGGTTGACGCGGAGGCTTTTTTTATCTTCCTTTTTTTCATATAAAGCTGCCCGCGTCATCCATTTGATTTTCTCATTGCTCAGCAAAATGAAACTTCCTTTCCCGCCCGCATTACTGCATAGCTGAACAATATTATAACATGTTTCTAGGGAAATTGACAGAAGTAAAATATTAATTTTTTGCCAATTTTATTACAATTATTTTCCAAATACGTACAGATACCGGAACATCCATCTGCGGCCCGGCCCGCACTCTCTGCAGACTGCCCCGGCTGCCTGTCTGTAAATATCCCGGACAAATCTCATATCACCTGCCTCCGGCAGATGCTTTCCATAAGCCGCCCGGGCAAAGATTTCCATCGCCCGGTCCGCATCTTTGGGGGAAACCGCAGGCACCGTCAATGTCAGCCGCTTTGCCATTTCTCCCTGAGAACCATCCCAGCCGTCTAATTTCCGGCCGAAGCCCATCACCTGCGCCAGCCGGTCATAAAGGCCGGGACAGTCCATCGTCTCCAGCTCCGCCAGCCTCCGGTTCCGCCGTTCCTCCATAAGCACCAGGAGCGTCCAGACCAGCCAGGACAGACAGCCCAGCGTGATCACCGTCTGCTCCCCGTCCCATCCTGCCCGGGCTCCCGTATTCTCATCAGTCCGGCTATCGTCTGCCCTGCCGGTCTCTTCCGCTGTCTCTCCGGACGGCTGAGCAGCTTCCGTTCCCCCGTTTCCTGTCCCGGACCAGTTTTCCAGTACGGCAGCGTCAAAACCCGGATACACCTCTGTCTGTCTCTCGCCGGAGGCCGGAGTAACCTCCACCGGCGTCCACCCATAATCCTCCAGGAAAATCTCCACCCAGGCATGAGCAGCTTCATCAGTTACAGAAGCCAGCCAGCTTCCATCGTCCTGCTGCCGGAAATCATCGGGGGCGATCACGTATCCGGCAGCATATCTGGCCGGTATGCCGTACAGGCGGTACATCAGCGCCGCTGCCGAAGCATAATGGACACAGTAGCCTCTGCCGGTCTCAAAAAGAAAATTTTCCACCACATCTCCATTTAAGGGCGCATAACCCGGCGTCAGCGTATACGTGGTCCTGGCGGCCAGCGTATGAAGAATAAATGCTGTAATTTCATCCAGGTCTTCCAGCGGATTTTCCCTGCACAGCTGAGTCAGCCTGGGCAAAATATCGGCTGGGACTTGCGTATAGGCTTCCCTGGCCGCTTCTCCGTATGCTTCCTGAATCATCTGATACCAGTATTTTTCCCGTTCCAGATAAAGTTCCACCTGATCCCACTGTATATTCATGTCCTGCCCTTCAAAATACCGGCAGCTGTAGCCGGTTACCCGGCCGCCCTCCGCCTCATAGCTCCACGACCGCTGACTCTGGCTGTAATAGGGCGCATACAGCTGGTCATATTCCCCGCTGCTGTGACGGATTACCACGGTGTTCGGCTCCGGCGGATCGGGCATATGGCTGTTTAAAGTATAATACATATTATAGTACATCCCGCTGATCATATAAGCCCACTGCTCCCATTCCAGAATCTCCGCCACCCGGTCGAAAAGTTCATCGTCACCAGATCTGATCCATTCGTCTCCGATATAGGTGCCGCCGGTAAATCCCTTCAGGTACAGAGTCTGCTCCGGCAGCGAAGACACCTCCACCTCCAGCTGTTCTGTCCCTGTGCGGTAAAGGTTTCCCCGGCTGACTCTTCCGTCTGCCGACGGCTCGTCTGCCTGCCCGGACAGCTGGCGCAGCGTCCTGGTCACAAATCCCTCCGTCTCATACACCGCCTGATAGAGAGAGTCCTCAAATCCGGATGCCAGACAGATGCCGGCCAGCAGAATCACGCCCCACAGGGCCGCTGCAAAGAGGGCTGTTCTGCCGGCCGTCCTTTTTCTGACGCCCTTTCTGACGCCGACCTCTCTCACACTCCAGAAGCTGACCTGAAACAGCGCCAGCACCGACACATAAGCCTTTCCCCTTCCAGCACAGCCAGTGTCAGCGCTGCGGCTGCCGCCAGTGCACTGAGGACAAAAAAGCCCCGTTTCCGCCCGTTCCAGGCATACCAGAGACCCAGGCACCACACTGCCGATATCAGGCCGGTAAGCCATCTGCTGTAAGCCAGGCCTTCCAGGGAGTCCAGAAAAAGGAGAAAGCCCAGAAGGCCAAACAGCAAAAAGACCAGGTCTGTCAGCTGGCGGCTGTCTTCCTGGTCTGCCGGTAACGGATTGATCTCTGTCTCTCTTTCTTTCATATCTTCCTGCCTTTCTGTTCTCCTGCCCCATCCTGCGGTTTTTCCTTCAATTCTTCTGCTGAAAACCGGCGAAGCAGCCGACCGCCGCTGTACCAGCACAGATTCATATCCAGAGAAAAATACATTTCCCCTCCATCCTGCACCTTCCAGCCGGTCATATACCTGTCATCCTTCAAAGGCGCCAGTTCACACCGGTACAAACGGTACAGCAGTTCTCTGACCTGAGCCCCGGCGCAGACATCCATCCGCATCCTCTGATCTGTCAGCCTGTCCTCCCAGATCACACGGACTCCAACTCCCTGTCTGAGCAGGCACCGGATTAAAGCTGACACCAGACGGCAGAAAGAATCCGCTGCGGACCACTTTTCCGTCTCTTCTGCAGTTCCGTCCAGCCAGAGAACAGCTCTCTTCTCTGACTCCGCCTCATATTCCCGTATCCACAGACTGTCTGTTCTGGCGCTCTGGTTCCAGTGAATGTGGCGCACCGGATCTCCCGGCAGATAGCTCCGAATCTGACGCACTTCATCATAATTTTCCCCGGACAGCTTCCTGAACTGCTCCCATTCCGCTCCGATCTGCCCCTGCGCCAGCGCTGTCAGATTCTCTTCCAGAGCAGTCTCCCCGGGAAAAACGGCCACAGCCATCTCCTGAAACAATTCCTTTTCAGGATGAAACATGCCCAGATAATCATAAACCCGCAGTTGTTCCATCCTGATATGAAGCAGACCGCAGCGAGCAGCGCTGAGGGAAAAATCCAGCCGTTCCTCTTCCGCACCGCTGCTCCCCCACAAATATTCTCTGTCCCTTGGTTCTTCCCCCTCATAATACAGGGTAAGACAAAGCCGCAGGCGCCCGCCGGGCAGTATCCCGCACCGCCGGACAGTGATGCCGCAGCGGAACTGGCCGCCCGCCTCCATCTCGTCACCTTTTTTAACAAATTTCACATCCACACGCTTCAGAAGATACCTGGACAGCAGGCCCATCACAGCCAGAAGGATCAGCTCCGCAGCAGCCAGGGCCATCAGCGGCATATACCGGTACATGGCGCCTCCATAAGCCGCTGCCGCTGCCAGAAGAAAAAACAATATCTTTTTCATTAATATTTTACTCCAACTGACGGGCGGCGAATCGAGCGGACAATGTCTGCCAACACCTGTTCCCTCGTTACATGATCCATCCGGGCCGACATATTCAGACGAATTCTGTGAGCCGTCACATAAGGGAACTGGGCACTGACATCTCCAGGCGACACATAATCCCGCCCCTCCAGCCAGGCAGCCGCCTTCGCCATTTTCACCAGAGCTATGGTCGCTCTGGGACTGGCTCCCCGCTCCAGATAAGGGTGATTTCTGGTGGCAGTCACCAATTCCAGCAGATAACTGCCAACCTGCTCACTGATATAAACATGATGAATTTCCCTCTGCATGGCCATCAGCCCCTCTTTGTCCAAAACCGGTCTGATCTTGGAAACCCTTTTTTCTTCCCCCACAGACAATGCCATTTCCAGTTCACTCTGGAAATCAGGATAGCCCATCGTCAGAGTAATCATAAAGCGGTCCATCTGGGCCTCCGGAAGCAGCTGGGTCCCCGCGCTGTCGTAAGGATTCTGGGTAGCGATTACCAGAAAGGGGACCGGCACCTCCCGGGTAACCCCTTCGACGCTGACTTTTCCTTCTTCCATCACCTCCAGAAGCGCTGACTGGGTTTTCGGCGAGGTTCTGTTAATTTCATCAGCCAGCAGCAGATTACAGAACACACTGCCCGGCTGAAATATAAATGCCTCCTTTCTGCGGCTGTATACCGAAAAGCCGGTCAGATCTGACGGCATCACATCCGGAGTAAACTGTACCCGTTTATAGGCCAGCCCCATGGTTCTGGAAAAGGCCAGCGCCAGCGTAGTCTTTCCCACGCCGGGAATATCCTCCAGCAAAATATGGCCGCCGGCCAGAAATGCCAGCAAAACCTCCCAAACCTCTTTTTCTTTTCCCAAAATCACCTGATTCACCTGGGCTGCGGCTGTTTTTGCCTGTTCCTGATATGACTGTGTCATTCCAAACCTCCTGCCCTTTTGTTTATTTTCACTGATTGTTTTCCGGCCGGCTATTTTTCTTTTCACAGGCCCGCCCCGAACCAGCCGTGTTCTGCATCCGCTTTTTCCCAGCCCGCTCACGGGGCATTTTTTTCCTCTCACACTGGAACCAGAATACTGTCATCCCATTCTGATAGTCCACTCCATATGTCATCCCGTGAGCCTTCAGGATTGTGCTGACAATCGACAGTCCCAGTCCGGTTCCTTCATTCCGGCCGCCCTGATGCTGGCTTCTGTGATAACGCTCCCAGATCAGTTCCCGTTCCTCCTCAGGGATGGGATCGCCCTCATTTTTTACTGCCACTTTACAGGTACCCTGCTGTTCTGTAATTTCCACAATAATCGGCGCGCCGTCCTTCGTATGGTTAATGGCATTGTTCAGCAGATTACGAACCACCTGGCTGATCTTCAGCGCATCAGCGTAAATCATATGCTCTGCCTCTTTATACAGATACTGAATCTTGATATGATATTCAGAGGCGCTCTGCTCACAGAGCATCACTTCCGATTCCACAATATCATTCAGATTATACCAGTCTTTGCGCAGCTTCAGATACCCGGCCTGCAGCTGGGAATAATCCAGAATATCACTGACCATCTCGCTCATTCTGCGGGACTCCCGGATAATCAGATCCAGATCTTCCTCCCGTTTTTCCCGGTCCTTCCAATGGATATCCCGCACCATCTCGGCATAGCCGCCGATCAGTGCCAGCGGCGATCGGAGTTCATGGGAGACATTGGCGATCAGTTCCCTGCGCAGAGCATCTACCCGCTGCAGCGCCTGCCCCAGCTCTTTTACAGAATCGGCCAGCTGCCCCATCTCATCTCTGCTCTTCACTTCCGGAACCGCCCCCAGATCGCCCATTGTCAGCTTATTCACCGTATCCCGGATTACATGAATCGGCCGCACAAATTTCCTGGACAGGACCGCCGCCAGTACAGACGCCACCAGCGTCAGCAGAATTGTCAGAACAATCAGCTGCCGTCGGTTCATATCCAACACCTGATACAGTTCAGAAAAGGAACGGTATAGAATAATATAAGCCGATTCCCCATCATACTGCACCGGAAATCCCATTTCATAAGACGAAATCCGCGAACCCTTTTCTGTCTGTCTGGTAAAAGGTTCGCCATCCAGCACTGACTGATAGATATGGCTGTTCTCAATATTCTTCCATACCGACACACCTTCTCCGTCCTCTCCGATTTCCATTGCCAAGCCATAGCTGTACAGGGCGATCAGCCTGCCATCTTCATTGATCAGCATCACCTTTCCATCTATCGTTTTGCTCAGATAGGGGAGCAGATCTTCCCGGTCCGCCAGATCCGTCTCCGGCAGTTCCTCTACAATCGGTTCCAGCCGATTCTGAATCTCCGAGATCACCATGCCGGTATAATTCCTTTCCAGGATATAAACCTGGATAATCCACATAATCGCTATAGCCGCCATCACCAGAGCCATCATCAGCAGCCACAGCCGGACAACCATTTTCGAAAAAAAATGGCTATGATTCCTGGTATTCAAATTTGTACCCCACTCCCCATACAGTCTGTATCAGTTTCCGGTAATCTCCCAGATGGCTTCGAAGAGATTTGATATGGGTGTCAACAGTGCGGGTATCTCCATAATATTCATATCCCCAGACTGTCTCCAGAAGCTGTTCTCTGGTCATCACCACATGTTCATTCCGGGCCAGTTTTACCAGCAGATCGAATTCCTTTGAGGGAAGATTCACTGTCTCATCTTTAATGGTTACCCGCCTTTCATCGGTGCGGATACATAACTGGCCGAAATGCAGCACATTGCTTTTCTCGATGCCCGCGCGCTTCAGCACCGCCTGCACCCGGGCCATCAGCTCCTTCGGACTGAAAGGCTTGGACACATAATCATCCGCCCCCAGGTGGAAGCCCATCAACTTATCGTACTCCTCGCTGCGGGCTGTCAGCATAATCACCGGCACCTGAGACTCCTTCCGGATCTCATCCAGTGTCTCAAACCCATCCTTGCCCGGCATCATAATATCCAGAATCACAATGTCAAAATTCATTTCCATAATCAGCTTCAGCGCCTGTTCCGCATTCTCTGCCTCCCAGCACTCAAAATCGTCCAGCTGCGCGTAAGTCAGCACCAGCTTCCGCAGATGAAGGTCGTCGTCCACAATCAGCATCCGCTTCATACTCTCGCTCCTTTCCGTTCAATCATATTGAAATCTCATCCTTGTGAACTACCCATTGTCTAAAGCCAATGGGCTTCCTGCTTCATCGACCTCGTATACCCACTGGGCACTTACCTACTATCTCCA
>CAJFOT010000008.1 GCA_904397815.1 Candidatus Paralachnospira sangeri
AACGTAAGCATAGCACAAGCCACCACTTTTGGCTACCTTAACCCACCGTCTAAAGCCAGTGGGATTGCGGTAGCCCTATTTCAAATCTATGCCCAACGCCTCTCCCGACTGATAGGCAGCCGGAATATTTCTGGTCCTTCCTTTCATCAAAGATGTAATATAATTATTCAGCAGCTGCTTTTTTTGCCCTTCCAGCAATTTCTGATACTTTTGATTATTTTTCATTATGCCGCTGGCAGAATCCACCAGCAGCGCCAGCTCCTGATCTTTGGTGTAGGGATAGGGTATATCCTTTTCAGAAGACACTTCCAGAATATTTTTCAATTCCTGAAGCACCGTATGATATTCCTGGACCGCATAAAAATACCAAAGCACTGACATTGCCATTATCATCAGACCGCTTTTGAGCATATATACACAGAATGTCCGCCATGCTGTTCTGGCATCCATAGCACCAGCGCAAAACACTTCGTAGGACTGAACCAAAGCCAGATACAGCAGCAGCCCCATAGACAGAACAATCACTGCGCCGCCGTATAAGCGGGCATTACGTCTTTTATAAACCTTAGTTTTCAAATCCACCGCCCCCATTACACACCCAAACAATTCCCCGATTTACACACAGAACAGATGATGAATTACCGAAACACATCATCAGGCGAACTGGGAGCCCTCCATGTAGAAGCGGAGCAGCAGGCCGTCCAGGCCGAACATATGCGCCAGACGGCAAAAGAACATTATTACTACGCTCTGATCCGGGATATTGTAGATGAATATTATGATATCGGTTCTCTCAGTGAAGTTTATCAAATCTTCGGCGGCTATATCAACACCACCTTTGGCATTTACACAGTGAAAAACGGTGAACGTCAAACCTGGCTTTTCAGAATGTATAAACGAGGCAAAAATCTGGACTCTCTCATTTTTGAGCACCGGCTGCTGACACACGCCAGAGAACACGGCTTCAGCTTCGGCGCAGCGCCGCTGAAAAACCGGACCGGCACCACCTACTGCCAGAAATCTGTCATTCTTCCGGAAGGACCTGAAGATTTTCTTTTTGCCATATTCAATTATGTAGACGGCGATGTGCTGTATGACTGGATTCCAAATTGGGCTGAAGAAGGACTGCAGGATACCACCATCACATCAGCGGCACGCTGTATGGCAGAATTCCACAGCTCCACAAACGATTTCGATCCCTTGGGTCTCCACGGCGACAATATTATGGACAGCGAGGACAGCAGCTGCAATGAACTGATTCATAAATTTCCCCAGACTCTGCTGGAATACCGCGAAGCATACCGAAAGGCCGGTCTGGATAACGCTTATACCGAATACTTTGACGCAGCATGGCCTGTATTTAAAAAAATGTGTTCCAGATGTTACATTCCCCCCGAAGATTACAGCCAGATGCAGATCAATCCCTGTCACTGTGATTTTCACGCCGGCAACTTCAAATATCTGCCGGACGGTACCATCTGCGGCAGCTTTGACTACGATATGGCGAAGTTTGACTCCCGTCTGTTTGAAATCGGTCTGGCTATGCACTATGTGTTTGCCTCATGGAAAATGGCCTCAAATGGAATTATAAGGCTGGACAGAATGGAACGCTTCATCCGGCTGTACGACCAGGAAATCATCCGGATCGGAAAAATCCCGCCCCTTTCTCGTCTGGAAAAAGACTATCTGTATGAAGTTTTAATTCAGGGAACCGCTTATGTATATGGATGGTGTACTTCTGCAGTGGTATACAATCCTTCCCTGAATCCCTATGAATATCTCTACTATGCGCAGCATTATGTAGCGTGCATGAACTGGCTGGAGGCTCATGAGGATGAGATTCGGGAACTGTCCCGCAGACTTTGATTACTCAGACAGTTTCCCACAATATATCACAATCATTTTATTACATATTAATCAGTTAAGGAGGCAACATTATGAATTTATCAGGACAGTTACAGACATTGACAAAGGATGAAATGCAGCGGGTACACGACAGCGCATGCCGGCTGCTGGAAGAAAAGGGAATCGTATTTCAGGCTGAAGATGCCCGCGAGCTGATGAAACAGCATGGATGTAAAATCGATGGGGAAAATGTACGCATTCCAAAGGCTCTGGTAGAACAGTGTCTGAAACAATGTCCCAGCACTTTCCCTCTGGAAGCGCTGGACCACAAATATGATGTAACTGTCGGAGAGGACATCCTGATCCATCCCGCCGGAGGCGAAGTATTCGTGCTGGATCATGACGGCACCCGCCGCGCACCTACCCTTAAGGACTGCGGTGATCTCCAGACATTATATCAATACTGTGAAAATGTAAATATAGGCGGTTTCCAGCCCTTAAGCCCCACAGATGTTCCAGAACGGATGAAAGGACTCTACCTGACACTCAATGCCATGCAGAAATGCTCCAAACCGATTCTCAGCCCGATGGAACTGGAGACAATCGAAAAAAAGGAAGAGGTATTAAAGCTTTTCAATATTGCTTTCGGCCAGGAAAATTATACCGACCATCACTACGTGACATGGCATGCTGTGTGTCCGAATTCTCCTTATCTGGTTTCCCAGTTTGTATGCGACGGCATTAAAGTATACGCAGGGCACAATCAGCCCATTATCATTGTATCTGCTCCCATGACAGGTATTACCTCACCTGCGTTCCTGATTTCAACGGTGATTCTTTCCATCGCAGAAATGCTCAGCTGCCTCGTATACGCTCAGCTGGTCAGACCCGGCGTGCCGGTTGTCATGTCCGCTTCTCTGACCTACGGGAATCTGCGGTATGCCACATGGGAATGCGCAAGCCCTGACACAGCCATTATGCTTTCCACATCCATTCAGATGTTTAAACATTTTTATCACCTTCCTGCCCGGGCTCAGACTGGTGTCACCAGTTCTAAAATCTGTGATTACCAGGCCGGCATGGAAACGATGCAGAGTTTCCTGATGTCCGCTTTGTCCGGCGTCAATCTTACCAGCCAGACAGTCAGTTCCTTAGCCGGTCTGCTGATCTCCTCCCTGGAGAAAACGATTCTGGATGATGAGCTGATCGGACGGGTACGATGGATGATGAAAGGGATTTATCTGGACGAAGATCAGTGGGATCTGACAGAACTGCTGGAAGCACAGCCCGGACAGGATTTCCTGATTGCCGACAATACCTTAGAGCATATGCATGATTACTGGCAGCCCACGGTTTCTGACTGGCGCACTATCGAAGCATGGGAGGCAGACGGCTGCAAAGATGTCGAGGAGGCTGCCCATCAGAAAGTGACAGAAATTCTGGCTCAGGCCCCGGAATCTCTTCTGGACAGCGAACAGGAAAAAGCCATGACAGACTATATCCGCTGTGTCGGGAAGCATGCGTAACTGTCAGCTGGCAGTCCGCATCTGATTGTACCTTATATACCAGAAAAAGGCGGAAAAAATCTGTGTATTTCGGGATGAAAATCTATATTACTTCCGGACAAAGAATGTTATAATGGAATCAAGTAAATTTCCATATACAAAGGGGGTAACTATTATGGAGAATCATCACGACGATCAGGAATATATCCATCATCAGGAACATCCCGGCCACCATCATCACGGTGAGGAGTGCGGCTGCGGTCATGAACACCATGATCATGAGCACGCTCATCACCATCACGGCGAGGAGTGCAGCTGCGGTCATGAACACCATGACCATGAGCACGCTCATCACCATCACGGCGAGGAGTGCAGTTGCGGTCATCAACACCATGACCATCATGACCATGAGCACCATCATCACGATTCAAACGCTCCTTACATCGTAGATGGACATACCCATGAAGGCGCGTCCGTCGGTACCGGCGCGCTGACAGTAAACGGTATATACACTGATTTTGAAGAAGCCGTAAAAACAGCGCTGAAAGGATTGGCTGACTGGGTAACCGGTCAGGGCGGCATCATCGGACACATTAAGTCCTCGCTGGTTTCCACCCACACTGCCATGCTGTCCATCACCGAAGAAAATGTCAATGTAATCAGGCCCCAGGAAGAAGAAATACGAATCAACCTGGCTGCCATCGTATTCGCGATCCCACTGGACGACCTGGAAAAACAGGTGGAAGGAATCTGCAAAAAGCTGCTTCTCATGAATCAGGCAAAAGAGGAGGGGTAATTCTCTCCCAAATATAAAATAAACTGCCGGGAACAAGCAGGAAAATAAATTCTCATTTTCCCCTTTTGTTCCCGGCAGTTTGTTTTACTGTTTATTTTGCCGGCTTTTAAATTAATTTAATTTTATTCAGTTCGCCGGTCTTGCAGAATTCTGTCCATTCGCAGATATTCACCGCATGGTCGCCTACACGCTCCAGATATTTGGCGATCATCAGAAGGTCGATATATTCGTCGGTATCCTCCGCATGCTCTTTAAATGCAGTCGCAACCTGCTTTTTCACTTCATCAAACAGGCCATCTACCACATCATCCTGTTTCATAACCAGATTGGCAGCCTCCACATTCAGGGTGACAAAAGCCTGAAGGGCATTTCTCACCATAATTTTTGCTTCTTCTGCCATCTGCGGAATATGCCAGACAGTTTTCAGGTCAGGTTTCTTTTTAAAGCGGAGCACCAGTTCCGCAATGTCTGACGCATGATCGCCGATCCGTTCCATATCCGTTACCACTTTCAACGCTGTGGAAACCTCTCGGAGATCTTTCGCCACAGGCTGCTGTTTCAGAATCAGAGACAGACATCTCGCCTCAATTACTTTTTCGATATCGTCAATAGCCCGGTCTCCTGCCACTACAGATTTCGCAAGAGAATAATCCAGGTTTTCCAGCGCAGATAGTGCCTGTTCGATGGATGTCTCGATCATTCTGCCCATGTCCTCCAGCTCCTGATGCAGCTGGGATAATTCATTTTCATATACAAATCTTGGACTCATTTTTTTCTCCTCTATCGATGGCTATGTACGCGGATGCGCTTATGCCTTTATTATACTATCATTTTGATTACAATGCACGCAAAACAGTATCAGCCGAACCGTCCTGTGATGTAATCCTCTGTGCGCTTGTCAGCAGGATGGCTGAACAGGTCATTGGTGGCCGCCATCTCTACCACCTCTCCTACCAGGAAAAATGCGGTATAGTCTGAAATTCTGGCTGCCTGCTGCATATTGTGAGTTACAATAGCCACTGTATAATTCTTCTTCAGATCCTCCATCAGATCCTCGATCTTTGACGTGGAAATCGGGTCCAGCGCGGAAGTGGGCTCATCCATCAGCAGCACCTCCGGCTCCACCGCCAGCGCTCTGGCGATACAGAGTCTCTGCTGCTGTCCGCCGGACAGACCCAGGGCGGATTTTTTCAGCCGGTCTTTCACCTCATCAAAAATCGCCGCGCCTTTCAGACTCTTTTCTACGATATCATCCAGCTGTCCTTTAGCCTTAATCCCGTGGATACGGGGGCCATACGCAATATTGTCATAAATGCTCATCGGAAAGGGATTAGGCTGCTGGAATACCATGCCGACCTTTTTCCGCAGCAGTGTGGTATCCACGCGGGGATCATAGATATCCTCTCCGTCCAGGGTAACGGTGCCCTCTATTTTCACGCCGGCTACCAGATCATTCATACGGTTCAGTGTTTTCAGGAATGTAGACTTGCCGCAGCCGGAAGGGCCGATGAACGCGGTGATCGCCTTTTCCTTAATCACCATATTGATTCCTTTTAACGCATGATTGGTGCCATAATATAAATTCAGATCTTTTGTAACAATCTTCTCCTGCATATTAGCCTCCTGTTATTCTGATCTGGTAACATCCAGTTTCTTGGTAAATACTTTGGTCAGGAAATTGATAATCAGCACAATCACCAACAGCACCAGGGCGATGCCGAATGCCTCGTCGTAGTCGGCGTGGGACATGCTCAGGTAAAGCTGAATGGTCATCGTTCCGCCGGGCTCCAGGATTTTTGTCAGCAGTCCCAGGCCGTTCTTGCCCAGTCTCGGGAGCAGATATCCGCTGCCGGCTGTAAACAGCAGAGCTGCGGACTCACCTACGATACGTCCGATCGCCAGAATGACGCCGGTGACAATGCCCGGCATAGCGGAAGGAAGCAGAATCGTGCGGATCATGTACCATTTGGTAGCGCCGATTCCCAGCGCGCCATGGCGGTAACTGTCGGGAACTGTTTTCAGCGCCTCCTGGGTATTTCTGGTAATCAGCGGGAGAACCATAATAAACAGTGTCAGAGAACCTGTGAGAATGGAGTAGCTCAATCTCAGCGTTCCGCCGAAAAATACCATACCAAACAAACCGAAAATAATGGAAGGAATGCCCGCCAGCGTTTCTGTGGTAAACTCAATCAGACGCACCAGTTTTCCCGGTTTTGCATATTCATTCAGATAGATCGCCGCGCCGATACCAATGGGAGTGGCAATCAGCAGTGTAATCACAATAATGTAAAGTGTATTAATAATATTTCCCAGAATACCGAAGGTTCCATTGGCATTGCTGGGCGCTGTTGTCAGAAACGTCCAGTCAATTATGCCGATGCCCCGGTAAAACACATAACCAATAATGCCGACCAGAATGAAAATGGCAAAAGCAGCGCTTAAATAGATTAAAAACAGCAGTATATTATCAGATACTCTCGTATTTTTTCTGCAGATCGAATTGCTCTGATCCATTACTTCTGTTCACCGCCTTTCTTCAGAATAGAGGTCAGTACTAAATTGATAATCATAATAAAGACAAACAATACCAGGCCGATGGTGAACAGCACCTGTCTGTGTGTTCCTGTGGAATAGCCCATTTCTGCCACGATTGCGGTGGTCAGCAGACGTACAGAGTTAAAGGGCAGCGGTACATTTACCGAGCTTCCGGATACCAGGGTAATTGCCATGGCCTCGCCGATAGCTCGGCCTACGCCCAGTACAATGGCGCTGGCAATACCGGATTTCGCCGCCGGAATAATCACCTTAAACACTGTCTGAATCTTCGAAGCGCCCAGCCCCAAAGATGCCTGCTTCAAATGAGCCGGAACTGCCCGCAGAGCAGATTCACTGATATTGATCACAGTGGGCAGAATCATGATTGCCAGTACGATAACTGCCGACAGCAGATTTGCGCCTCCTGTATATTGGTGAGTTTCAGAGCCAGCGAAAATAAAACGCTCCAGTTTATACATCAGGGGATTCAGAATCAAAACACCCAGCAGACCATAAATCACAGAGGGAATGCCTGCCAGCAGCTCGACAGCAGGCTTTACAATGGCGGCCAGCTTCGGCGGCGCCACTTCGGCCAGGAAAATCGCAGTAAAAAGACCGATCGGCACACCGATCAGCACCGCTAGGCTGGTTCCCACGATCGATGTCAGGATAATTAAAAGGATACCAAAACTGGGTTCTGACGCAGTTGGCTTCCACACGGTTCCAAACAGAATTTCCAGAGGGCCTACTTCAAACAGCGCCGGTGTTCCGCTGATGATCATATATGCTGTAATCGACACAACTGCCAGAACCGCCACCAGACCGCAGACAGTCACGATGATGCTGGCGGCTTTTTCTACTGCAGATTTCGCCGCCTGACTTCCGATAATTGAAAAACTCTTTGGTTTCATGGATAGCTTCCTCCATACTAAAAGGCCGCCGCAAAACAGATTTCTTTTGCAGCGGCCGATGCTTACTGTATCAATCAGTCTACGTTAATTAAGCCTGCTTCTTCAATCACTGCTCTTCCTGTATCGGAGGCTACGAAATCGAACCATGCCTGAACCACTTCGTTCTGCTCGGAGATTTCGCCGTTTGTAGCCATTACGAAAGGACGGCTTAAGAAGTAATCACCGGATTTGATGTTTTCAGCGTTTGCCTCAACACCCTCTAATGTGAATACAGATACGGTGTCGTCAATTACATCCAGAGATACATAGCCGATTGCGCCGGGAGTAGAAGCAACTCTTGCCATTACAGCGCCGGTGCTGTCCAGCTCACTGCTGTATGCACACTGATCTTCAATGCCCAGAATCTCTTCGAATGCGCTTCTTGTACCGGAACCGCTCTCTCTGCCGACTACTACTACAGGCAGATCCTCGCCGCCCAGCTCGCTCCAGTTGGTGATTTCACCGGTGTACAGCTGAACCAGCTGATCCTGAGTCAGGTCTGTTACAGTGTTTGCGGTATCAGTTACAACTGCGATACCATCGATTGCTACGATATTCTCTACAGCACCGCTTGATTTCTCATCATCAGTCAGCGCTCTGGAAGCATTACCGATATCAGCTGTGCCTGCCAGTAAGGACTCGATGCCTGCACTGGAACCTACGAACTCAGCAGAAGCGGTTACGTTGGGATACTGAACCATAAATGCTTCTGTTAAAGCGTTTGCCATGGTTTCCATGGATGTGGAACCAACCATCAGAAGAGATCCGCTTAAATCTTCGTTTACTGCTGCTGTCTCGCCTGCTGCTGCAGTTGTCTCAGCTGCTGTTGTATCTTCTGCTGCCGCGGTTGTCTCCTCTGCCGCTGCAGTTGTCTCAGCCGCTGCAGTTGTCTCAGTTGCTGCTGTTGTTTCTGCTGCTGCAGTTGTCTCAGCCTCCTGACTGGAACATCCAACTAATGAGAATGTCAGCACTGCTGCCGCAAAGACAGCTGTCATTTTTTTCAATAAATTTTTCATGTTTCCTCCTACTTTTCGCTGGGTATCTTACTTATTCTTTGATCCCCTTTTTTTATTTCTTTTTGATTACGCATACACAATAGCATGATTCAATCCCCAGAAAAACCTTGTTTTTGTATAATCTCTGTTAAATGTCGGTTAAAAAACTGCCTTTAAATTATTGTAAAATTTGCGTTTATTCATACAATTCATTCATAACTTTATACAGCTTCTTACAGTTACGGTTTTCCCAAACGCTGAAAAAAAGCCGGGGATCACGGAATTCCTGCTTCCTTTTCTTCCGCAAACCACAGCTTTTACTCTCATTGCATCCATTTTACAAAATCTTTGCAATTATTTTTATGTTTAACTTTGTTTTAACAATGTAAAATTTATTCCTATTTCTGACTGGCCGGCTCTATATTGACAGTCTTTCCCTTGATCTTTGCGTGATGCATGGCGCCCAGCACACTGCTCACATACATATAAGGTACCTCCACAAACGAGAATTTATCGTACATCTCAATACTTCCCACTGCCTTTCCGGGGATATCCGCTTCCCCTGCTATGGCACCCAGGATATCGCCTGGCCTGATATTCTGCCGCCGTCCTACATTCAGAAACAGTCTTACCATCTCACCGTTTTCCGTTTTTTCCGCCTGTTCCCGATCTGCTCTGTCCGCTGCCCCCGGCTCCCTGTCTGTTCCTGTTCCAACCGCAGCTTTCAGAAATGCCGCCGCCAGGTCCATCGCCGTATAATCCTCTTTATTAATCCGCTCCTCTATCATATGTATATAATGATCCAGACGGCCTTCCTCTATCACTGCGCTCATCCGATCCAGTGTCTTTTCTACCTTTACCTGTGCCACATCATTTAATGACGGCACAGGCCGGGCAAGAATCTTTGTACGACAATAACGCATAATATCCTTCAGCTTATACATTTCCCGACCCACTACAAGTGAAAATGCCTTTCCCTTCCGGCCGGCCCTGCCTGTCCTGCCGATCCGATGAACATAATATTCCTCATCCTGAGGGATATCATAATTAAATACCGCTTCCACATCATCCACATCAATCCCTCTGGCCGCCACATCTGTCGCAACCAGAATCTCGGTAGAACCGCTGCGAAACCCTGCCATCACCCGATCCCGGAGGCTTTGCTTCATATCTCCGTGGAGTCCTTCCGCAAAATATCCTCTTCCCTGGAGTGCCGGCACCAGTTCATCCACCTGCCGCTTGGTATTGCAGAATACCAGAGACAGACGGGGCGCATACATATCCAGCAGCCTGCACAGTACCTCCAGCTTATTCTTCGCTTTTACTTCATAATAATACTGTTCAATTTTCGGAACGGTCAGTTCCTTTTTCACCACCTTCACGATCACCGGGCCCCGCTGATATGTTTTGGCAATCTCCATAATCTCTCGGGGCATTGTAGCTGAAAACATGACTGTCTGTCTCTCAGCCGGCGTGTCTCTCAGGATCGTCTCGATATCCTCCCGAAACCCCATATTCAGCATTTCATCCGCCTCATCCAGCACAACCGTATGAATACGTTCCATCCTGATAGTTTTTCTGCGCATATGGTCCATCACACGTCCTGGCGTCCCCACAACAATCTGTACGCCTGTTTTTAATGACCGGATCTGTTTCGTAATATCCTGTCCGCCATATACCGGAAGCACTTTAATTCCTGACATAAACTTTGCCAGCTTCCTGATTTCATCCGATACCTGAATCGCCAGTTCTCTGGTCGGACACAGAATAATCGCCTGGAGCCTTTTATTCTCAGAGTCGATCTTCTGCAAAAGAGGAATGCCGAAAGCTGCTGTCTTTCCTGTTCCGGTCTGAGCCTGTCCGATAATATCCAGGCCTTCCATTTGTGCCGGAATCGCTTTCGCCTGAATCGGGGAAGCCGCCTCGAATCCCATTTCTGTTACAGCCCGAAGTATGGGCTCCGCTATCTCCAATTGTTCAAATTTTATTGTTTCCAAAATTTTATTTCCCTTCATTTCCAGTTTATTCACGCTGTTTACCGCCGCCGGGCAGACAGCAGATTCCATTGTACACTAGAAACCCGAGAAACACAACGAAAGATTATACTTGCTTTTTTTATATATTGTGGTATATTATAGGTAAATCAAGACATAGTATTTAATACTACATTATATATTTTAAATTACCAGGAGGTGCGCCATGCGTTTTAAAATTAAAGATCCAGGAAGTGCTATTACCCATTTTATCGGATGTCTGATGGCAATATTTGCGGCTCTGCCCTTATTAATCAAAGCCGCCAACGCCCCTGACACCATTCATCTCCTCAGTCTGGCGATCTTTATTGTCAGTATGATTCTGCTCTATGGCGCCAGCACTATATACCATACACTGGATATCTCTGAACGGGTCAACAAAATTTTGCGGAAAATAGATCATATGATGATTTTCATCCTGATTGCCGGTACCTATACGCCTGTATGTTTGATTGCTATCGGCGGTCAGACAGGCCGCCGGCTGCTGTCTCTGGTATGGGGCATCGCAATCGCAGGGATCCTGATTAAAGCATTCTGGATTACATGCCCCAAGTGGTTTTCTTCCATCCTTTACATTGGTATGGGATGGGTTTGTGTTTTGGCTTTTACACAGATTCTCAATGCCCTCTCACCTGCAGCTTTCGGCTGGCTGCTGGCAGGCGGGATCATCTACACCATCGGCGGGATCATCTACGCGTTAAAGCTCCCGGTATTCAATCAGCTGCATAAAGCCTTCGGTTCTCATGAGATTTTCCATCTCTTCGTCATGGGCGGCAGCATCTGTCATTTTATATTAATGTACAGCTTTGTCTCTGTCATGCCGCTCCATTGACACTGACGGTTCGCTGCGCTGATCAGCCTGAGCAAAACCTCGATTTTTGAAGGAAGAGCCTATTGAAAAATCACAGGCTCTTCCCTTTTTTCTGTTTTCACAACTATGTAGGGATATGAAGGTTTCTGCTGAACAATCTCTTCCTTCGATGGCCCCATCAAAGTCGTATCAAAAACCAGCGATGTTTCCGTAAGATAACAGGCGTTTACAGAAATGCTGTAACCTCCTGTCTCCTGCTCCCCATACCCCATCACCAGATACAAGCTGCTGTCATCAGTGTAGGTGAGCCGGAACTCATTCAGCTTCTTTTCCTCAATCAGCTTCGCCAGCTCCTGAGGAATTTCCTTTTCCTCCACCACTGTAAACTCCAGATCCCGGACCTTTGCTTCCCCTTCATCGGCGCTGCAGGCCGACAGGGCTGATGCCAGCACTGCCGCTGTCAGAAGACATATTATTTTTATCCTTTTTCTCATATAAACCTCTGCAAATACATTTTTTATAACATTATATGAGAAAAAAAGCCCATATATTCACTGACGGCGGTCTCCTGCAGACTTCCACAGCAGAACCAGTCCTGCCGCCCCGGAGAGGAGAAACAGTACCGCTGTCACTGCCAGCTTCCTGCTGTTGTCGCCGGTATCAGGAGAAGCCGCTGTCACAGTCCCGGCAATGGAAGAACTCTCCGCCGGCCTTTCTCGCGGAGTCTCCTCCGGCTGCTCTCTCTCCGCGCGCGGTCTGTCTATTTCTCCTCGTTCCCGCTCCTCCTCCGGCTCGCGCTCTTCGGTTTCCGGCACCTCTGTCTCCGGTTCCGGTTCCTCTGTTTTTTCATTGATCAATTCAAACTGCTGTATTTCCGGGGTGTCAATTACCGTAATGCCCATATCTTCCGCTGCCAGATACCCTTCCGGTGCTTCTGCCTCCCGAAGTATGTAGTTCCCCGGCACCAGCCCTTCGATCCGGTACGCCTCTGCGCCGGACACCCAGATATCCAGCACCCTCTCCCCACTGTCCAGCAGCATCAGCCGGGCACCTGGCAAGATCTCATCATTTTCATCCTTTTTCAGTATTTCCACCTGAATTACGGCATCCTTCATCTCCACCTGCTGAATTTTCTCCGTATTCTCAACTGTAAACAGAATATCCTCTGCTGTCGCGTATCCATCGGCAGGACTTGTCTCTGTCAGCGTATAAACAGCTCCCGCCTTCAGTCCGCACAGCAGATAGGGCTCTGTCCCTGTAATCCACTCCGCTACAGTCTCTCCATCCGATCCTGTCACAGTCAGGCAGGCACCTGACAGATTTCCGCCGGCATCCAGGTCGGTTTTGGATATTTCTACCTTTGTCAGCCTGTTTTCCACTGAAATAGTCCGAAGGACCACAGGCAGTTTCTCTTCACTCTCCTCAAAAACCACTTCCACAGGCTGACCGGCCGTCACATAGCCTTCCGGCGCATAAATTTCCTCCAGCAGGTAACGGCCCAGCGGCAGTCCTGTCAGGCTGGCCTTTCCTTCCCGGTCTGTAGTCATGGTAGCTGCCAGTTCGCCTTCCTTATACAGAACAGCCCGCTGCTCCTGCTCATCTGCCTGTCCGTCCGGCGCATAAATGTCCTCTGCGGCCCGCAGCTGGAACACGGCGCCTTCCAGCGGCTTCATTTCGAAAACGTCTTCCCCCTCTTCTGTCTGCTGTTCACCATTCTTTATAATTTCCAGTGTTCCGGTAACCGGTGTATTATAGACGTCCATCTCCACAATATACGCTCCTGTCTCCTGGTCTGCCCGGTACGCCATCCCTTCATAGATCTCAATCACCGTCGGTTCTCCTGCCAGATAACCCTCCGGCGCTGTCACCTCTTCGATCCGGTACTGCCCCGGCAGCAGCTGGAAGGGAAAAGCAAGACGTCCCGTTTCATCTGTATGAAACACCTCGCAGATCTCTTTCTTCGGGTAAACCATCTCCCAGGTCAGATATTTTTCCTCTGCCAGATCATAAATACGGAACTCTGCAGCCTGGTTCAGAATGGCTTTTCCGCTGACACTGTCCTTTTTCGTCACTGCCAGCCGGACACTGAATGCTTCATCCAGAAGAATCCGCCATGTCTGAGGTGTATCCGGGTCATTCTCACTGATCACAACCTGAAAATCCCTGACCGCTCTGTAGCCCTGCGGCACTGTTGTCTCCCGCACCACATAGGTTCCATAGGGGAGCGGCACCGACTGGGCAAAGCCATTCTGATCTGTAAACAGCTCTGTTTTCCCGTCAGCTGTCAGAATAACCGGTTCCGCTGACCCGTAATCATAACTGCCGTCAGGATTGGTCTCTAAAGAGGAAAGAAGATAAGCCTGAAAACCGGCATAAGCCAGACCGCCGTATTCATCCTCCTCTTTCCCCGCTCCGAATTTCACCAGGGCAAAGGGCTGTTTCATCACCTGCTCCTCTGCCACACATTCTGTTTCCACAGTGGCATAAGAAGTATCCTCAACTGTTATGGTAAAAGCTGTCGGCTGCGGATTCACCAGATATCCTGCGCCGGCTGTACGCTCAACAGCCAGATAGCAGCCAGGGTACAGCCCTGCCATAGCGGCATACCCCTCCTCATCCGTGGTCAGTGTGCCCACATAAGAAGGCTGGGTTCTGTCATCCCCTTCCTTCCACGCGGTATACAGCGTTCCGGTATGGCCGTCTGGATGAATCACATCGGTGCGGGCATATATATCATAAACTGCCCCTTCCAGCACAGCATCGCCCTGGGGCGTTCCTGTCTCCCGATCCTGCTTGCGCAGCAGCACAGACCCTGTTATCAGCTTATTCGTTGCCCCGGCCTCAGAGCGGTAGGTTTTCTGCTGAGGGTTCCAGGCGCTGAATCTCACCTGTATCACTTCTTCATTCTTTTGATAACCGCTGGTATAGCCTTCCTGGACCACTGTCCTGGGCGTGATCTCTTTCCAGTAATAATCCCCCAGGTACAGTCCGTCCACTTCCGCCCGGCCGTCACGGTCTGTCTCTACACGCTTCACCAGGGCGTCTGCCTGATAGACCACACCGGTTTTCCCGTCCGGATGCATGATATCCTCCGCCGCGTAAAGCCCGTAAACAACACCCTCCAGTCCCATGCCTGTTTCGGAATCTGTCTTCACCAGCGCCGCCTGTCCCACGGCCCTCTCATTGGTCAGAGAAAGATCCGTGTTTACCCCCGGGCTGACGGAAACCGCATGTACCGTTTGTTCCAGCACGTACCCTTCTCTTGTCCCCATTTCTTTCAGATAATATGTTCCAGCCGGAAGATTCTCCGACTGATAAGCGCCATTGGCATCCGTGGCAAATTCCCGGATCAGACGGCTGCAGGAAGCATCTTCATAAAGGCCGAACCGGACTCCCTCCAGAGGCTGACTGCTGTCATGATCGGTCTTTATCATCCGGAAGCTTCCGAAAACATCCGGCGTCTCCAGGGCAGCAGTCACCGCGGCTGCCGCCGCATAGGCAGTATGTCCCTCTTCCGACTCCTCATAATGCTCAATGCCGACGTCCATCACATCCTGCACATAATCGGCACAGTAGAACCGGACTTCATTTCTGTTTACCTGATGGGCTCCGTACCCCTCGGCCCGGATAGCAATCTCCTTTCTGCTGGTATCCGGGGAAGCCGGTATCGTTACAACGATGGTATCCGTCACAGCCTGACCGGAAGGATATGTAAACAAACTGGCCGTATGAAACTGACTGCCCAATGCTGTTTTTGTCTCACCACCGCTGCTAATCTCTATGCCGCTGCCCTCCGGCAGTCCTGTCAGAGTCAGCTGATAGCCCCTGTATTCTTCCCGTTTCAGGACAAAATTCTGGGTTACCCGGAAGGTCAGGACAAAACGCTTTCCATCCTGGGACAAAACGGAACTGACTGCCTCCGCATTCAGCCCCGGCAGCGTGAATCCGGAATCCCCGGACTGCCAGTAGGCCATCGCCGCCCCATACACCTCGCCCGGGCCTTCCAGCTCCAGTTCTTCCCATGACAGCTCATACAAACCGGCATCGGCCATCACATGAAGCACCGCATGTCTGGTGGCCTCCCAGGCGATCTTCGGATCATTCATCCTGCTGTTTACCGTCTGCCAGTATCCCATATTGTAGGGCGCGCCTACCTGCAGGCAGGCATAAATCTGTTCCAGCACCTGGTTTCCGTCTGCTCCGCCTCTGCTCAGATATGTCACCGGATCCCATTCCTTCCATCTGGAGTTCCCGTCCGGATTGGCCGTATTAGGCTCTATACACATCAGCGCATGGTTATTGTTATAATTCTTCCCCCATCCGTTGCTCGGCACAGGATTCAGCCCTGTGACCCATTCATCTCCATTGGAAAGCGCAGTCCGGCTCTGCAGCAGGTTAGCGGACAGACTGTCTGCAGCCTCCCCGTCCCCGGCAATACTGCCTCCGGAGAGGCTGCTCCCCGCGCTCTCGGCATTCAGCACCGCAGGACGCGCCAGCGCCAGAAAAAGCGCTGCCACAGCCAGACAGGCCAGGACAACTGTTCTGATTATATTTTTCATCTTATAAACCTCTTACATCAGTATTGATATTAATATGGAACAAAATGGACATGTCCGCCGGCGCTGCCGGCCATCACACAGGGAAATACATGACAGATTTGTCAGTAAATGAATCATTCAGATATGTTCGCGCACGATCATCTTCAGTAGGAAATATTTTCCTGTACAGAAAGTATAAACCTTATTCCCGTCATATGCAACAGTTTCGGCGAAAGTGGCAGTATTTTGGTATTAACTGGCACTTCGCAGGCAAAAAAGCAAATATTTTATATGTTTGCTCTGATGATCTCTGTAAACCTTTTCACATCGTCCGACGGCTTTTTGGAATACAGGATACCGTAAGGGATTCGATATCCCCATTTTACCGGCAATGTAACCAGAAAAGGATGGATGCCGGCCCATGCGTCCAGAGTCAGCAAAAGGGTGCCGGTCTGTTCACAGATATTAAAAGTGTCCATATCATAGTAATAGCCGGTTTCCTCTACCACAATCTCCGGATGGGCCCGTTTCAGCATATCGTGAAAAAGAAACCCGCTTCCCCAGACAGAAGCGGATGAGCGGCGCTCATTCCTGTCCGTAAAAACGGGTTTCTCTTTTATGCCTGCTCAGGGCGAAAGCTGCTTTATGCCTCCAGCATTTTCATTGCCACCTCTCCCAGCGCTGCGGATTTTTCCGCCGCGTCTTCCAGGGAGGTTCCTTTTACGCCGTAGTACAGTTTGATCTTCGGCTCTGTACCGGAAGGTCTCACGCACAGCCATGCGTTGTCACTTAAATCATAATACATTACATTGGATACGGGCAGGCCGGTCTTTGTCACCTCTCCTGTCGCCAGATTGGTAACCTTGTCCAGCTTATAGTCTCTGACAGACAGCACCTGATAGTCGCCGATTGTGGCAGGATGGCTGCCTCTCAGGTTCTCCATAATGCTCTGGATCTTCGCCAGGCCTTCCAGACCCTTCAGGGAAACGGATTTCACATCATCCTTGTAATATCCGTACCGCTCATACATCTGGATCATCGCATCCCACAGGGTCATATTTTTCGTCTTATAGTAAGCGGCTGCTTCGCACAGCGCCATCGTGGCCACAATGGCGTCTTTATCTCTCGCATGGGTTCCGATCAGACAGCCGTAGCTCTCTTCAAAGCCGAACAGGTAGGTTCCCTTTCCGCTCTCCTCAAAATTCAGAATCTGCTGGCCGATGTATTTAAAGCCGGTCAGCACCTCAATCAGGCGGATACCGTAATATTTTGCGATGGCGTCTGCCAGGTTCGTGGTCACGATCGTCTTAATCAGCGCGCCGTCCTCCGGCAGTCCCTGCTTCTCCCTGATCTGGCTGATCTCATACTCCGCCAGCAGACAGCCGGACATATTTCCGGTCAGAGAAATATATTCGCCGCTCCTGCTGTCCTTTACATACACGCCCAGCCGGTCGGCGTCCGGGTCTGTGGCCAGAACCAGATCCGCGTCCTTCTCCTTCGCCAGCTTCAGTGCCAGCGCAAAGGCCTCAGCCGCCTCGGGATTGGGGTAGCTGACAGTGGGAAAATCTCCATCCGGCAGTTCCTGCTCCGGCACAACATAGACATTGTCAAATCCAATCTCCTTCAGCACCCTTCTGGCCGGTATATTTCCGGTTCCGTGAAGGGGTGTGTATACAATCGTAATATCCTTGCCCACCTGCCGGATGGCTTCGGGGTTTTTCACCTGCTCTTTCAGCTTTGCGATATAGGAATCATCGATTTCTTTGCCGATCACTTCATAGAGGCCTGCTGCCTGGGCATCAGCCTTCGCCATGGTTTTCACAGTATGGAAATCGGTTACTGCTTTTACCTCTGCCATAATTCCGGTATCGTGGGGCGGGGTAATCTGGGCGCCGTCCTCCCAGTATACCTTATATCCGTTGTACTCTGGCGGGTTATGGCTGGCAGTAATGTTAATGCCTGCGATGCATTTCAGCGTGCGCACCGCATAGGACAGCTCCGGCGTCGGGCGAAGGCTCTCAAAAACATATGCCTTAATTCCGTTCGCAGCCAGACAGAGAGCGGCCTCGTCCGCAAATTCGGGGGACATGTGCCGGGAATCATAAGCGATCGCCACACCCTTCTTCTCAGCTCCTACTTTTAAAATGTAATTTGCCAATCCCTGGGTAGCTTTTCTGACCGTATAAATATTCATCCGGTTCAGGCCAGCCCCGATCACGCCTCTCAGACCGGCTGTGCCGAATTCCAGTTCCGCGTAAAACCGCTCCTTTATCTCATCCTCATTGCCCGCGATGCCGCGCAGCTCCTCTTTCGTAGCCTCATCAAAATAAGGATCTGAAAGCCAAGATTCATAAATTGTTTTATAATCCATTCTGTACCTCCCAACACTTTGTGCCGCCGGCTGCAGCGGCACAAATCTTTTTCTACATTATAAAATATTTTGCTAAAAAAAGGAACTGTTTAATTGTAAAAACTGAATAAATTGATCCCTGGATTCCTGCTGTTTGATTAAAATTCTCATTTTCTCCACATTGCGTTCCGGTATCCACGCTTTATTGGAATTATAATAATAATTCAGCTGTTTCCAGTATTTCTCCGGATAGAGGAAAAGGAGATAAAGATACTGCCGCTCTGTCTGGCTGACCGGCAGTATTTTATGATAGGTCTCCAACATATCCCGGCCCAGCCTGACATTCCAGTTATGCTTTTCCAGAGCCTTTCTCATAAAATGATACAGATCCCATATCTGGACATCCAAATGTGCCTTCCCGAACTCTGTCACGGCGATCCTGCGGTTCCCCTCCATCAAAATGTGATGGTTGTTATAATCCCCATGACACAAATATACCTCTGTATCCGGCGCCAGCGCTGACATCTGTTCGGCCGCCAGCAGCGCCTGGCGATAAAAGGTTTCAAACGAACTGGTCAGCAGCAGTTCAAAATCCGATTTATTCCTGCACCGTTTCACATAGCTTCTGATCCGGCGGAATTCCCGGTTATGCTTCTCAAAAGAGCGCAGGGCCGGCACAGCCTCCACAGACTTTTGCTCCCACAAAGGAGAGGGCGGAATGGTTCTCATCCGCCGGTGGAGAGCTGCCAGCTGCCGCACACCCGCCAGAATATCACTGCTGCTGCGCATATCACATTCATTTCCTCCATACCACCGTTTCAGAAGATAACGGCTGCCGTCCGCTGCCAGCGCCAACAGTTCCCCCTGGGAGGTTCTTCTATAATCATCCACATAGATGCCGTCATAAGATTTCAGGCAGGACAGGAGCTCTTCTTCAAACTGAATTCTGTTTTCCGACACCATACACTCCTTCAGCAGCATCAGGCCCTGGTTTGTCTCACAAATCACAGCCCCTCTTCCTCTTTTTAACGAAATGACCTCCAGATCATACTGATTTAAGCATTCCGTTCCCCGTAATTCACCCACTTTACACCCCTCCTTGCTTGATTGTGCCAAGTCCCGGCTGACAGCCTGCCAGACGCCTTTCAGGTAAGAAAGACGCTTCTGCCTTTACAACATATGAAAGACTGCGGATAAATAGACGCAAAGAAAGAAAAAACACGAATGGAAAAATTTCGTTAAAAAATATTAAATTTTTTTCAAAAAACACTTGCCAAATCATAAAGAATATTATATAATAGCTTTCGTCCCTAAGGGATAAGCGCTTCTAGCTCAGTTGGTAGAGCACCTGACTCTTAATCAGGGTGTCCAGGGTTCGAGCCCCTGGAGGCGCATCGAAAGTCGAAAGCCTAGCTTTTGTGCAGGTTTCCGGCTTTTTTTCTGCGTAAAAACACCCCGATTCCGGGACGAATCAGGGTGACTAGAATTGTGTTGACAGCAAACCCTTTCCCCTCAGGAGTTTTTCATGTATAATGGAAACCAGGAGGACGATAGATGAAGAACATAAAATGGGAAGAGATTGGGATCAGCAATGATTTTATGTTTGGGAAGGTCATGCGTGACCCTGATCTGTGCAGGGAACTTCTGGAGAGAATCCTGGAGACGGAGATAGACCATGTGGAATACCCGGAGGAACAAAAAACGATTGATCTGAGAGCGGATGCCCGGAGTGTGCGCCTGGATGTGTATGTAAAAGACGACAAGAATACGGTTTATGACATAGAAATGCAAGTGACAGGGACAAGAGAGCTGCCGAGACGGAGCCGGTATTACCAGGGGATGATCGACCTGGATTTGATCGAAAAGGGAGAAAGCTACTGGAAACTGAACGACAGTTATGTCATCTTTATCTGCACCTTTGACATGTTCGGGCTGAACAGACGCAGATACACCTTCGAAAACCGGTGTCGGGAAGAGAACGGATTAAGGCTGGATGATGGAACCCACAAGATTTTCCTGAACGCCGCAGGGACAAAGGATGAGGTGAATGAGGATCTGAAAGCGTTCCTGTCCTATGTAGCCGGCCAGCAAAGTGAAAACCCATTTGTCAGAAAAGTGGACGCGGCGGTGCGCAGGGCGAGAGATAACGAGGAATGGAGGCGAGAGTTTATGACACTGCTGATGAGAGACCAGGAAAATATTGAGAAAGGCAGAACAGAAGGAAAAATGGATACTCTGCTTAGTTTGGTAAAAGAGGGTTTGCTTTCTATTACAGACGCGGCGCGGAAGGCCGGTATGGAACTCTCCGAGTTCGAGCGGGTCTATAAAAATTATCACGGATAACAAAAGGACGCGGGAGCTAACCCGCGTCCTTTTGTCTGCGATCTGCCCAGGCAGGCGCTGCTGCGCCGGCATCTGGCGGAATGACTGCCCTGCTGTATTTCAGATCAGAACTGTTCAGCCCGCATACTGATCCATCTTCGCCACAAGGGCCTGTTTCGGCAGCGCGCCTACAGACACCTCTGCCAGCTGCCCGTTTTTAAAAAAGGCCAGGGTAGGCACTGCCTGTACCTGATACTTTGCCGCCAGACTCATGCACTTGTCGATATCGCACTTGCATACCTTCACCCTGCCTGCATATGCTGACGCCAGCTCCTCGATAACGGGAGCCAGCATCTTACAGGGACCGCACCATTCCGCAAAAAAATCTACCAGCACAGGAATATCAGATTCCAGTACTTCTTTCTGAAACGTACTTTCACTTAACATTGTCGCCATGATCTTCCTCCTATTATTTATTCTTTTTCGTTTTATCTAAACCTCCCAGCAAGCTGTTGATCTCGTCAAAGGACCGTTTCAGTTCCAGCACCCTTTTGTTTAAATCCGGCTTGTCGAAGGTAGATTTCCCGATTTTATCCCTCCATGTCTGCTTTCTGGCCATCCTTTTCCCTTCCGCCCTGTATGGAAACACAAGGCGTCCCTTTTCTGCTAGTATATGCAAATTTCTGAATTGATATCCTGCCCTGCCGTCAGAGACACAGGCAGCGGCAGAGACAGCAGCGGCTGCCCGGTGAAACCGGATAAGATCAGCCGGCTGATAAACCGTCAGGATGGGCGGCTGTCAGCTTGCAGATGGGATTTCCCATGGAAGAAAACTTTTCTTCATATTCTGTCATCACATTCCCTTCCGCCATGGGACTGTGATGGAGGTCATAGGTGTACTCCAGCAGTTTCCATCCCGATTCTCTGACGGATTCCAGGGAAAAGTCAAATAACATCCGGTTGTCTGTCTTAAACTCCAGCAGGCCGTCTGTCTTCAGGATCTGTTCATACCGCTTTAAAAAAGCCCCCGAGGTCAGCCGCCTCTTGGTATGCCTGTCCTTCGGCCAGGGATCGGAGAAATTGAGATAAATCCGATCCACCTCTCCCGGCGCAAAGATCTCTTCGATCTCCTCGGCATCCATCCGGATCAGCCTGAGATTAGCCGGCGTCTCCTCCTCTACTTTTTCCAGAGCGCGCACCAGCACGCTGGAATATTTTTCGATACCGATATAATTAATCTCTGGATTCTGAATAGCCAGCCGGGTGATAAACCGCCCCTTGCCCATCCCGATTTCGATTCTCACAGGATGGTCATTCCCGAATATCCGCCGCCAGCTGCCCTTCAGTTCCTTCGGCGTTTCATAACAGCAGTCACTGGCTGCCAGTGTTTCTCTGGAGCCCGGCACATTTCGCAGTCTCATATAAAATCTTCCTTAATAATATATATTGATTTTCACATTTTCGGCGGATTTTATAACAACAAATTTTCCGTCGTTTCCTATATGATATACTAAATCAGGAATCCTGTCAAAACATATCGCATACCGTCCGGCGCCAATGATTGAAATGCCGGAAAATCTGTGCTAAAATACATAAAGTCAGATTTTCATTCATATGTATGATTTCAGCAATTGTGCTTTCAAACAGACAGGTGATTTTTATGAACAGATTAAAATTTTTAGATATGACAGCCGGCACTATCTGCGCCGCAGCACTGATTCTGGCCTGGCTGATTACTTCTGTAGAAGTTGTAGCTTATTGGATTCCCGGATATTATGAACATGAATATCGGAAATATCAGGTTACAGAAGATGTAAATATGGAAATGGATGATCTTCTTCAGGTGACCGAAGAAATGATGGCCTATCTGCGGGGAGACCGTGAAGATCTCCATGTCATGACAACTGTAGGCGGGGAATCCCGGGAGTTCTTCAATGAACGGGAGATCGCTCATATGGAGGATGTGAGAGGACTGTTCATCGGCGGTATGGGTCTGCGGACCGGAGCCCTGATCCTGGCAGCAGTGCTGATTGTACTGATCGCCCTCCACCGCAGGAAAGAAACTCTGTACGTCCTGGCTCGTTCCTTCCAGATCGGTTCCGCCATTATTGCAGCTGCTGCCCTGATTCTGGGACTGATTATGTCTACAGATTTCACCCGATATTTTACCATTTTCCACCAGATCTTTTTCGACAATGACCTGTGGATTCTGAACCCTGCCACAGATCTGCTGATTAATATTGTGCCGGAACCTTTCTTTATGGATACTGCTCTGTATATCGGGCTGGTATTTGGCATTTTCCTGCTCATTGTTCTGGTTGTCAGCACAGTCTACTGCCGTAAATATCGGCGCTGTCACATATAATGGCCAAAGTCATGGCATAAAGGAGTTTTATCATGAAAAGATTTCTTGTAAATATAACCGTATTTCTGGTCGCTTTCTGCCTGTTTTTCACAGCGTTCCCGGCACTGCCTGCGGCTGCATCCATGAGCAGTACTGCCCAAACGGATGAAAGTGAGTCAGAGCAGGGCGAGTCTGCTGCTGAGGAAACAGAAGAGACCGCAGAGGGGGAACCGACAGAAGAACCTCAGGATGATACGCTTTATATTACAGCCTCAGACTGGCCCGAAGCCCCTTCTGTCAACGCGGACGGCGCAATTTTAATGGACGCTGTCACAGGCACTGTCCTGTATGAGAAGAACGCCAATCATACCTTTTATCCTGCCAGCATCACCAAGATTATGACTGCTCTGCTGACAGCGGAAAATTGTTCTTTTGATGAAACAGTCACTTTTTCTCACGAAGCTGTTTACTCTGTGCCGTCCGGCTATGCCAGCATCGCTGCCAACGAGGGTGAGGAAATGTCCGTGGAGGATTGTATGTATGCCCTTTTGCTGCCTTCTGCCAATGATGCTGCCAACGCCCTGGGAGAACATATCGCCGGCTCTGTGGAAGCTTTCGCCCAGATGATGAATGAGCGGGCAGCTCAGCTGGGAGCCAAGCATACTCATTTTGTCAATCCCAGCGGTATCCACGATGAGGCTCATGTCACCACGCCTTATGATATGGCTATGATTATGAAAGCCTGTGTCCTTAATGAACGCTTTATGCAGGTAGCCTCTTCCCAAACGCATACCATCATGCCTACCAATAAACAGGAGGAAGAAAGACCTGTAGCCAATCTCCACCGGATGCTTTTTTCCTCTTACAGTGAATATTACGAATATGCCGTAGCCGGAAAAACAGGCTATACCACCCCTGCCCAGAACACTCTGGTCACCTATGCGGAAAAAGGGGATATGAAGCTGATCTGCGTGGTCATGCATTGTTCCGGAACTACTTATGAGGATACGGAAGCACTGTTGGAATACGGCTTCAACAATTTCACCATGTACCAGGCGTCCCAGACAGACGACCGGTACACCATGGAATCCAATGGTTTTTTTGACAGCAGCTTCAGCGGGGATCGCCAGGCCAGCATAGAATTCAGTGATGGCGGATGGGTGATTCTTCCCAATGGTGTCTCATTCTTTGATACCGAACCGGAGCTGGCCTACGTCAATGAGTCATCAGAAGGCTCCGATGTCTTTGCTGATCTGACATATTACTATGAAGGGATGGAAGTAGGCCAGGCACAGCTGCGGCTGATTACCACATCTGACGATGCCTTTGATTTCAGTCAGCATTCCGCAGAATCCGGCACCGCCGCCGCAGAAACCGAAGCGCCGAATGAAGAAAACACTGTGATTCTGATTAATGTGTGGTATATTATAGGCGGAGTCATTCTCATTCTGCTGATTGTCATCGCCATTATCGCGTTCCGGCGCTACAACAGTGAAACAAGTAAGAAAATACGCGTTCTTCGGAAACGCCGGAAAATAAAATTTAAGTCGGATAAAAAAATGAAGTTCTGATCAGGAAAGGGCCCGGTGAATAATAGCAGCATCTGCCATTATTTACCGGGCCATTCATTTACTCTTTCCTCTTTTTTAAGCGCCCTTTTTATGTTTTCTGCGTGTGCGCCGTTTCGCCCGCAGATGTTCTCTCTTTTCACGGACCTTTTCCACATCCTCTTCTCCCGCCATCCGCAAAATCTTGATGACATAGTAAGCGTCTCCCTCCGCCGCTTTTTTCAGCCGGATTTTTCCTTTCATGTATCCGTGATCAGGGCACCAGGAAAGGCTGTCATAGGTTTTCGATCCTGACGGAAACCACCGGATTTTCCGTCTCAGACTGCGCCCGCAGACACAGCAGGGCGTAGCGGTAACACCCTTGTCCTCCATAACCGCTTCTTTTGTGCAGAAAGGCCGGGAAACATATTTCGCATAGTCGGGAAACTGAAGATAAATTTCATCCTCTTTCGTCCGGGGCGGCCTGTGATAATCTACAGACAGATAATCCTTCACCCGCTCCCAGTCCAGCTTCTGCATAATCATGGCAGTATAGCAGGTATCGTCATAAGCTCTGTGAAAAGACAGATCCTTCTGAAAATGCAGATATTCCACCGCATATTCCAGCGATCTTCTGGAATGGCCATCTTCATATACACGGCTGAACAGCTTCTGCACATCATAGAAAAGGAGGGGTCTGGGAAAGGGATTCTCCATCTGATAGAAATCCATATTTCTCTGCAGCTCTTCCAGATCCATAGTTCCCCAGGTACACATCACATAATCCTCCCCGCACCAGCGCAGGAAGTCGCCGGCCACCTCCGGGAAGCTTCTGGCGCTGCTCAGCTCCCCCATGGAGATATGGATCAGCTCCTGGGTTTTAAAATGCAGATTCTGATAAACCTGAGGCCGGACACATTCATGGAAACGGTCGATGATCTGTCTGGACTGATCCAGCTTGACCGCCCCGATTTCAATAATCTCAAAGGGAATGGCCCGGTTCTCACCTGATTTGCCGGCAGGGGACTGATTCCATTCCAGATCCAGCACAATATAATTCATTGCAATCCTCCTCTGCCTGATGGCACATGAGAATCCCTGCAGCGGGAGTTCCTCTCTCCATTTTAACATAATGACAGCCGATAGGCAATGTCTGTCAAAAAACAGGCTTGATATTCCTGCTGAAAATCGTATAATTATTTCATAAATCAACACCATTCGCCTGAGAGCCCCCGGGCGCAGACTACATACACAGGAGGAAAATTATGAAAAAGTACACGCCATATCTGGGCTGTCTGGCCATCGGTGCCCTGCTGATCACCATATGCAGCACCTGTTCCTTTCTATTCGCCACCAACAGCTGGGTTGATGTCAACTGCATCTTCACCGCCAGCCGGTCCATGGCTCACGGACAGGTACTGTACCGGGACATTATGGATCACAAGGGATTTTATCTCTATATCATCAATATCCTGGGGTATCTGATCAGCCGGAGATCCTTTTTCGGCCTGTATATCATGGAAATTTTATTTTTTTCCGCCTTTCTCATATTCTGCTACAAAATCTTTCTGTTATACGTCAGCCAATCCACCGCCATGCGGCTGGTGCCCCTGATCGGCGCTGTGGTCGCTGCCTGCAACTCCTTCGACGCAGGGGCCAGTTCCGAGGAATTCGTCCTGCCGCTGGCTGCCGCTTCCATTTACTTTATGCTCCGATGGCTGCACAGTGACTGTGATTCGAAGCTGATGGACTGGAAAACGGTGTTTCTCAACGGCGTCCTGGCCGGCGTAACCCTGTGGATCAAATATACCATGCTGGGTCTCTGGTTCGGCTTTATGGCCATGGTCTTTTTTTTAATGCTCTCGAAGAAGGAATACCGCCGGGCTTTTCTCTCCTGTCTGGTTTTCCTGGGCGGCATGGCGGCGGCCTCTGTCCCGGTCCTCCTCTACTTCGGACTGAACGGGGCGCTGAGAGACTGCTGGCAGGTCTACTTTTATGATAATATCTTCCTCTACCCGTCGGCGGGAGATACCCTGGCAGAGCGGCTGACTGTCATGGTCCGGTACTATCTGCGCCAGAGCAGGGGAAATCCTCTGGTTACCCTGAGCGTCTGGGGCGGCATGATCTGGTTTGTATTCTTTAACCCGAAGATTACCGGCGTCCTGAAACGGCTGGCCCTGCCTGTTATGTATGGCTTCCTGCTGCTGGGCATTTACTGGGGATGTAAAAATTACTGGTACTATTTTCTGATTACCACCCCCTTCGCCGTCACCGGCGTGACTGCCCTGGGTTATATATGGGACCACACATCCTGGGCCCGTTTCTGGACTGGAAAAAAGGACGGCATCATGCTGGCAGCCATCTGCCTGGTCTGCGCTGTCTGGTCCTGGTTTTCCTGCAACAATGCCGGTCTCCGGTCTGACAAGTGGGAGGACACGCCCCAGTATCAGTTCGCCCAGGTGATGTCCGAATCAGAGAATCCCACCCTGCAGGTTTATAATTTCCACGATTACGGCTTTTACAACGCCCTGGATATTATCCCCTCCTCCAAATATTTCACGCTGGTCAATTTCGATGAGGGCGTGATGCCGGAGATGTACGCGGAGCAGTACAATACCATCTACAACCAGGAGGTGGAATACGTGATCTGCATGACCTCCGTCCCCGCTTTTATCATGGAGGGCTATTATCCCGTATCCTATCACGCCAATTCCGGCTGCATCCTGCTGAAACAGGACACCGACAGCCGCTATACCACCGCCTACGCAGGCCGGGAGCAGGGAGAATACATCGAGACCATCGATGCCGTCGCCTGGCGCCTGGATACGGAAGAGGGACGGGATATCCTGGAGGGCACCCTGGAGCAGCCCGCGGACAGCCACAGCCTGGAGGTCCGTCTGGAAGGATGGACCTCAGAAGAGCTGCCGGCCTTTTCCGTCGCAGAGGCTGACGGCGCCTTCATCCCTGCTGAGACAGACAGCGCTGTGGACATCAACGGCGTCATAACCCTGCGCCTCACCTTCGACCCCCTGCGCCTGGCCCGGATCCGGATGGATATCGGCGGACAGGAAGCCGCAGAAGCGGATGTATCGGAGACAGCGGAGGCGGCAGACTGGCAGGCCCGGATCGATGTGATGACGGTTTCAGACAGCACTGATGCCGGCCTGTACGAAACGCCCCTGTCCAAAACCCTGGGCCATGAAAACAGCGTCACCTCTCCCCTGGCGATGGACAATGATTTCGGCACCTGCTGGACCTCCGGAACCGAGCAGGCCCAGGGACAGGTCTTTGACATGATGCTGACCCAGACCGTCAGCGGACTGCGGGGCGTGAAGCTGGCCCTGGATGCCAATACAGAGGAATATCCCAGAGACCTGAACCTCTACAGCACCCCGGATAATGTCAACTGGGCCCAGCTGGAGACCTGGTCTGATAACCAGACAGATTTCTTCTTTGACACCGCAGACAGCATGATGATCCGCCTGATCACCGGCGAGAATTCCGGCGGGACCGGCCAGCCCTGGTCCATCAACGAAATTTACTTATGGCAGAATATACAGGGCCAGTGAAAGGAGCGCATATGGGATATATCAGAGAATTGATTCAGCAGCTGGAGGAGGAGCGGATCCTCCCCAGAAAGGAACTGACCGTCCTTCTGGAAGAACATACCCCGGAGGACGACCGGTATCTCTATGAGCGGGCAGACCGGCTGCGCCGGCTTTCCTTCGGAAACCAGATTTACATCCGGGGACTGATCGAGTTCTCCAGTTACTGCAAAAATGACTGCCTGTACTGCGGACTGCGGAGAAGCAATTCCCATGCTGAACGGTACCGTCTGACCAGTGAAGAGATCCTTGACTGCTGCCGGGTCGGCTACCAGCTGGGATTCCGCACCTTCGTCCTCCAGAGCGGGGAGGACGGATGGTACACAGACCGCCGGATGTGCGATCTGATCGCCGCCATTAAACAGGAATGGCCGGACTGTGCACTTACCCTGTCCATCGGGGAGAAAAGCCGGGACAGCTACCAGGCTTATTTCGACGCCGGGGCGGACCGGTATCTGCTGCGCCATGAGACGGCGAACGCCTGTCACTACGCCCGGCTCCACCCGCCGGAACAGACTCTGGCCAGCCGTATGGAATGCCTGCGCAGCCTGAAAGAGATCGGCTATCAGACAGGCTGCGGCTTTATGGTCGGCTCCCCGGGGCAGACTGCCGCCGAGCTGGCTGACGATCTTCTGTTTATCCACGAATTTCAGCCGGAGATGGTGGGAATCGGCCCTTTTATCCCCCATCATGACACCCCCTTCGCCCATGAGGCCGCAGGTACTGTGGAGCAGACCCTCTTCTGCCTGGCTCTGGTACGGCTGATACTCCCCGGCGTACTGCTGCCCGCCACCACAGCACTTGGCACCATAGACCCCTTCGGACGGGAAAAAGGGATTCACGCAGGTGCCAATGTGATTATGCCCAACCTTTCACCCTCAGACGTCCGCAGAAAATATATGCTGTACGACAATAAAATCTCCGCCGGCGATGAAGCGGCAGAAAATCTGGCTGACCTGAAGGCCCGCATGGAGGCTATCGGCTGCCAGATTCCGGTCAGCCGGGGAGATTACAGAAAAATATAAACAACAAGTAGGAGGATCATTATGAGTTTAAACAGCACCCCTTCCTCAGACCGGGTACATATCGGCTTCTTCGGCCGGCGCAACGCAGGCAAATCCAGTGTGGTAAACGCTGTCACCGGACAGAATCTGGCCATCGTATCTGACGTCAAAGGCACCACCACAGACCCGGTCTATAAGGCGATGGAACTCCTGCCCCTGGGGCCTGTCATGATTATCGATACCCCCGGCATCGACGATGAAGGCGCCCTGGGCGCCCTGCGGGTAAAAAAGACCCGGCAGGTGCTGAATAAGACAGACGTGGCTGTTCTGATTGTGGACGGCTGCGAGGGAAAGAAACAGTGCGACGGAGAGCTGATCGACCTTTTCATCAAAAAAGGCCTGCCCTACGTAATCGTCTACAATAAATCCGACCTGTGCGCCCCCGCTCCCAATCACGCTGAAAATGAAATATGGGTCAGCGCCCTGGAGGGCACCAATATCTATGAATTAAAGGAACTGATCGGCCGTCTGGCCGCCACCCAGGAAAATCAGCGGCGGATCGTGGCCGACCTGGTCTCTCCCGGCGATTTTCTCGTCCTGGTGATCCCCATCGACAAAGCCGCCCCCAAAGGCCGCCTGATCCTGCCCCAGCAGCAGACCATCCGGGATATCCTGGACGCAGACGCCAATGCCATCGTTGTAAAGGAAAACCAGCTGAAACAGACATTGTCTCACATAGGTCCCCGTCCCCGGCTGGTGATCACTGACAGCCAGGTATTCCAGCGGGTTAGCACAGACACCCCGTCAGATATTCAGCTGACTTCTTTTTCTATCCTTTTCGCCCGCTACAAAGGCAATCTGGCACAGAATGTGCGGGGTGTCCGGACACTGGAAAATCTGAAAGACAATGATCGGATACTGATCTGTGAAGGCTGTACGCATCACCGCCAGTGCAATGATATCGGCACTGTCAAGATGCCCGGCTGGATTCAGAAGTATACAGGAAAGAAACTGGAATTTTCTTTCACCTCCGGCACCGAATTTCCGGACGATCTGTCGGATTACCGGCTTATCGTCCACTGCGGAGGCTGTATGCTGAACGAGCGGGAGATGAAATACCGGCTTCAGTGCGCTGAAGACCAGGGTATTCCCATGACCAATTATGGCATTCTCATCGCTTATATCCATGGCATCCTTGCAAGAAGTCTGGAACCCTTCCCCGAAATCGCAGGCATATTAGAGAATGGAGATCACCGCTGAGGCCGCCCTGCCCCACGGACGCCGGCAGGCGTCCTCTGGCTGGATTCCCAAAAAGCCCAAAGGTGCAGATATTGCGTATTTTTCATCCCTATGATATGATAAACAACAGATATATCAGAAAAAGCTGACAGAAAGGACTGACCATGGGAAAAACAGAGATTGCTTACGAATATATAAAAAATAAAATACTTTCCTGGGAATACCCCCCTTTAAGTGATCTGTCAGAGGATGCCATCCAAAAGGAACTGAACATCAGCCGTACACCGGTACGGGAGGCTTTTCTCCGTCTGGAAAAAGAAGGCTTCGTCTATATTTATCCCCGTAAGGGAACCATCGTCTCCGAGGTGACCAAAGATCTGATTGATGAAATCTATCAGATCCGAGAGCTGAACGAGCCCTTTATCGCAGTTCAGGCCATGGGTCATATCGACCGCGGATGGCTGGAAGAGATCCATGAAATGCTTCAGAATCCTCCGCATGATCTGGAAAGAGAGGCGCTGAAAAAATATTATATTGACATCGATCATCATCTCCACACAAAAATACTGGAAAGCTGCTCCAACCGGTATCTGAAAACCATTATGCGCAATGTATATGACCATGATCAGCGCATCCGCATGCGTACCTCCGACCCTCTCAGAGATCAGAACAGTACGATCCGGGAACACCTGCACATCATTGAAGGCCTGCTGGAACAGGACGCAGACAAGGTGCGCCATTGGTCTCTCATCCACATTGGAACCTCAAAACAGGTTACCTATGAACAGATGGGATAAAATCTATCCTTTCGGACATCTCGCAAATGCAAAACGGCCCGTACGCATAAGCAAGATTAGCTTACGGAGTGTCAGATCTGCCTGACGATGCCTGCAGATCAAATGCGCAATTATCTGGTTGGCGTCCGGAAGGTTTCGAAACACAATTCCGGCATTAGGAGGGAACTGTAATGGGGGAACCGCTTGTTTCTGTAATTATTCCTGTATACAATGGTGAGGCTACCGTTGTCCGGTGCCTGAAAAGCGTACTGTTCCAGGATTATCTGAATCTGGAAATTCTGGCAGTAAATGACGGCAGCACTGACCGGAGTCTGGCGCTGTGTCGGGAACTGGCCGATTATGATTCCCGTGTCATCATTATCGACCAGCCCAACTCCGGAGTTTCCGCTGCCAGAAATCATGCTCTGGACATAGCCCGTGGAAAATATATTCAGTTTCTGGACTGTGATGACTGGATTACCCCGGACGCCACTGCCCGAATGACCGCTGCCGCAGAAAAAAGCGGATGTGATCTGGTCATTGGCGATTTCTACCGCGTCGACCAGGAGCGTATGGAACTGAAAACCCACATCAGGAATTCCTCCGTAATGACCCGGCAGGAATACTGCCGCTGCATGATGGATGAACCCGCTGATTTTTATTACGGTGTTCTGTGGAACAAACTTTTCCGCAGAGATATCATTGAAACCTGTCATCTGCGCTGCGACACAGATCTGAACTGGTGCGAGGATTTTCTCTTTAATCTCCAATATATCCGCAATGCCGATACCTTCTGCGCCCTGCAGGCACCGGTGTACTATTATGTAAAAACCAAAGGCAGTCTGGTCAGCACTGAGGTCAGGCCCGCCCGGATCTGGAAGGTTCGCCGGAAACTGCTCCAGTACTACCGGGAACTTTACCAGAGCATGGGTATGTATGAAGAAAACAAAGGCAAAATCAACAGCTTTATGATCGCTGTCGCCCGGGACGGCAATGTCAGCCGGATCGGATACCGCACTACCTCCCTGGCCGGAGATTACAGTGAAGAATTAGAATGGCTGGGGCCTCTGGCAGAATAAACCGCCAGAAGCCCCAGCCGGCCAGGATCAGTACATTGTCAGAATCTCCCGAATCATCAAATAGCCCGCCGGACCCAGCAGCATCCCCCACAATCCGAAGACACTGAGGCCTACATAAATCGAAATCAGGGTTTCCAGCCCCGTGATCCCCATCTCATTTCCCATCAGCCGGGCCTCCGCAAATTCTCTGAAAAAATAACAGATTCCATAGATCACCAGCAGCCCTGCTGCCAGCAGGTATTTTTTCTGAAATACACTGATAATAGCCCATGGAATCAGTACTGTACCTGTTCCCAGAATGGGCAGTACATCCACGAACCCCAGCGCAATTCCGGCAGCCACAGGATAAGGATTTCCCAGAATCCACAGACCGGCGATACAAATGCCCGTCACCACCAGGAGAATCAGCAGCTGGCTCTTAAAATATGCGCCTCCCGCCACCGCCAGACGCCGGCACAGCGCAGTAACCTCGGTACCGAAAGTAGCGCTCTGCTGCCGTTTCTTTAACTCATCCATCTCCGTCACCGACAGAATACAGGCAATCACCGATACCGCAAAGATTGTCAGCGCTTTTGCCGCCCATTTTACTGCCGGCACCGACATCCCTGCCATCGCCGGCATCAGCCTTTCTTCTATCTGCGCATCCACAAAGGTTCGCGCTTTCTCCGTAGCGCTCACCAGTATTCCATCCGGCAGCGACAGTGCCTCCTCCGCCTGACGACAGCAGGAAAACACAAGTTCCTCCGCATCCTCCAGAATCTGAGGGAAATGAGCGGAAATGCTGCTCAGCTGCTCAATCAGCATTCCCCCCAGCAGATACAAAACCACGCCGGCGATACCTGCTTCTGCCGCCAGCAGAACGCTGGCACTGAGTCCCTCTGGTATTCGCAGATGCTTTTTCAGCCATACCGTCACTTTTTTCATCCTGACCGCCAGAAACCACCCAATCACAAACGGAACCACAACAGGCAGTACAAACCGGAATCCCAGGTACACCAGCAGTACCGCCAATATGAAAAGCCCTCCCCGCAGCAGCTTCTCTTTCTTAATCTCCCGCATACAAAAACCACCCTCACTGCTTTCAGCCATATAGCTATAGCATAAGCAGTTCAGGCGGCTTTATTCTTTGATTTCCAACCAATTATGTCCAGTGCGCTTACACCTTAAACCGGTATCCCACGCCCCAAATAGTTTCAATATACTGGGGCTTTGCCGTATTAAACTCTATCTTCTCACGGATCTTCTTAATGTGAACGGTAACCGTGGCGATGTCGCCCACCGATTCCATATCCCAGATTTTATTAAACAGTTCCTCCTTGGTATACACATGGTTGGGATTCTGGGCCAGGAAGGTCAGCAGGTCAAATTCCTTTGTGGTAAACTGCTTTTCTTCTCCATTCACATAAACCCGCCGGGCTGTCTTATCAATCTTTAAGCCCCGGATCTCAATAATCTCATTCTCCGTTGATGTGCTGCCGATCAAACGCTCATACCGGGCCAGATGGGCCTTTACTCTGGCCACCAACTCACTGGGGCTGAATGGCTTTGTGATATAGTCGTCCGCTCCCAGGCCCAGGCCTCTGATTTTGTCGATGTCATCCTTCTTGGCAGACACCATCAGAATCGGTGTATTTTTTGTTTTTCTGATTTTTTTGCAGATCTCAAAGCCGTCGATCTCCGGCAGCATCAGATCCAGAATATAGAGATCAAAGTCCTCTTTCAGCGCCCGCTCCAGCCCCTTATTTCCAGATGTCTCAATCTCCACATCAAACCCGCTCAGTTCCAGGTAATCCTTCTCCAGCTCCGCTATGGTTTCCTCATCCTCAATAATTAATAATTTACTCATATATAACCTCCTGATACTTTCTCAGTACAAAATGCATGACAGTGCCTGTAGACTCCCGGCTGGTGGCCCAGATCTTTCCGCCGTGATCCTCAATAATTTTCCTGACGATGGACAGGCCGATTCCGCTTCCTCCCTGGGAAGAATTTCTGGAAGCGTCCGTCCGGTAAAACCGGTCGAAAATGTATGGCAGGTCCTTTTGTGCAATCCCTCTGCCGTTATCTTCTATTTCCACCTGTATAAAATCGCCCCGGTCCTTAATTCTGATATTAATAATGCCCCGACGTTTATCCAGGTATTTCACAGAATTGCTGATAATATTGTTAATCACCCGCTTCATCTGTTCCGCGTCGGCGATCACCACCGTATCCTCATCGCAGTAATTGAAATACCCCAGTTCAATATTTTTCGCCTCCAGCTCGATACCCACCTCATCGATACAGTCTTTAAAATAGCTGGCCACATTAATTTTGGTAAAAACATAGGGAATTTTATTTGTATCGATCTTACTGTAGAAGGTCAGCTCATCGATCAGCTTATCCATATCGTTGGCCTTATTATATATGGTTCGAATATATTTATCCAGCCGCTCCGGCGAGGATGCCACACCGTCCATAATACCTTCCACATAGCCTTTGATGGCAGTAATCGGAGTTTTCAGGTCATGGGATATATTGCTCAGCAGCTCTTTGCTCTCCATATCATACTGAATCTTTTCCTCTGTGGACTGCTTCAGCCGCAGCCGCATCTCCTCAAAATCCATGCACAGCTGGCCGATCTCATCCTTCGTGTTCTGCACCTCCATGACAAAATCCAGATTGCCCTCTTTAATCTCCCTAGTTGCTTTCTGCAGCTGAGTCAGCGGCTGAACAATCGAACGGTAAATCCAGGTAATCAGAATTGCCGCAGTAAACAGCAGTATAATTACCACCGCAATAAACATCTCCACCATCATGGTCCGAACTTCCGGCAAAACGATGCTCATGGGCGTCACGATATAGGCTGATCCCTCCGAACCGTCCGAAAACCGGAAATCCTGCTGCTTCACCAGACATTTTGTCTCACTGCCTGTATAAATTCCTCCATCGCTGAAACGACTGGCTTCTCCATAGGCCGGCAGCTGCTCGATCAGTTTCACCGGCATGGAATCCACGCCGCTGTATATGATCTGTCCGCCCTTTCTCACTACCAGATAGGAATGCCGTCCTTCCAGTTCCTGATTCCACTGTTCCAGCACAATGCTGTCCATAAACTGATCCGGATCTTCTTTAACCTCCTGTTCCAGCTTCTCCTGGATTGCCTCTGTCATACTGTCAAAAAATTGAATGGAAGTGCCATATATCATATCCTGTACATCTTCCACCCCATAGGTCCGCTCCAGAGCTCTGGCCTGATAATTATTCAGCCCCGCCAGTACCACGCAAAAAAGAAGAACAGGAACCAGTATAATGATTAAAAAGGCTGTCAGCAGCCTGTTTCTCAGCTTCATCCTTCATTCTTCCTCTCAAAAACATATACATGTATTATAGCATAGCCATAGAAAAATAAGTAGAAATTCGGCATAAAGATTATAAATTTTTCGTGAAAAACAGCGGGCAGAAGCATATGGCATATGTTTTCGTTCACGGACAAGCAGGAGGAACGAACCGCCGGACAGGGAGGCAACGCTCTGGGACACAGCGCCATATGGGCGGGACATTCTGCCGCTTGATTCCCGGCCCGAACAGGTACTAAGCAGATGA
>CAJFOT010000009.1 GCA_904397815.1 Candidatus Paralachnospira sangeri
GAAAGCACCTGGTGAAGAGGCCCTCAGCCGATGAACCTGGTGCGTCTTAAGGCTTAGCTCGGCGGAAGCGGTAGCCCGTTTGCGGCACCCTTCGTCTGCGGCTGGCGGGGCCGTCCGGGCTGTGTAAGCTCCCTTGAATGAAAAAAACGCTGTGATAATCAGGAGACGGGAGTGTGAGATTATGTCGGAGCATCGTATTTTTACTGCCGGTTTTGGCTCGGTTTATCCCCTTTACGTTCAGAAAGCAGAGCGGAAGGGACGTACCAGGGAAGAAGTGAATGAGATTATCTGTTGGCTGACCGGATACAGGCCGGAGGAGCTGGAGAAGCAGATCGGCGAAAATGTGGATTTCCGCACCTTTTTTGCCCAGGCGCCTCAGATCAATCCCGCTGCCGGGGAGATGAAAGGAAGTATCTGCGGTGTGCGTCTGGAGACTATAGAAGATCCGCTGATGCGCAATATCCGTTGTCTGGACAAGCTGATTGACGATCTGGCGAAAGGAAAAACCATGGATAAGATTCTGGGGCGGAAGCCGGCTGTCAGCCAGAAGGTTTATGAGTATGACGCTGTCATACACAGTGTTCCGGATCAGGACGGGGCCTATGTGGCATTTCCATGGGATATCAGGCAGGAGTTCGGCAGAGGACGGGTGAAGGTCCATGCAGCCTTTGACGGCATTCCCTACGACGGAAGTGTCGTAAACATGGGTGTAACCAACGAGGACGGAACTGTCTGCTATATCATCGGAATCACAAAAGGAATCCGAAAAAAGCTGAAAAAAGGAGCAGGGGATACTGTTCATGTGACGGTCCGGGAGCGGGAGTGAAAGGCTGCCGGCCAAAAGCACAGGCGATCTCAAGTTAAAAATATTTCACTTGGAGGTCTTGATTATGAAAAACAAAACGGTCAATTTGAGTGTATGGATGTTTTTGAAAGTGGTACCGGCTGTGTTGCTGTTGCTGTATTATTGGATGTGTACCGTGGACGGTTACAATCCGGTTTTCAGATATATCCATGCAGTGACGCTGGTTTTGGCAGGCGTGATTGTCTGGGCGCAGATTTCATATGCGAGAAAGAATAAAATTTTTGATGAATTTGCGAGAGAAAACCTGAAAACCACAGACTCTGCCTGCCTGAAGGCTGCGTATGTGCTGATGGCTGTGGCAGCCCTCGCCTGTGTTTTTGCGGATTTCTCCGGGATTATAGCGGGATATTTCGTTGTCGGCGGCATTCTCCTGCTGACGATTATCAGAGCAGCGATGTTTGTGGTTATCGACAGGAAAGGAATGTAAGCGTTTATGCTGAAAACAAAGATAAAGGAATACAGAGAAAAGGCAGGGCTTAAACAGAGCGAACTGGCAGAAATGGTCTCCGCCCGCCGGGAAACAATCGTCCATCTTGAAAACGGAAGATATAATCCATCGTTAAAACTGGCTATGGACATTGCAAAAGTATTTCATGTGACAGTCGAAGATTTATTTGAGTTTGTGGATGATTGATCACATTAATGGGAAAGTGTCTATTCTGCGCAGAATCCGGCATGAGAACGAAACTGCCCTGCACAACCGGAATGTGGCCGGGGCAGGCAGTTTCGTTCTCTTATTTTATTTCCTGTCTACCGTCTCTGCCGGCAGCAGATTATGCTGGCCCAGAGAGAGACAGCCAGGATGAGGAGGCTGGCTGCCAGGCATCCTGTCCACAGGAGAGAGTGGTGCCGGCTGATGACAGTGACTGCTGCCAGTACCCTTTGGCTGAAAGCAGGCAGGACGACCACCAGCATGACGGCCAGGAAGGGTACCAGGCACCAGATTTTGGCCCGGGAGTAGCCCAGCCGGAAGTAGACCGGCAGCTGAACGCCGGCGATCAGCGTGAATGCCAGCAGGGATACGCAGAGGGCTGTCATGATTTCTTCCGGCCGGACCGGTGTTTGGTGCCAGAGAGCGGATGCCCCGCCGATAAGGATGGACAGCAGCAGGGCGGCGAAGTAGCCGGCATAGAGAAACAGGTATCGTCCTGCTACCATATGCTCCAGGCGGAGGGAGAGGGAGGCGTACAGACGGTCCAGATCATTTTTCTCCTGTATCGTGAAAATGTTGACAGACAGCAGCGCCGTAAACCAGGCGGCTGTGATGCTCAGCACTGTGAAGGAAGTCCCCATCAGGGCGAACAGTCCCAGAACCATGGCCAGAGACAGGTACATGCTGTTCTGGGATTTTGTTGTGTAAAAATCCAGTTTTGCCATGTTGTAAATCGCAGTCATATCGCTACCTCCTGCTGATGTGGATGATAATGTCGTCGATGGTGGGCGGATCCAGCAGATATCCGTTGTAATGGGCAGCTGCCCGGGCTTCTATGAGCCCCTCGAAGCCGACCGGTGTCTGACGCAGCCCGTACAGCCGGGCCTGCAGTTCCGGGGTCAGTTCGTCCGGCCTGCCTTTGATCAGATAATATTTCTGCAGCAGCCCTTCCATGCTTCCGGTATAGATCAGCTTTCCCCGGTCCAGACAGGTGATGTAGTCGGCGGTCCGCTCCAGATCGGCGGTGATGTGGGTGGAGAAGAGAACGCTTTTTTCTCCATCGCTGATGTATTCCTGGAGAATGTCCAGAAATTCATCCCGGGTGGCCGGGTCCAGGCCGCTGGTGGGTTCGTCCAGGATCAGCAGTCTGGCATTGTGGGAGAGGGCGCAGGCCAGCATCAGCTTCATCTGCATTCCCCGTGACAGCTCCCCGATTTTTGTCCGGGCGGGAAGCCGGAACCGGCGGATCATCTGCCGGAAGGTCTGGGGGTTCCATTCTCTGTAGAATGGGGAGATGGCCCGCTCTGTGTCGTCCACGGTCCAGGTGTCCGGGAAAAAACTGCTGTCAAATACTGCGCCGGTCTGTTCCTTGATCTCTTTTTCCTGTCTGCGGCTGTCCAGGCCAAATACCCGGATCTCTCCGCCGTCTGGGTCCAGCATGTTCAGAATCAGCCTGACGGCAGTGGTTTTCCCTGCTCCGTTGGCGCCGATCAGCCCCATGATATAGCCGCGGGGCAGGTGAAAGGTCAGGTGATCCAGTGTGAAATTTGGGAAATGCTTTGTAATGTCCCGGAATTCCAGGATATTGTTGTCATTCATCATTTACCTCCATGAGAAGCCGGAGCAGGCGGATCACATCTTCCTCTGTCATAGAGGCTCTGCGGGCCGCCGCGATGGCTTTTTCCAGATTTTCTTCTACTTCTTTGATCAGCTGTTCCCGCAGCAGCTCAGAACTGCTGGACATGACGAAGAAGCCTTTGCCCTGCCGGCTGGTGATGTAGCCTTCTTCTTCCAGCTCGCTGTATGCCCGGGTGGTGGTCAGCACGCTGATTTTCAGGTCAGCAGCCAGCCGGCGCAGGGAAGGCAGCCGGTCGTTTTCCTTCAGCTCACCGGACAGAATCTGTTCCCTGACCTGCTCTTTGATCTGTTCATAGATCGGCAGATCAGAGCTGTTTGAGAGAAGAATATGCAAAAAATCTCACCCCTAACTGTTATGTTTTATTCATGTACAGTGTATACAGAAATAGCAGCTTTGTCAACCTTGATATTGCACAATAGATTAAAAACAGGTATGATGGAGAAAGACATGGCAGGTCTGAGCGAGAGTTCAGGCGATTCTGCCGGAGGAAAGTGTGGGGTGACATACATGGAGATTTTTCATCAATTACTGAATGCTATCGTGGATGTGGCGATTATGCTGTTTGAGTTTATGGGGGTGGCTGTGATTGTGGCCGCCGGCATCCAGGGAATCTGGAATTATGTGCGCCATGATACGCTGACCAGGCTGAAACTGGCCAAAGGGATGGCGATGGCTCTGGAGTTTAAGCTGGGCAGCGAGATCCTGCGTACGGTCATTGTCCGGGATCTCAGTGAGATCGCCATTGTAGGAGCGATTATTGTCCTGCGGGCGGCGCTGACGCTGCTGATTCACTGGGAGATTAAGAATGAAAAGGCCGAGGTGGAGGCGGAGCTTCCGACGTCGGCGAAGGCGTCGGAAGACAGTGAGAAACAGTGACAGCAGACAGAAGAGGTTTTCGGAGAACGTTATAAATGAGGAGGAAAGAACTTGACGATGAATACAGAACAGCAGATGAAGCCGCCGGTGGAGATCCGTTACCGGGAAGAACTGGAGGCGCTGAAGGCCAGTGATACCGGAAGGAGGCCGCTGAACTGGCAGCTGTCTCCCCAGGCGGTGAGAACCTTTATCCTGGGCAGTGACAGGCCCATTCCCGGCAAGAAGGGGGATGTGGAAATTACCCGGAAATATTACGGCAACGACATGCTGGTGGAGCGGTGTATCGTCACCCTGGCGGGCAACCGGGGACTGATGCTGGTGGGGGAGCCGGGTACGGCGAAAACCATGCTGTCCGAGCTGCTGTCCGCGGCCATCAGCGGCGTCAGCACCAATACGATCCAGGGGACAGCCGGAACTACGGAGGATATGATTAAATATTCCTGGAATTATGCCCTTTTGCTGGACCGGGGGCCTTCCAGGGAGGCGCTGGTTCCCTCGCCTTTGTATGTGGGCATGGAGAAGGGGATTATCACCCGTTTTGAGGAGATCACCAGGACGCCGGCGGAGATTCAGGACAGTATGATCAGTGTGATGAGCGATAAGGTGCTGAATATCCCGGAACTGGGGGATGAGGGGCTTTTGTTTGCCCGCCCCGGCTTTAATGTGATCGGTACTGCCAACACCAGGGATAAAGGAGTCAATGAGATGAGCAGCGCCCTGAAGCGGCGGTTTAATTTTGAGACGGTGATGCCGGTGCGGGATGTGGCGCTGGAAAAGCAGATCATCGTTCAGGAGGTATCGAAGCTGGCTCAGGAGAACCAGATTGAGATGGAGGTGGACGAGGATGTGGCGGAGCTGCTGGCCTCCACCTATCATGAGCTGCGGGAGGGGGTTTCCTCCTACGGACACAGGATCGACCGCCCGGCGGCTGTGATGAGTACGGCGGAAGCGGTATCGGTCTTTTATCAGACGATGATTACCGGCTATTACTATGATGACGGGCGGATCAGCGTGGACTGCATGGTGCAGAACCTGCTGGGCGCAGTGGCGAAGGAGAACCGGGATGACCTGGAGAAGGTGCGGGGATATTTCAACACGGTGATTAAGGATAAAAGCAGTCGCGAGGGCGGATTATGGACCAGATATTACGAGGCCAGGAAGTGGCTGAGATAGCATATATGCCGGTGCGGCACCACAGCCCGGCCTGCGCTTACCATGTGCGGGAGATGATCCGGGAATGGGAGCCGGACTGTATCCTGATTGAAGGGCCGGAGAATGCCAACAGGCTGATTCCGGTGATGACCCATCCGGATACCCGGGCGCCCTTTGCCATCTATTATTCCTACCGGGACAGAAAGGGGTATGTGTCGGAGGAGAAGGCGGATTACCGGTGCTATTATCCTTTCCTGGATTATTCGCCGGAGCTGGCGGCGCTGCGGGAGGCAGCCGCCAGGGGGATCCCTGCCCGGTTTATTGACCTGCCCTACGGGGAGATCCTGACCGCTGTCCGGGAGGGCAGGGGCCTGCGGCGGGGCGGTGAGAAAAACAATTACAATGACGACTACCTGCTGGCCCGCAGCGCCTATATCCAGAGGCTCTGCGAGAAAACCGGGGCGCGGAATTTTGATGAGCTGTGGGAAAAATATTTTGAGCAGAACGGGCTGTATGAGGACAGGGATACTTTTATTGCTCACATGCTTGCCTACTGCGGCCAGGCCAGGGAGAGCACCCTTGTGGAGGAGCTGGAGCAGGAGGGCTGCCTGAAACGGGAGCAGTGTATGGCCTGGCATATCCGGGAGGCGGCAAAGACCTGCCGGCGTATCCTGGCGGTGACCGGCGGCTTCCATACCCCCGGCATCCGGAAGCTGCTGGAGGAGGGTGACGTGAAGTTAACGTTAACCGGTATTCCCCAGAAGGATCAGGGAGTATTCCTTCTGCCCTATTCCATGGAGGCCTGCGCCAGCCTGAACGGGTATGCCAGCGGGATGCCCTATCCTGAATTTTACCAGCAGATATGGGATGGGATTGAGGCGGGCAGGGAGGAACCCTACCGGGAAGCGGTGCTGAACGGCCTGGTGGCGGTGGGCAGAATGGTGCGCAAAGAGGATGGGCTGCTGTCCTCCTATGACGAGATATGCGGATTTTCCATGGCCCGGGGGCTTGCAGGACTTCGGAACAAGCGGGAGCCGGGGGCTTATGAGCTGTATGACAGTGTCCTCTCTTCTTTTGTAAAGGGAGCCTGTGATCTGTCTACCGATCAGCCTCTGCGTCTCCTGCGGGATTATCTGACCGGACGGCGGACGGGGACGCTGTGCGCCCAGGCGGAGGTTCCGCCGATCATCCAGGATTTTGAAAAACAGTGCAAAGATTTTAAATTAAAGACCGGGAGCACTCTGGAGCAGGAAGTGACGCTGGACATTTTCGCTTCGGAGAAACACCGGAGCGTCAGCATGTTTCTGAATCAGATGGTCTTTCTGGATACCGGTTTCTGCAGGAAGAAGCGGGGGCCGGATCTCCAGAAGCGGAAAGACCGGAACCTGATTCGGGAGACGTGGCGGTATAAGTGGAATGCCCAGGTACTGGCGGCGCTGACAGATGTGTCGGTGTACGGCGCCACAGTGCGGGAGGCCTGCGCCGCCCTGGTGCTCCGGTCTCTGAAAGAGAAAACCGGCGGAAAAGAGGCGGCGGTGCTGCTGACCAGGGTGTTTGAGATGGGCCTGGAGGATCAGCTGGAGCTGGTCTATGAGCAGGTATACCGGGCGCTGCTGGAGGACGGGGACTTTTATTCTGTGGCGGAAGCCCTCTCCTATCTGGTGCTGCTGGGGGAGATGGGAGAGCTGTATCAGTCGTCCATGGATGTGGGCGGGCTGATTCTGATCTGCATCCGGAAGCTGACAGCTCTTCTGCCCGGCATGGCCCAGGTGCAGGAGGAGCAGACCCAGGCCTGTATGGAGGCCTGCAAAACCCTCTACCAGCTGACCGGGCAGGAGGCCTATGGTCAGGAGCGGGAGGCTTTGTGCCAGGCATTCCTGCAGATTGTGAACCGGCAGGACGGAAATCCGGGGCTGGACGGCTGCGTCCGGGGGATTCTCTACGGCGCCGGCATCCACAGCCTGGATCAGATCCGCGGTGCCTGTGCCGGCTACCTGACAGGAACCCATGAACAGCTGATGAAGTCGGCTTCCTTTTTCCGCGGCCTGTTTTTTACAGCCAGGGATCTGGTCTTTATCGGCGACGGGCTGGTGGGTACGATGGATCAGCTGATCCGCCGGCTGGACAGCCAGTCTTTTATGGCGCTGCTGCCGGAATTCCGGATGGCTTTCAGTTATTTTACCCCCAGAGAGATCGACCAGATCGCCGGACAGGCGGCGGCATTGTACGGGCGGAAGAAAAAGGATCTGTTCGCCTTAAAGGAAGTGACGCCGGCGGTGTATGATTACGGCCGGCGGCTGGATCAGCTGGCGGCAGGTATGCTGGCAGAGAGGGAGGACGGGAAATGACGGAAAAACAGGAAACAGGAAAATCCCCGGAACAGCATGCAGAGGACATGGAGCAGTTGAATAAATGGCGGCTGATGCTGGGGAAAAACGCAGCCGGCCAGATCAGCTTTCAGGAGGGGGAGACGGCTGGCCTGAGGTATATGGAGATGGAGGATGTGCTGGACTTTCTCTATAACAGAGAGTACGGGGAGGAACAGGGCATCCGCCGTGAGAGGCAGGGCGGCCGGGAAGGCTCCCGGCTGACGGTGACCTCCTGGATTCAGCAGATCAGGAAGCTTTTCCCCAAACAGACAGTGGAGATCATGGAAAAGCACGCCCTGGAGCATTATGGCATGACCGAGCTGCTGACAGACCCGGAGGTGCTGGAGAAGCTGGAGCCCAACCAGGAACTGCTGAAAACCATCCTGGAGCTGAAACATCTGATGAAGGGTGATGTGCTGGAGACTGCCAGGAAAATCGTGAAAACAGTAGCGGATCAGCTGACGGAAAAGCTGCAGAAGGATATCCGCCGCTCCATCCTGGGGCGGGTAGACCAGCTGAACAGCAGTCCGGTGAAAACCGCCCGGAACCTGGATATCAAAAAGACCATCACCCGGAACCTGAAGCATTATGACCGGGAAAAGAGACGGCTGGTGCTGGAGCAGGTATATTTTCACGGGCGGATCCGCCACTATCATAAATGGCGGATTATCATCTGTGTGGACGAGAGCGGCTCCATGCTGGATTCTGTGATTCACAGCGCCGTGATGGCGGGAATTTTCGCCCGGCTGCCGGTGATCGACACCCGGCTGGTGATTTTTGACACCAATGTGGTGGATCTCAGCGGCTATGTGGATGACCCGGTGGAGGCGCTGATGAGCATCCAGCTGGGCGGCGGCACCAATATCGCGGGAGCCCTGGCCTACTGTGAGAAGCTGATCGAGACGCCCCGGCGCACCATCGTGGTGCTGATCTCTGACCTGTATGAGGGGATGGGGTACCAGAACCTCTACAGTGTCAGCCGGGGCATCATCGAGAGCGGCGCCCGGCTGATCGCCCTGACGGCCCTGGATATGAATGCCAATCCCAATTATGACCGGGAGGCGGCGGCCCGGCTGGCCGATCTCGGGGCATCTGTGGCGGCGATGACGCCGGAGCAGCTGGCAGACTGGATCGGGAAGGTGATGGAATAGATGGATCTGGGACAGTGGAAACAGGCGCTGGACGCTGCCGATGATGACTATCTGGCAGGTCTGGCCAATAAAGGAATTGTAAAGCGGGCATATAAAGAACTGCCGGATACCCGGGCTGATATCACGCAGGAGGAATCGGGCTTCCTGGTGCAGATGGGTGACGTCTCCTGCAGGCTGGCCCTTCCTCTGGGCAGCAGCCAGTGCAGCTGCGTCTCCCGCAGCATCTGCAAGCATATCATCATTGCGGTGCTGAAAACGCGGGATTATCTGAAGGAGCAGGGAGAGGGAGCGCCGGATGGGGACTATCTGAAGGGGCAGGGAGAGGGCGTACCGGATGGGGGAGAAGAAGACAGGACAGAAAGCCCGGAAGAAAAAGAAAATACGGCGTCTGCTCCTGCATTTTCCGAGGTCGCTTCTTACCCTCTGGAAAAAGCCAGGAAGGTGATGGGCAGCAGACGCTTTCAGAGCCTGATCGAATGTGCCCGTCTGGGAATGGCGCCTAAGATTACGGTGACATCGGTGATCACGGTGGAATGGCCTGAGGACGGGACGAAGGTGAAGCTGCTGGAGCCGCTGGCCTATTCTTCCTGTTCCTGCCATAAGAAGGAAATGTGTTCCCACAGGGCGGAGGCCATTGTGTGGTATCAGCTGAAGGCGGGGCTGCTGACAGCGGATATGCTGGAGCAGGCCCGGGAGGATGAGGAACTGCCGGATCTGGAGCGGATCCACGGGCTGGCCGGGACAGTCCGCCTGCTGTTGGAAGGACTGCTGCGCACAGGACTGGCCCGTTCCTCCCAGGATGTGCTGGATTCTCTGGAACGGCTGGCCATCCTCTGCCATAACCGGGAACTGCCGGATTTTGAGCGGGATGCCAGAGCTCTGCGGGATTCCTGGCAGAATTATTTCCGCAGGATGGCCTCCTTCCGTCCGGAGGACCTGATGAGGCAGCTGACCCGGCTGTACCGGAAGGCCCAGGCGCTGGAAGAGGCCCGGACTCCCGGACGGGTACGGCAGCTGGCGGGGCAGTTTAAAGCGGAATACAGGCTGGCGGGTGATCTGATCCTGATCGGCATCGGCGCCCGGCATTTTCTCAGCAAAACCGGTTATGAGGGAGAGACGGTGTACTTTCTGGAGGCGTCTTCAGGACAGTGGTATACCTATACAGATGCCCGTCCGGTATTTTATGAACAGAGGGGCGGCCGGAGACCGGCGGGACGGGGCAGCGCCCCCTGGGATCTGCGGGTCAGCATGGATGAGCTGCCCCAGCTGCGGATCCGTCTGAGGCAGGCCAGGGCCAGCAGCCGGAACCGGCTGTCTTCAGGCAGCCAGACCAGGGGAGAGGTGCTGGGGCCCAGGCAGATTCACAGAAAGGAAATTGAGAGCTGCTATTACACCGATTTTGCCCGCCTCTTCCGGGAGCAGATCGGCGGCGGGCCGCTGGAGGAAGAGAGGGAAGAGGAAGATTATGGATTTGATGAAACCCGTCATCCGGTGCTGGTTCACCCGTCTGCCGCCGGGCCGGGGGTGTTCGACCGGATTTCCCAGACCTTCCGGATGGAGCTGGGGGACAGCAGGGGGATCACAGTCAGCCTGGAGGCTGTTTACTCCAAACAGCAGGAACCGGTGATCCGCAGCCTGGAGCGGATCTCCAGAAGGATACAGGAGGGGCGGCAGGAGATCCCATGCTTTGTGGGGGACATTTATCTGGCAGATGGGGAGATGAAGCTGTATCCCATCGCCTTTCTGGAGCCAAAGGAGATTATGGATGAGGAATGACATGGAGGAACAGGCAGAGGCGGCGGAAGTGATCGGCGATTATCTGAAGGGGACGGAGGGAATCCTGACGGATCTCTTTCAGAGCGGATTTGCCACTGTGCATGACGGCACCCTGGAGGAACTGGGGGCTGCGGCGGCCAGCGGGAGACAGTACGGGATGACGGTGCTGGCGGATATGCTGGAGGAGCTGCGGGTCCTGCTGGATGCCCAGCGCCATCAGGCGCGGGGAGAGAACCGGCAGGTTTATGTAATCTATGGAAAATTAAATCAATACCTGGAGATATGCGCCCGCCGGCTGGAGATCAGCCGGGCGGCCTGTCGTCTGGGGATAGGAGGGGGAACAGAAGATGCAGAATCCAAATGAAATGCGTCTGCAGAAGATGATGAAGGGTCTGGAGGAGCTGGACCTGAGCCAGGAGGAACTGAATCTGGCGGAGGAATATCTGGAAGAGGGAAAGGAAGAACTGCTGGAACAGCTGACCTTCCGTGATCTGTCAGGGGTATCCCAGGAGACGATCGTGTTTTTTCAGAAGCTGTTTCAGGAGTTTGGCAGAAAGGGAAGAGAGCAGGAACTGCTCAGGCTCTTCCGGGTGGTATTCCGGCTGGGCCAGTCCAGCTGCCACCGCCTGGTGCCCATGGATCTTTTCCGCTCTGAAGGGTATGATTTCCGGGAGCTGGACCCGGCCCAGGTCTGCTCGGTGTATGCGGAGCAGATCTGCGAAACCCAGTATTATCTGGGGCGTTATGCCCTGGAGCGGCTGATGGCTCTCAGTCAGGGTCAGCCGGCTTTTCTCAGCCGGGCCTTCGGCTATCATAAGGCAGAATTTGACAATGGCCTTCTGGTGCTGTACGCCGGGTATTTTTATGAGAAGTACGGCAGAGAGAAGGGAGCAGACGGACAGGGAGGCCGGAATCAGCAGAAAAAGGAACAGGCGGAGAAGGGCGGCCTGGTGAAAGGGATCCTCCGGTTCCTGACCGGTGAAGAGGGGAAGGAATTCCTTCTGGACCCGGAGGACCAGGGCTATATGAAGGGCTATATTGACGCCATTGCCACCAGCGTGGATAATCTTTTTCAGAAGCAGATCAGCGATGAGGAAGCCAGAGCGATGGAGGCATATATCCGCCAGGACAAAGATCAGCAGGTACCGGCTCAACTGGCGCAGATGGCTCAGAATCATCAGATGGAGGCCTATCTGCTGCGGCTGCTGGCCGGGTGCGCCTTCGTCAATTATGAGCTGTCTCCCAGCCTGCGCAATTTTATCCGGCTGTGCGCTGCCTGCGGTCTGGACGGCACCCTGGAGGTGCTGGCCTCCTTTGACATGGACAATAAGCTGTCAGCCCGGGGCGGCAGCCTGGATCAGGTTTTCGGGATTGATCAGGGGACCTATCTGCTCTGGGCGGCCCGGAAGGGATACAAAAATATTCTTTCCGACCAGTTCGAGCGCAGCCGGGACATTTATATCAGCTGTATGAAGGAGGCAGATCTGAATGTCTATCAGACCATGATGGAAGTGGTGCTGAGAAAGGCGCCGGGTCTGTATCAGCAGCTGAAGGAGACCGACATTACCCAGCAGCAGGAGAAGGTGATCCAGGCAGTGGTCCCGGCAGGCACTCCCGGCTGTCAGGATCTGTGCGATTACCTGCGGGGCAGCCGTCCGGTGGAGGATGTCTATCCCTGGGCGGAAGAGCTGGGAAAAGGCACCTATTACGGGTGGCAGTACCGGAATGTGCTGGACAGGTACCGGGGTACCTACGGGAAGGATGATTTCTATGTCCGGTGCCTGGTGCTGATGATTTTTAAGAAAGCCTCCTATCTGCTGATGGGAGAGGTATGCCGGGAGAACCGGTTTTCCCTGGTGGATGCGGATACGGCTGTCGGCCTGTTCCGTTCTCTGGACGAAGCCGGGCTCTCGCCGGTATGGCAGCTCCAGTGCGGGGAGCTGGTTTATGACTATGCTTATTCTGAGGAAACGAAAAAGACTGTGGAAAACGCAGTGGTCAGGGTATTTTCCAGATATCTGGCAGAGCGGCCGGAGGAGACGAAGACAGCCTTTCACCAGAGCGGCGCCACAGGCCGGTATCTGGCGGTGAAAACTCTGGGCCGCCAGGCTGACCGGAATCAGGAGGAGCTGTTCTCTTACAGCGGGGACAGTTCCAAAGTGGTGCGGGAAGCGCTGGCCGGGATTCTGCAGAAGAAGCCTGAATGGCGGGAGGATGTGGCCGCCCTGCTGAAATCCAGAAAAGCCGCCCAGCGGGAACTGGCGGTTCAGGTAATGCGGGCATGGAATGATCCGGAAGTCAGACAGATGCTGACAGAGGCGCTGGCAGTGGAGAAAAGCGGGAAGCTGGCCGCGCTGCTGAAGGATATCCTCCAGCTGGCGCCGGAGGAGCAGGCCGGCAGCCTGACACCGGAGGAAAAGGTGAAGGAGCTGCATAAAGGCGGGAAAAAACGTACCCTGGCCTGGGCCTATGAGACCCCTTTTTCCGCCGTTCACAAAAAAGATGGGACAGAGGCGGAGGAAACCTATCTTCAGGGTATTCTCCTGTGCTATGCCTCCATGGGAACCCCAGGGGTCAGCCAGGACGCCGCATGGCTGGCGGAGCAGCTGAACCAGGAGGAGTTGGCGGTCTATGTGGGAGAGCTTTTCGACAAATGGCTGGAGAGCGGCGCGGAGGCGAAGAAAAAGTGGGTGCTTTATGCCGCATCCATCCATGGCGGCAGTGAGATTGTGGAGAAGCTGGCTCATCAGATCCGGGAGTGGCCCCAGCATGCCAGAGGGGCGATCGCCACGGAGGCGGTGAAGGCGCTGGCCCTGAACGGAAGCTCCCAGGCGCTGATGACAGTGGACGGGATTTCCCGGAAGTTTAAATTCCGCCAGATTAAAAACGCCGCCGGGGAGGCGCTGGAATTTGCTGCCCAGCAGCTGGGCATGACCAGAGAGGAGCTGGCTGACCGGATCGTGCCTGACCTGGGCTTTAATGACCGGATGGAGCGCATCTTTGACTACGGGGAGCGTCAGTTCCGGGTATATCTGACGCCGGCTCTGGAGCTGGAGATTTATGACGGGAATGACAAAAAGCTGAAAAACCTGCCTGCCCCCGGAAAGAAGGACGATCCGGAGCAGGCTGCGGCGGCATACCAGTCCTTTAAAGAGATGAAAAAGCAGATGAAGGCCACAGTGGCCAATCAGAAGCTGCGTCTGGAACAGGCCCTGTCCGTAGAGCGGAAGTGGAAGGCAGAGGACTGGCGGGCCCTCTTTGTGAAAAATCCGGTGATGCACCAGTTCGCTATCGGCCTGATTTGGGGAATTTACGGCCCGGAGGGGCTGGAGCAGACCTTCCGCTACATGGAGGACGGCACCTTCAATACTGAGGATGAGGATGAGATGGAGCTGCCGGAAAACTGTGTGATCGGTCTGGTACATCCTGTGGAGCTGTCTGAGGAATCCCGGAAAACCTGGGAGGAGCAGCTGGCGGATTATGAGGTGGTACAGCCCTTCCAGCAGCTGAGCCGGACCATCTACACCCTGCTGCCGGAGGAGGAGAATGCCAGGACGCTGGACCGCTTCGGCGGCTACATCCTCAACGGCCTCTCCCTGTCCGGAAAGCTTCAGGCCATGGGCTGGTACCGGGGCTCTGTCCAGGACGCCGGCGGCTTCTATACCTTCTACCGGGAGGATACTGAGCTGGGCCTGGGTGTAGAACTCCATTTTTCCGGCACCTTCGTCGGCGGGGAAAATGAGGACGTGACCGTGTATGACGCCCGGTTCTATCAGGCCGGCACTATTAAGCGGGGCAGCTATATGTACGATGAAGTGAAACCGGAGACTGCCGTTTTGCTGAAGGATGTGCCTGCCAGATATTTCAGTGAAATCGTCTACCAGCTGGCCGGCGCTACGGCTGCCAGTCAGGAGCGTAATGAGAACTGGCGGAAGGAATGTTAATGTACTGACGCTTGCCCTGTCTGTCAAATTATGGCTGTGCCGGCACAGTGATATATGAGTTTTTTGTGAACCCCCCTTGATTTTTGTCTGAAACACGTTACAATATTTTCTTGACAAGAAAAGAACGCTCTGATTCGGTTCCCAGATGGCGGGAGAAGTCAGAACACACATTTAAGAAAAGCATAAGGAGGAACCTGAAATGAGAAGAAGAAGGAGCTGTCAATGCTATTGTCCATATGAACATTGCCGGCGGCAACCATATCAGCGCCACCATCTCCATGAACGCAGTGAAAGAATTGGAACTGGCGCCGGGGAAAGAGGCCGTGGCAGTGATTAAGGCGACATCTGTCATGTTCGGGGTAGAGGACTGACAATCATAGGTTTTCCTTCAGGGAGATTTGAGATTTAGGCGGTCCGGACGGTACAGGCAGGCGCAGAGGGCGGTGGCGCATATCCTGGCCTGTCATATGACACGCTTTGTTCCCGGCCTGAATAAATTCTAAGCGGGCAGACAGCCCATTTTCCAGACAGAACCAGGCGTTGAGCGCCTGCTTCTGTCTGGAAAATGGGCTGTCTGCCCGTCCGGCGGTTTGTACCTCCCGCCTGTATGCTGAACGAAAGCATATGTGTTTTTTATGCACCCCAGTCACTTTTTAGTCACTTTTTAGAATTTTTTTATATTTTCTTGACAAATAATGTACGCCGTCGTATAATTTTGCTTATACGTACAAGATAATCATACAAAAAATATGCACCAAGTGTAAGGAGGATATGTTTTGATTATTATTGGAGAAAAAATTAATGGGGCGATTCCCTCGATTAAGACCGCGATTGAGAACCGGGACGCGGAGTGGATTCAGAATGTGGTGAAAGCGGAAGCAGAAGCCGGCGCGGATTTTATTGACTGTGCCCCGAGTACGGCGCCGAATCTGGAGTATGATGCGATGGTATGGCTGATTGATCTGATCCAGGAGGTGACGGATCTCCCTATCTGCATCGACAGCCCGGATGTGATGCTGCTGAAGCGGATCATCGAGGAAGGCCGGCTGAAGAAGCCGGGTATGGTAAACTCCGTCAATGAGGAAGGGATAAAGTGCGAAACCATTTTTCCGTTGATTGCAGGCACACCCTGGCATGTGATCGGGCTGACCTGTGATAAAGGGGGGATCCCCACAGAATCAGATAAAAAAGTGGATATTGCCAAGAGCATGATTGATAAGGCCGTAAAATATGGCGTGGACCTGAAGCAGTTCCATATTGATCCCTGTGTAATGGCGCTGTCTACCATGGGTTCTTCCATGAAAGATTTTCAGGACTGTATCAGGAAGATTCATGAGTATGCTCCGGATGTAAAGGTGACAGGCGCCATCTCCAATATCAGCTTTGAGATGCCTGCCCGGAAATACATCAACATGAACTGTATGGCATATGCTGTCGAGGCCGGGTTGGATTCTGCCATCATGGATCCCTGCAACAGGGATATGATGGGAACTGTTTACGCCTGCGAGGCGCTGATGATGAAAGACAAGGGCGGACGGAAATACAACAGAGCTTACCGCCAGGGTAAATTTGGCGTGAAGAAATAAAGAGGAAGAGGATTCAAAAAGACAGGAGGAAAGGAAAATGGCAGATTTTGAGGCGTTAGCCCAGGCGATGGGTGATCTGGACGAAGACACTGTAAAGGAGATGCTGGCCGAAGTGATGGCTGACGGCGGCTCCGAGGCACAGCAGGCGATGGCAGCATGTCAGAAAGGCATGGACATTGTGGGAAAGCTGTTTGAAGAAGGAGAATATTTTGTAGGCGACCTGATTTATGCCGGTGAGCTGATGACAGATGCGGTAGGAATCCTGAAAGACGCGCTGGTAAAAGGCGGAAGTGAAGGTCCGAAGACAAAGATGATCCTTTGCACTGTAAAGGATGATCTTCATGATATCGGGAAAAATATTGTTAAATCCATTCTGGAAGCAGGCGGTTTCGAGGTGCTGGATCTGGGAATTGACGTTCCTGCAGAGAAAATTGTGGAAGAAGCAAAAGCCAATGATATCCATATCGTTGCGCTGTCCGGCGTGCTGACACTGGCGATTGATTCTATGAAGGAGACAGTGGAAGCTTTCAGGGAAGCCGGCATGAGAGACCAGATGAAGATTATTATCGGCGGTGCTCCGGTAAATGCCCAGGCATGTGAGTATACGGGTGCAGACGCATGGACCACCAGCCCCCAGGAGACCGTGAAAATTTGCAGCGGATGGGCTGCTCAGATGCAGTGACAGCAGACATCACAAGGAAGGGAGAAATAGGACATGACGAATGAAGAACTGCGGATATACCGGGCGAAGCTGTTCCGGGATGCCTCTTCGATGGAAAGAAAACCTGATAAGATCCCTCATATGTCGTTTTTCGTCACATGGAAGATTTTGGACGCCGGCTATAAGCTGAGCGAGGCGATGAATGACTATGACATTATGGAGAAGGTAGTGCGTCAGCATCAGGAAAAGTACGGTTTTGACTGTATCCTGGAGATGGGCGCCCGCAATGCTATCCGGATTCCCATGGCGCTGGGCAACTGCTCCTACTATGTTAATGATGAAGCAGGCACCGTGAATTATCTGGACAAGGCTATCTGCGAGCACGATGAGCTGCGGGAAATGGCAGCAGATGTAAAGAAATTTTTCTGGGAAAAGGGCATGGCCCGGAAATATGACAAATGGGCGGACAAAACCGTAACACTGGAAGATATGCAGAAAGTAGTAGATGAACAGAGTATCTTTCTCCAGTATATGGGTAAAATCAATAAAGTGATGCAGGATGAGTATGGATTGCCGCCTTATGCGGCGCCCAAGGGCTACGGCTATATCGCTCTGGACTTCATGTTCAATACCGTCCGGGGCATCAAGGGTCTGTCCGTTGACATGCGCAAGGATAAAGGAGCTTTGAAAGAAGCCTGCGATGCTCTCAATGAACTGTTTTACAAACCGGGAATTGAGGCACTGCGAAATGCGCCTGTCGGCCCGGATATGAGCGCGGCTTTTGACTATGATCTGACGCTGCTGTGTCATACGATTCTGAATAACAGGCAGTTTGCGGAATATCTGTGGCCGTATATGAAAGAGACCTTTGACGTGCTGGCTGAGAAAAAGATGACAGTCCGTCTGTTCATGGAAGGCAGCAGCAAACGGTTCTGGGAATATTTCAAAGATCTGCCGAAAGGATTGATTGTACTTCATCCTGAGCAGGATGATGTATTTGAGGTGCGAAGAGAGCTGCCCAATGTGGCGATTTTGGGCGGTATGCCTGTTTCACTGCTGGGAACCGGAACAAAGCAGCAGTGCATCGACCGTGTGAAATGCCTGTTCGATGAGCTGGGACAGGACGGCGGCTTTATGCTGACTCAGGATAAGATGGTATCTTTCCGGAACGACGCGAACCCTGAAAATGTCAGGGCTGTCTGTGATTTTGTCCGGGAGTATAACGGTTAATTTCAGAAAGGATGGTATCAGGATGGATGAAGAAAAAAAGGTGGATATCACCAAATATCCCGAAGGGCTGGAATACCTGGCGGAGAATCTGAACCTGCCGCTGCCGCCTGCCGTCAGCGACAACATGGAAGTGCGGAAAAATTATGTATTCAATCTGATCAGCACTCTGGTACGCCAGTAAAACCGAAGAAGCAGAGCGCAGTCAGAATGATGTTAATAAATAATTATTAAGGAGGTTTCGAGTATGGAAGGAAAATCCAATGCTCAAAAAACAACGCTGAAACAGAGCCAGATCTTGCTGTACGGATTCTGCGGCATGTTTCTCAACACTTTTTACCTGATGTTTCTGGCATATAACAGATTATTCTACTTAACCGACATACTGCAGCTGAGTACAGGGGTGTCTGCTCTGGTAAACTCACTGTCTGTGTGGGGAAATGTAGTGACCATGATACTGGCCGGCGGGATTGTAGATAAGATTAATTTTAAGAAAGTCGGTAAATTTGCCGGATGGGCTGTCATCGGCGGTATCGGGATGTCCATATCCTTTCCGCTGCTGTTCAGCGACCTGGGACTGAGCCAGAGCGCGGCCGGCGCCCTGTTCGTTGTATTATTTGTCGTACAGTCGATTTCCTATAACTGCCTGTGGGTGGCAGAGCGTTCTCTGGTAGGCCCCTTAAGCGGCAACGCGGCTGACGCAAACTCTCTGGCAATGATGGCACAGCAGGGCAGTACCCTGGGCGGTCTGATCTATGGTGTGGTAAATGCGCCTATCATGGCATTCCTGGGCAACAGCTATACGCTGACCGCTCTGTTATACGGCCTCTTTATCCTGGGCGGCACCATCGGCATGTTCTTACTGACCAGGAAATACGATCTGCCGAAAGAAGAGGAAGAAAAAATCGAAAAAGGGACAGTACCCAAGGCGAAGGGCGGCTTCCTCAGCGCCATGACCGGCCCTACCATTCCTTTCTTTTTCGCTATGATTTTAAACAACTGCCATCTTGGCTTCTTCATGTCCCTGCTGGCATACTTTACCAGCTATGTGCTGAATGATCCGGTGATCCTGAGTATTTCCGTAACAGCAGGATCCGCCGCAGGCCTGCTTGGCGCATGGCTGAGTAAAATTATCTGCAATAATATCGGTAAAAAGAAAGCATTCATTTATTTCTCCATTCTAACCGGTGTGTTATATATGCTGATTGCTTTTATTGGAAGAACATCCATTCCGTTCCTGATTATCCGTGTAGCCATCGGATGCTTCAGCGTGGTAGGCGGTATGCTGATTCCTGTATTTGCCAATGATATCGCGGATTATAAAGAGATGAAGGGTGAGACCGATGCCAGGGCTGTCATCCAGTCCATTGCCGGTACTACCATACGTTTCGGTTCCGCTCTGTCCGCAACCATCGCTTCCTTTTCACTGGCGGCGGTTGGCTACAGCGCGACAGCAGAAATGACGCCTGCGATCATCAACAGCATTACATACCTGATGGCATTCGCGCCTGCGGCAGTATGTATCCTCTCCGCTCTCTGCTTCATCTTCTACAAGATCGATGAAAAAGAGCTGGATGCGTACCGGGCAGAAAAAGCCGCAAAACTGCATGCTGCGCAGAAGTAAAGCTTTGCGCGGCACAGAAGGAAGGGGCAGTCTCCAGTCAGATTGTCCCTTCCGTTTCAGGGCGGAAACCGGTTTTTTCTTTACGGCCGGCCGTCCTGTCTGAATGGAGGGAGGCAGCTTCATGGGAAATCATAAATCTGCCCATAAACCGACACACAGTGTCTTTTTTATTTACGGATATGCGTTAGGGGAATTTGGATTTACTTTTTTCCTGTTTTTTATTTCTTATTATTTAATGGTCTTTATGACTGATGTCCTGAAACTGCCGACAGCTCTGGCAGCTGTTTTGTACACAGGAGTGCAGTGGGTGGAGGCTGTCACTATGATTTTTTCAGGGCTTTATATTGACCGGCCTCACAGACTGAATGGAAAGTTCCGCCCCTGGCTGATAATCGGCAGCGTTATTCTGCTGGCAGGGATGGTGGTGTTTTACACCGTTTTCCCTGTTGCTGTATGGCTGCGTGCAGTCATTTTTGTCCTGGGATATCTGGTGGCATACTGGGGCTATAATCTGATGTGGGTTTCCTACCGGACGATGCTGGGCCCCCTGAGCAGGAATCCTCAGGATGCCATTTCCCTGAACAGCGCCTCGGCGCAGATGGGTTCGGCGGCGGGGCTGTGCTTCAGCTTTATCTGTGTCCGGCTGCTGAACAGTTTTTCCACGCCTGAGGCAGGGTATACGATGTCAGCGCTGGCATACGGGCTGCTGATTGTTCTGTGCATGGCAGTGGTCAGCAGGCTGACGAAGCCCTTTGACAACAGAAAGCTGTATGCTGACGGAAAGGCTTCCGGCCATGCCCACAGCCTGAAAGAGACAATCAGAGTGTTTTCCGCGCCGATGCGGGTCTTTTTTCTGGCGGTGATCTTCAGAGAGGCGGCGTCTACCATTCTGCCCTCTTTGCTGGTCTATTACTTTACGTATGTGATGGGAAATGAAGGACTGATGTCCACCTATTTGACGGTGGTCTCCTGTTCCGGATTGATCGCCCACTTTTTCGCCAGAAAGCTGGCCAATATTTTCGGCAAGAAACAGATGTTTATCGCCGGATCCCTGGTGGCCTGTGTCTGTATTTTGTCCATGCAGTTTACAGCCGATGCGCCGGCAGCCTTTATGGTTCTGGTAGCCATTAAGGCGTTTGCGGAAATTTTTTCCGGTTCTTTTATCCCGGCGTTTATGACAGAGATCGCCGATTACAATGAATATACCATCGGGGTCAATGCCAGAGCCTTTACCTCCGCTGTGGGAGGGACGGCTCTCAGGTTTGCCCAGATCATCGGCGGCGCTATTGCGTCCTTCGGTCTTGTAGTTATCGGCTATTCCAGCGGCGAGGCGATGACACCCGGAATGATCTCAGGAATCTCCGGCCTGATGATCTACGGAAGCACAGCGGTGATCGTAGTTAGTATTATTATTATGCTGTTTTATAAGATCGACCCGGATGTGATGGAAAAAATATATCAGCAGCGAATTGAAGCGCTGGAAAAAGAAAATGCCGGCAGCTGATGTCGGTAAACTGATAACTGATAATTGATCATTGATAAAATCCTTATAAATGAAAATGACAGGACAGCCGCCTGCGCCCGGTTCAGAAATGAACCAGAGCGGGCGGCTGTTTTATTTCCATTTCCATATGAAAACTCTTCTGAACCTTTTTACAGATTTCCCATGAAAACCTTAAAAATTGTTCATCATTTCATAGTTCAGCTAAAAATCCGTTGGGATTGAAAATATTATCAATTTCCAAATCTTTTAAGATTCGCTAAGATTACTCCATCAACACAAAACCGCTCACAGTTCACAGATTTGAATTCCATTCTTATAAATGATGAACTGGGGCAAGAGAAAAAGTATAGGAGGGATAACAAAAATGAAAAAAAGGTTAACAAAAGTGTTGTGTGCGCTGCTGACGCTCTGTATGCTAATCGGCCTGACTGCCTGCAGCGGCGGCGGATCAGGTGACACAGACAGCACCGGGACAGGAAGCGCCGGAGAAGCGGAAAACACCGGGGAAAGCAGTACAGACGGACGAAGCAAAACAGTCACCATCGCTCTGTCGGAAAATATTATTGAACTGGATCCCCACAATGGTGTGACAGTGATCAACGGGGCATTTAATGACATGCTGTTTAACGCGCTGGTACGGGCTGACCATGAAGGCGGCTACACGCCCGATCTGGCAACCGAGTGGGAGACCTCTGAGGACGGTACTGAGTGGACTTTCCATCTGAGAGAAGGCGTTCAGTTTTCTAACGGAGAAGAATTCAACGCGGATGATGTGGTCTGCACGTATCAGAGACTGATCGACGATCCGACTCTGGCGGTTGCCTCCAATAACTGGGGCCATCTGACCGGCGTGGAGAAGGTTGACGATTATACTGTTAAGATTTTGTTGGATCAGTCAATCGGAACATTTATGCTGGCAGCGGCTCAGACCTATATTATTCCCAATGAGGCCTTTGAGGAAATGGGTACCTCTCTGTTCTACGATCAGTATATGTACGGCACCGGAAAATGGAAGATGGTGGAATGGGTAGACGGCCAGTATTTTAATATGGTGAAGAATGAGTACAGCTGGGAGGAAAATACTTCTTACTTTGATGAAGTGAATTTCCGGTTCGTGCTGGAGGCTTCTACCGCGATCAACTCCCATATTACCGGCGATGTAGACGCCTATATCGCTTCCGGCGGCATCTCAGCAGATATGCTGTCTATGTATGCGGGTACAGAAGATCAGATCGAGATTATTCCGGTGGAGACTTCTACCATCGACTATCTGCAGTTCCAGTGTGAAGAGGGTTCTCCTTTTGCAGACCCTGACGTACGCCGGGCATTTTCCATGGCGATCGACCGGCAGACTATTATCGACAGCGTATTCGGCGGCGGCGAGATTCCCATCGGCATTGCGTCTGAGCATACAATGGGATATGATCCGGAACTGACCAGTGACTATTATACATATGATCCGGAAGCAGCTAAAGCGTTGCTGGAAACTACATCTTATAACGGGGAGCCGATTGTGATTTCTTCCAATGTGGCGACAACCAACGCGGAAGCAATGCTGCTGGCGATTTCTGAAAATGTAAACGCTATCGGCTTCAACACAAGCATTGAGGTGGTAGAGGGCGCAACGCTGCTGGAGAAACGTTCTACCGGTGATTATGACTGCTTTATTGTGGCTGCGATGTCCACAGGCGGGGATCTGTTCTCCTTTGCCACATTCCGTATTCAGAATGACGCCCATCATTCCAACTACGTGAATGATGAGCTGAACAGCCTGATTGAGCAGGCGTCAATCGATACAGATGAGACAGTAAGAGATGATTTATACCGTCAGGCTAATGAAATCATTGTGGAAGAATGCGCGCCTATGATTGGTGTTCTGACTCTGGAGGCCAACGAAGCGATTACATACGGCATTACCGGCATCGAGCTGGCCAGCGACGGATTCTTCTTATTTAAAGACATTGATTACGATCCGTCACTTGTGAAATAAACAATCTGCGTACAAAGACATTCAGATCAGGCACGTGTGTATGCCGCACGTGCCTGATCTCTAAAACTTTGAAGGACGCGCAGACGAGTCTGGAATATATTACGGCAAGGAGGCATGCACGTGTTTTGGAAATTTGTGCTGAAACGTATCGGGCAGACGATTATCGTTTTGTTCTGTGTTTCAATTATAGCGTTTATGCTGATCCATATCGCACCCGGCGACCCGGCCAGGATTGTTTTGGGAGATTCTGCTACAGATGAGATGGTGGAAGCGTACAGGGAAAAACTGGGGCTGGATCAGCCGCTGTACATTCAGTATTTTAAATATATAGCGGGGATTTTTCAGGGCGATTTGGGAACTTCCACTTCTTATCAGCAGCCTGTAGCGAAAATTATCTTTTCCCGTTTCCCCAATACTATACTGCTGACACTGGCGACAGTGTTTATCAGCCTGCTGATCAGCATTCCACTGGGGATTATCGCAGGCGTCCATCAGGGAAGAGCCATTGACTTTTTTGCCATGCTCTTCGCGATCCTGGGGCAGTCTATGTCAACTGTCTGGCTGGGCGTGCTGAATATTTATATATTCTCGGTGAAGCTGAACCTGCTTCCTACGATCGGTACCGGCGGGCTGGAGTATCTGATTCTGCCGGCGATTACTCTGGGATATCCGATTTCCGCGCAGGTTACCCGCCTGGGACGTTCCGGCATGATTGACGTGCTTCGGGAGGATTATATTACCGCTACGCTGGCAAAGGGAATTCCCTCTTCAAAGGTTTATACGAAATACGCATTTAAGAATGCGCTGATTCCTATTATTACGATCGTAGGCATGCAGCTGGGCGTATTCCTGGGAGGCGCGGTGGTCGTGGAAACCATTTTCTCCTGGTCAGGCATCGGGCAGCTGACTAACCAGGCGGTGGGCAACCGCGATTACGCAATGGTGCAGTCCCTTCTGCTGGTGATTGCGGCAGCGATGGCGATTATCAATCTGCTGGTTGACATTATCAACGCGAAGATAGACCCTCGTATCACATTACAGTAAGAAGGAGAAGGGAAGTTATATGGACAAAAAAATTATTCTTCGCCGTATGCTGAAAAGTAAATTTTTCATGGTCGGGTGTACGGTTGTAATTCTTCTGGTGGTGCTGGCGATTGCGGCTCCCTATATCGTTCATTTTGATCCGGAAGCCAATTCCCTGTCGGAGAAGTTTATACCGCCGGAGGGATTGTCAAAGGGACTGGACGGCCATATTCTGGGGACGGATCAGATGGGCCGCGATATTTTTACCCGTCTGCTGACCGGCGCCGGCTCATCGTTTATTATCGCCACCTGTGTCGTTGCCATTTCCTCGGTGATCGGAACGATTCTGGGATTGATTTCCGGTTACTTCGGCGGGATTGCAGATACGATTATTATGAGAACAACGGAAGTGTTTATGTCGATCCCTCAGATTGTGCTGGCGATCGCGATTGTAGCGATGATCGGCTCCAGTATGCCCAATCTGATCCTGGTGCTGGTTCTGACGTCATGGACCAGCTATTCCAAGCTGACGAGAAATAATGTACTGGTTATCAAGGGCCAGGAATTTGTATCGGCTTCAAAGGTGCAGGGTGCGTCAAAGATACGTATTATGTTCAGGCAGATTTTCCCGAATGTGACCACACCGCTGCTGATTCAGATCAGCCAGCAGTTTGGCATGACGATCATGGTTGAGGCAACGCTTAGTTTTCTGAACCTGGGCATTCAGCCGCCGGCGCCTTCCTGGGGCAATATGATCGCCGGATCCCGTCAGTATCTGACGACTGCTCCCTGGACGGTATTTGCGCCCGGCGTCGCGCTGATGATTACAGTACTTGCGTTTAACTTCCTCGGTGACGGCCTTCGGGATGTGCTTGACCCGAAGCGTACCTGACGTAATATGGTGGAGGTAAACATGGAAAAAGAAAAACTGCTTGAAATCAAAAATTTAAAAGTAAAGTTCACCACCGAGCGGGCAGTCTCCTACGCCTTAAACGGTGTGGACCTTACCATACATAAAGGGGAATCTCTGGGACTGGTGGGCGAGTCCGGCGCGGGAAAGACGACGACAGCTCTGTCTATCCTGCAGCTGATATCCCGAAACGGAGAGTATACAGACGGATCGATTATATACAACGGAAAAGAACTGATGGGATGCGGTGAGAAGGAGATGCTGCCGATCAGGGGTCATAAAATTTCAATGATTTTCCAGAATCCGCTGACCTCTCTGAATCCGGTATTTACAGTTGGTGAGCAGATCGGCATGGTTTTGCGTCAGCACCTGGGAATGAATAAAAAACAGGCGCTGGAGCGGGCGAAAGAATTGCTGGAGACAGTGGGAATCGCGGGATACCGGGTGAATGATTATCCGGTGCAGTTTTCCGGCGGTATGCGCCAGAGAGTGGGAATTGCGGCAGGAATTGCCTGCAATCCGGAGCTGCTGATTGCCGACGAGCCGACCACTGCTCTGGATGTGACCATTCAGGCGCAGATTCTGGAGCTGATGAAAAAGCTTCAGAAAGAATATTCCACCTCGCTGCTGATGATTACTCATAATCTGGGCATTATCTCTGAATTGTGCGAGAAGGTGGCAGTGATGTATGCCGGGCGGATTATTGAGTTCGGGACGGTGCGGGAAGTTTTTCACCACCCGATGCATCCTTACACAGAAGGGCTGCTGGGGGCCCTGCCCAGTCTGGATTCAGACAGAAGTGAGCTGACTGCCATTCCGGGAACCATCGCCAATGCCTCCAACCTCCCCGACGGCTGCCGTTTTCATCCCCGGTGCGCTTCCTGTACGGAGCGCTGTCGGACAGAGCAGCCGGTGATGGTGCGCGTCAATGATGACCATTATGTGGAATGCTTTGCCCATGAAGGAGGGACTGGAAAATGAGTGAACAGATCAGAGATGAGAAAAAGCAACCGCTGCTGACGGTTTCTCATTTAAAAAAATATTTTAAGGTTTCCGGAAAAGGGATGCTTCACGCGGTGGACGATGTCAGTTTTGAGGTGTATCCGGGAGAGACGCTGGGCCTGGTGGGAGAGTCGGGCTGCGGGAAAAGTACCGTGGGAAATGTACTGATGCAGCTCCATAATAAGACAGACGGCGAGGTGACGCTGAATGGAAAAGATATGTACAGCATCAATAAAAAGGAGATCTGCCGGCAGATGCAGATCATCTTTCAGGACCCGTACTCATCCCTGAATCCCAGGCAGACGATCCGGACGATTCTGAGTGAGGCCTATATCATTCAGAAAATCTGTAAAAAAGGTCCGGAGCTGGATAAAAGACTGCTGGAGCTGTGCGAAGCCATCGGCCTGGCGCCGGAGCTGCTGGACCGGTAGAGCCGTTTATTTATGCACAACATTAGATTTTCCTTTGTGTTGAATAGGCAAGCCGTTAGATTGCCTTGTTCTCAA
>CAJFOT010000010.1 GCA_904397815.1 Candidatus Paralachnospira sangeri
CGCTTCCGCCGAGCTAAGCCTTAAGACGCACCAGGTTCATCGGCTGAGGGCCTCTTCACCAGGTGCTTTCTAAAGGCTGGATCTCGGCTCCAGCTCAAAACAGCCCTGAATTGTTTGCGGCATCCCCTCTCTGCAGCTGGCGGGGCCGTCCGGATGGATGACAGCCCCTGAATGAAAACATATGTTGAGACTTTAAAAAAGATTATGTGAAAAGAAAAGGTGATTCGTATGCTATATGTAAAAGGCCTCTATAAATCCTACCGCACCGGCAGCCGGGAGTACCAGGTGCTGAAGGGCGTCAGCCTGCATGTGGCCCAGGGGGAATTTGTGGCTGTCATGGGGCCATCCGGTTCGGGGAAGAGCACCCTGCTCAACTGTATTTCCTGCTATATCCCCTATGATCAGGGCAGCATTACCCTGGGCGGCACCAATTTAAGCCAGCTCAGCGAAAATGCCCTGGCAAAAATACGGAATGAAAAGCTGGGATTTGTATTTCAGGATTTTATGCTGCTGGACGGCCTGACTGTCCGGGAAAATATCCTGGTTCCCCGGATCATCCAGGGAAAGGCAGACCGGAAGGCGGAGGAGCGGGCGGACCAGCTGGTGAAACTCTTCGGCATCGCCCGCATCCAGGACAAATACCCGGCAGAAATCTCCGGGGGAGAGCGTCAGCGGACCGCAGTAGCCCGCAGCCTGATCAATGAACCCTATATCATCCTGGCCGATGAGCCCACCGGAAATTTGGACAGCAAGTCCAGCCGCACTGTGATCGAATCCTTTGAAAACGCCAGAAATCAGATGAACGCCACTATCTTTATGGTCACCCATGACAGCTTTGCTGCCTCCTTCTGTGATCGGGTTATCCTGCTGAAAGATGGCACTGTATACCGCCTGCTGGAAAAGCAGGACAGCCGAAGCAGCTTTCAGGAACAGCTGCTGGAAGCCATTAAGGATATGAGCGACACAGAGGGCTGATGCCCGGAAAACACAGGCTGCTGTTCAGGATACACAGTTTTCACAATATAACAGAAAGGTAAGGTTGAATAGAACAATGAAAACAATGAAGGAACTGGAGGGAAAACTCCACAGGGCCGAGTGGAAACAGGCCATTCTCTACCTCCTGTGCAATTTTCTCTCATTAATGCTGATTACTGCCTACGCCGCCATGATGTTTTCCCCCACAGTGCTGAACGTACTGCCTGAGGGCGGCGACAGCCGCAAACAGGTGATGGCCATTTTCGTCCTGGCCATGTTTGGCTGCGTAATCTTTACCATATACGCCGCCAGCCTTTTCTTCCGAAAAAAGTCCCGGCAGCTGGGGACACTGATGGCCCTGGGCGCCTCCCGCCGGCGGCTGGCCCCCGGACTCTTCTGCCAGGTGCTGTCCCTGAGCTGCCTGTCCTCCCTGGCAGGCATCGCAGCCGGCTTCCCCTTTGTCTGGCTGCTCTGGTCCTCCTTCCGCCTCTTCCTGGTGGACAGCCGGGAGATGGCACTGTCCCTGGACCTGCGCTGTCTGTGGATTTCCCTGGTCTTTTTCCTGCTGGTAGTGGTATTCTCCTGTGTGACCGCCTTCCGGTATCTGCAGAAAACCAATATCATTGACGTCATTCATGAGGAACATAAAAATGAGCCTGTCAAAGAACTGGGAAAATGGTGCGGCCCTGTGGGAATCATCCTGCTGCTGACCGGCGCCGTCGCCGGCTATTTTTCCGGCAGCGTCTATATGGCTCTGTTCAGCGCCTTCCCGCCGTCATGGCTGAATATCACCTACGTCCCCGTATTCATCGGCCTGTACATGATTATGCTCCACACCGTGGTTCACGGCTGGGGCCGCCGGAAAAAACATCCCTATAAAAACATCATCGCCAGAAGTATGATGAAATTTCAGGGAAAACAGACTGTCAACAATATGCTGGTCAGCACAGTGCTGATCGCCGGCGCTGCCTTCGGCATCTTCTATATCCCCATGCTGGGTACCGGCCAGATCATGAGCACCGTCAGTCGGCCCCTGGATTATATGTATTTCTGGCGGGCAGACCAGCAGCTGCCCGGCCGGAATGATATCAAGGAAATGGCGGCGGAATACGGCCTGACCACAAAGGACTGGGGCGGCACCGACTATATCTCCCTGGGTATGGACGGGGAACAGTACGTAGAAGAGGAGGACGGCTCCTTTTACTATGAATACGCCCCGCTGATCATGGAAGCCCGATTTCTGCCGGAAGAAGGCTGGGAGGCTCTGACCGGGGAAGCTGCCGACATCGCTCCCGGCACCTACATGGCTGTCACCAACGAAAGTGAATCCGTCTCACACTCCAGGAATACGGACGCCACCCTGCTGACCAACCCCGTCACTCGCCAGACCATTGGCACCGTCTTCGGCGGCTGGCTTCACTGTGACATGCTGGCCGGAGATATCGATTACTATGTCCTGAACACCAGGGATTACCAGACTGTCAGCCAGGGTCTGACCCCTGCGTGGCAGGGCGGGATCGCCTGGTTCAATATCGACGGAGAGGACAGCTATGACTTTGCCTCCAGTCTGTACTACCGTCTTGTAGACTCCTTCGGACCGGAATGTGAACTCCCCTCCTACTATGACCGGATTGATAAAATGATCTGCAATGAAAAAGGGGAAGTCTACTGGGGCGACACCGAGGATATGACGCCGGTGGATTACAGCCGGCCGGATTCCACCGAGTTCCGGACTTACTGGGCCTACATGCCCCTGTTCCGCATCCTGGATCAGAACGATTTCCTGCGGACCTTTGCGGTATTCCTGATGATGTTCCTGTTCATCGCCATCGTCTGCAACGCGGCGGCCATGATTATCTGCTACACCCGCTGCCAGACCATCGCCCTGAACAACCGCTATGTATTCGACAACCTGAAAAAGCTGGGCGCCTCCCCGTCCTACCTGTCCCGGGAAGTGAAAAACCAGTGCTCCAGTGTATTCTCCGTCCCCGCCATCATCGGTATGTCCGTCATGTATTTCCTCTACTGTATGCTGATGTGGGCCAACGACGGACGGTTCACCTTCGATGAATTTATGGGGCTTCTGTCCTGCCTGGCTGTCCTGCTTTTTCTGGCCCTGCTGTACTACATCGTATACCGCAGAACCGTTCATTTAGTGAAAAGACAGCTGAGGATACGGTAACATCTCCGCAGGGGCCTGCCGCCCCAGGCAGCAGGCCCCTGCGGCCGATTATGTACGGTCATTTACATCGTCTTCCGGTCGATATACTCCGCCTTCGTCTTGGAATACATGATTTTCTGTTCTGTATATAATCCTGTGTACCCGGACAGCATATAGCTGGCGGCACAGGCAGCGGCAAAGAACGGAAGACCTTCCGAACCGAAAAGTTCTACAGAAAGGATCACCGATGTAAGCGGACAGTTGGTCACGCCGCAGAAGAGGCAGACCAGGCCGATTCCCGTTCCGAAGGAGGCGGGCAGCCCCGCCAGCCGGGACGCCGCATTGCCGAAGGCAGCTCCTGTGAAAAAAGCAGGAACGATCTCCCCTCCCTTAAAGCCTGCTCCCAAAGTGCAGGCGGTAAACAGCAGCTTCACCAGAAATACATACCAGGGCACCTCAGAATGAAAAGCCGCGTCGATATTTCCCATCCCGGCCCCGTTATAATACTGACTGCCAACTGCCAGAGTCAAAGCAATTACAATCAGGCCGCCGGCTGCCGCTTTCAAAAAAGGGTTGGGAACAAATTTCTGATACAGCTTTGCCGTCTGTTTCATAACAAGGCAGAACAGGATACTGACAAAAGCACACAGAACCGAAAGGCACACCACTCTGACCAGGGTCACAGGCGTCAGAACCACCATCTCTGTTATCACAAACCGTGTCGGCGCCACATGAAACAGCTGTGCTGTCATCAGCCCGGTCAGCGCGGAAATCATACAGGGTACCAGGGCCGAAAAATGCATAATGCCGATGCTGACCACCTCAATGGAAAATACAGCCGCAGTCACCGGGGTCCCAAACAGAGCGGAAAATGCCGCCGCCATCCCGCACATCGTCATGATGTGCATATCCTTCTCATCCAGATGGATCAGACGCCCGATATTGTCTGAAATACTGCTGCCGATCTGCAGAGCGGCCCCCTCCCTGCCTGAAGAACCGCCGCACAGGTGAGTAATGATCGTGGAAATAAAAATCACCGGCAGGGTAATCAGGGGAACCTTCTTATCCTCTCTGACGGTGTCCAGCACATAGTTGGTGCCTCCCTCCTTCTCGGCCCCGCACAGCTTATAAATGCCGGCGATACAGACACCGCCTGCGGGCAGCAGAAAAATCAGCCATGGATAAGTGCCTCTCAGTTCTGTCACCCATTCCACACCATAGTGAAAAGCCGTACCTACCAGACCGGCAGCGATTCCTACAGCCACCGCAATCAGCGCCCATTTACAGAACGCCTTTATATCATGAAACACAGCAAAACGCCTCCTTATGCGGCATACGCCGCCGTATATTATTTTTCCGCCTGCAATACTAGCACATTTCACACCTGTTCGCAACAGTCTCTTTCCGGTTTTCAGTTCACAATACCGTAAATCTCTTTTAGAGGCCGCAGGATCTGCACTCATCCGCCAGCAGCAAAAGAATTTTATAGCAAATGTACAGGAAAACTCCTTGCGGGATTCTGTCTCTTCCATATATAATAGAAGCAGAATTCGTAAGAGGAGGACATTCTATGTCACAGAGAACCGATATTCATAAAGTTTTGATCATAGGCTCGGGTCCGATTGTCATCGGTCAGGCCTGTGAATTTGACTATTCCGGCACCCAGGCCTGCAAGGCCCTTCATAAGCTGGGCTATGAGATCGTCCTGGTGAATTCCAATCCTGCCACCATTATGACAGATCCGGAAACAGCCGACGTCACCTATATTGAGCCGTTAAACGTGGAACGGCTGGAACAGATCATCGCCAAGGAACGCCCTGACGCTCTGCTGCCCAACCTGGGCGGCCAGTCCGGTCTGAACCTGTGCGCAGAGCTGTATAAAGCCGGTGTTCTGGACAAATACAATGTCGAAGTGATCGGTGTGCAGGTAGATGCCATCGAACGGGGTGAAGACCGTATCGCTTTTAAAAACACGATGAGAGAGCTGGGCGTCGAAATGGCCCGCAGCGAAGTGGCATACAGCGTGGAAGAAGCACTGGAAATTGCTGATCGTCTGGGCTACCCGGTAGTGCTTCGTCCTGCCTACACCATGGGCGGTGCCGGCGGCGGTCTGGTATACAATAAAGAAGAGCTGAAAACGGTATGCGCCCGCGGTCTGCAGGCCAGCCTGGTAGGACAGGTGCTGGTAGAGGAATCTGTGCTGGGCTGGGAAGAACTGGAGCTGGAGGTAGTCCGGGATTCGGAAAACAACATGATTACCGTCTGCTTTATTGAAAACATTGATCCCATGGGCGTTCACACCGGTGATTCCTTCTGCGCTGCGCCGATGCTGACCATCTCCAAGGAATGTCAGAAACGGCTTCAGGAACAGGCTTATAAGATCGTGGAATCAGTCCAGGTTATCGGCGGGACCAACGTACAGTTCGCCCACGACCCGGTATCAGACCGGATTGTAGTCATCGAGATCAATCCCCGGACATCCCGTTCTTCTGCTCTGGCTTCCAAGGCAACAGGCTTCCCCATCGCCCTGGTATCTGCCATGCTGGCCACCGGTCTGACCCTGAAAGATATCCCCTGCGGCAAATATGGCACGCTGGACAAATATGTTCCCGACGGCGACTATGTGGTGATTAAATTTGCCCGGTGGGCATTTGAAAAGTTCAAAGGCGTTCAAGACAAGCTCGGTACTCAGATGCGGGCTGTCGGCGAGGTTATGAGCATCGGAAAGAATTATAAAGAAGCTTTCCAGAAAGCCATCCGAAGCCTGGAAACCGGACGATACGGGCTGGGCTGGGCAAAGGATTTCCACGAAAAAACAAAAGAACAGCTGCTGAAGATGCTGATCACGCCTTCCAGCGAGCGTCATTTTATTATGTATGAGGCTTTGCGCAAAGGCGCTACAGTAGAAGAACTCCATGAGATCACGAAGGTTAAGGCATATTTTATCCAGCAAATGAAAGAGTTGGTAGAGGAAGAAGAGGCTCTTCTTCAGCATAAAGGCTCCCTGCCTTCCGACAAGATGCTGACCGCGGCCAAGAAGGACGGCTTCTCCGACAAATATCTCAGCCAGCTGCTGGAAATCCCGGAGGACCAGATCCGGAACCACAGAATCCAGCTGGGCGTGGAGGAAGCATGGGAAGGAGTTCACGTAAGCGGCACCGAAAACAGTGCTTACTACTACTCTACCTACAATGCGCCGGATAAAAACCCTGTTTCCGCCGACAGGCCCAAAATCATGATCCTGGGCGGCGGCCCCAACCGGATCGGCCAGGGCATCGAGTTCGACTACTGCTGCGTCCACGCTGCCCTCGCTTTAAAGAAGCTGGGCTTTGAGACGATTATCGTAAACTGCAACCCGGAGACCGTATCCACCGACTATGATACCTCCGATAAACTGTACTTCGAACCCCTGACTCTGGAAGATGTACTGAGCATCTATAAAAAAGAAAAGCCTCTGGGCGTCATCGCCCAGTTCGGCGGACAGACTCCGCTGAATCTGGCGGCAGATCTGGAGCGCAACGGCGTTAAAATTCTGGGCACCTCTCCCGCTGTCATCGACCTGGCAGAGGACCGCGACCAGTTCCGGGCAATGATGGAGAAACTCCATATCCCCATGCCTGAATCCGGCATGGCCTCCACCGTGGAAGAAGCCCTGAAAATCGCCGATCAGATCGGCTATCCGGTGATGGTTCGTCCCTCCTATGTGCTGGGCGGCCGGGGCATGGAAGTGGTCTATGACGCAGAGAGCATGACCGGCTACATGGAAGCAGCCGTGGGCGTCACCCCTGACCGTCCCATCCTGATCGACCGGTTCCTGAACCACGCCCTGGAATGCGAGGCAGATGCCATCAGCGACGGCGAGCACGCCTTCGTGCCCGCTGTCATGGAACATATCGAGCTGGCCGGCATCCACTCCGGTGATTCTGCGTGCATCATTCCTTCTGTCCATATCTCCCCGGAGAATGTGGAAACCATCAAGGAATACACCCGGAAAATCGCCGTGGAAATGAACGTAAAAGGCCTGATGAACATGCAGTACGCCATTGAAAACGGAACCGTCTATGTGCTGGAGGCAAACCCCAGGGCATCCCGTACCGTACCGCTGGTATCCAAGGTATGCAACATCCGCATGGTTCCTCTGGCCACAGACATCATTACCTCTGAGATCACCGGACGGCCCTCACCGGTTCCGGCGCTGAAAGAGCAGTGCATCCCTTACTATGGTGTAAAAGAAGCGGTATTCCCCTTCAACATGTTCCCGGAGGTAGATCCTGTCCTGGGTCCGGAAATGCGCTCCACCGGCGAGGTGCTGGGCCTGTCCCGCTCCTACGGCGAGGCATTCTACAAGGCTCAGGAAGCCACTCAGTCCAAACTGCCCCTGGAAGGCACTGTCCTGATTTCCGTCAACCGGAAAGATAAGCCGGAGGTGGTGGAGATCGCCCGCAGCTTCTATGAGGACGGCTTCCATATCATGGCGACAGGAACCACCTATGACCTGATCCACGAAGCCGGCATCCCGGCAGAAAAGGTGAAAAAGCTGTATGAAGGACGGCCCAACATCATGGACCTGATCACCAATGGGAAGATTCAGCTGATCGTCAACTCACCTTCCGGAAAAGAAAGTGTCCATGATGACAGCTATCTGCGGAAAGCAGCGATCAAATCCAAGATCCCCTACATGACCACCATCGCCGCAGCCAGAGTCGCGGCCAGGGGCATCCGCTATATGAAAGAACACGGCATGGGAGATGTAATGTCGCTGCAGGATATCCACAGAGAGATTCACGATAAAGAATAACATCAGGCTTTTTAAGCCCTGACGGCAGAACATCAGACTATCGAATATCCCGTGAGATCCGGAATTTTCCCTTCTGGATCCTCACGGAATTTTTTGGCATAAAATTGGCCCGGTCTTCGTATTAACTGGCACTCTCCCGGCACCAGAAATCTTATCATTTATGAGATAATTGTTTTATCAGAAAATCCATGATAAAATTGTAGAAGGGAAGATGATAAGTATGCCCCATGACACGGATCAGAACAGACAATATCCAAACCCTCGGAAGAGAAAGAGCGGGAGCGCAAAACATCCCAAAACTTCCGATATCGGTCCTCACGTCAGACGGGATCACAAAGACCGACTGTTCTGCGACCTGTTTTCCGACAAACAGAACGCCCTGTCCCTGTTCAACGCGATTAACGGCACCGATTATTCTGACACGGATGCCCTTGAGATCATCACGCTGAAAGATGTGGTGTACCTGACGATGCACAATGACCTGGCTGTCTGTATTTACGGCCAGATGGGACTGTTTGAACAGCAGTCCACCATCAACCCCAACATGCCCCTGCGGGGCCTGCTCTACTTTGCCAGGGAATATGAGGGATGGCTGGCAAAGAACCAGAAGGATATTTACGGAAAAGCACTGGTGCGGATACCGGCGCCTCAGTATTATGTCCTGTATAATGGAACTGAAAACGCGCCGGAGCAGATCACATACCGCCTGTCCGACGCCTTCACCAGTCCTGTGGAAGGCTACGAGTGGACAGTCCGTGTGCTGAACATCAATCCGGGCAACAACCTGGAATTGATGGAAAAATGCGAGCCGCTGAAAGGCTATATGACATTGATCACCCTGATCCGCCATGAACAGGCGGCAGGGAAGGAGATCACGGAGGCGGCAGCGGCGGCAATCGATACCTGTATCGAGAAGAACATTCTGAGAGACTATCTGATTAAACACAAGGCGGAGGTGACAGGAATGATCTTAACAGAATACAATGAAAAACTCCATGAGCAAACCCTGCGCAAGGAGGGACGGGAA
>CAJFOT010000011.1 GCA_904397815.1 Candidatus Paralachnospira sangeri
GTAAGACATTGCGTTACGAGTTATCGTAGCCAACGCAATAGTGGTTGAAACAGGAAGCTCCGACTTCTATAAGTCGGAGTAGTTCACTCCTTTGCTCACCTGTCTGATTATGCTATAATGCAAAGGAATGAACATGAACCTGCGCCGCTGACAGGGCGCGGGAGATATCAGCTGGTCCGGGGTGCGCTGTGCCCTGGCCGGATAACAGACAGAAGGAAAACAGATATGGCTTTTATCAGTGTTTTTGATGTTCTGGGCCCGAATATGATCGGCCCGTCCAGTTCCCATACCGCAGGCGCCTGTTCGATCGCGCTGCTGGCTCAGAAGATGATTTCCGGGCCGGTTGCGGATGTGGAGTTTACCCTGTACGGCTCTTTTGCCAGAACTTACCGGGGCCACGGCACTGACCGGGCTCTTTTGGGCGGGATTATGGGATTCTCCACCGATGACAAAAGAATCCCTGATTCCTTTTCCATAGCGGAAAGCAGAGGGCTTTCCTGGCATTTTATTGTAAATGAGAGAGAGGAGGATGTCCATCCCAATACAGTGGATATCCGGATGACGGGGAAGGACGGACAGGTTCTCACTGTCCGGGGAGAGTCCCTGGGCGGCGGCAAAGTGCGGATTACCCGCATTAATCAGGTGGACGTGGATTTCTCAGGAGAGTACAGTACCCTGATTGTGATTCATTATGACAAGCCGGGGCTGGTGGCCCATATTACGAAGTGTCTCAGCGACCGGGATGTCAATATCGCGTTTATGAAGATGTTCCGGGAGGCAAAAGGCCAGACGGCTTACAGTATTGTGGAGTCCGACGGCCATCTTCCGGAGGATATCCCCGGCCGGATCCGGGAAAACCCTTATGTCCGTGATGTCATGCTGGTTCAGACGTAGATGGATGATGGAAAAACAGAAAATGGGGAAAAAGAAAAACTCAGGAGGCGTGATATGGATTTTAAAAATGGAGCAGAGCTGCTGGCCCTCTGCCGGGAACACGGCTGCTCTGTTTCTGAGATAATGAGAATCAGGGAGCAGGAATCGGGGGATGCTGCCCCGGAGGAGATTCAGGCGCGGATGGAGCGGATTCTGGAGATTATGAAGGAGTCTGCCTCTTCCCCCGTCCGGTCGCCCCGGAAATCGATCGGCGGTCTGATCGGCGGCGAGGCCCGTCTGCTGGACGCCCACAGGGCTGCGGGAAAGTCCATCTGCGGCGATGTGATTTCCAGGGCTATCACCTATGCCTGTGGGGTTCTGGAGGTCAATACCTCCATGGGACTGATTGTGGCGGCTCCCACCGCCGGTTCATCCGGTGTTGTGCCGGGGGTTTTGCTGGCGCTGGGGGATGTATACCAGATTCCGGACAGTCGTCTGATCGACGGTCTGTTTAACGCGGGAGCGATCGGATATCTGGCTATGCGCAATGCGACAGTGGCGGGTGCTGTGGGCGGCTGCCAGGCAGAGGTGGGAGTGGCAGCCGCCATGGCAGCTTCCGCCGCCACAGAATTGATGGGCGGGGAGCCGGAGCAGTGTCTGAGCGCTGCGTCTTTTGTGCTGATGAATATGCTGGGGCTGGTATGCGATCCTGTCGGCGGCCTGGTGGAATGTCCCTGCCAGGGGCGAAACGCCGCCGGCGCCGCTATCGCCGTCACCGGCGCTGAGATGGCATTGAGCGGCATCCGGCAGATCATCCCCTTTGATGAGATGCTGGCAGCTATGTATTCTGTGGGGAGAAAGATGCCCGCTGAGCTGAGGGAGACCGCCCTAGGCGGCTGTGCCGCCACCCCCACCGGCTGCGCCTTTGCCTGCAGGGACTGCGGCCGGTAGAGGACGGGGGAATATCAGGAGGGCACGACTCAGCGGGAGGACATTACTCAGCCTGGCGGATTCCCCGGATATCAGGGGAAGAGACCATGGAGTAATTAGTATGGTAGATGACGAAGCCGGGCTTGGAGCCGCTGACCTTTTTGACATGTTTGCGCTGGATGTAGTCGATCTCCACCTTGTCGGAGTCCCGTCCGCCGGAGTAGTAGGCGGCCAGCCGGCCTGCCTCTTCGTAGGTCTGGTCCGGCAGCTCCTGTCCCTGGGCTTTGACGATCACATGGGAGCCGGGGATGCCTTTGGCGTGAAACCACCAGTCATTTCCCTGGGCTATCTTAAAGGTCAGCTCTTCATTCTGGTAGTTGTTCTTTCCCACATAGATGTGGAAGCCGTCGGAGGAAATATAGTGGAAAGGCTTGCTTTTTGCCTTTCCCTTTTTTTCTTTCGGCCCCCGTTTCTTAATATATCCGAATTCCCGCATTTCTTCCCGGATCTGGGCCAGGTCGTCCTCATTCTGGGCGATGTTCAGCGCCTCGGCGATGGACTCCAGGTGGAGGATCTCGTCTCTGGTTTCCTGAATCAGCTCCGAGAGGGCTTCATAGGTCCGTTTCAGCTTGCTGTACCGGTCGAAATATTTCTGGGCATTTTCCCGGGCGGAAAGGGTTTCGTCCAGGGGAATTTCGATCTCCTCGTTGGTATAGTAATTCAGCGCTTTCAGAGATTTCTCCCCGCCTTTCAGCTCATAGCCGTAGGTATTCAGAAGCTCGCCCCAGATCCGGTATTTGTCCCGTTTTTCAGTATCCTTCAGCTGTTTTTCCTGCAGCTCGTATTTTTTCAGATTCCGCTCCAGAACCGTCTGGATGACATGACGCAGGTCGGCAGATTTCTGACGGCTGCGGGTGACGGCGCTTTTTTCTGCGTAATAAGATTCCAGCACCTGGCTGATGGAGGGAAAAGGGCGGATCTCAGCGTCTGCCCAGCAGGAGGAGGGCAGAGAAGTGAATTCTGCCGGCTCGCCGTTCTGATAGATGATGGCGGGGGCAAACTTTCCCTCTTTTACATCCTCGAAAAAATAGGAAAATGTGCGGTACAGATGGAGCTGCTCCATCTGGGAGAGGGTGTTGGCCGGCTGGGCGGAATCGATGGAAGCCCGGCAGCAGATTTCCTGGGCTGATGCGGGACTGATGCCGGTATAATGGCCGTACAGTGCCTTAAACAGAGGCTTCGGGGAATTTTCCAGGAATGTCCGGAAGGAAGCCTCGTCAGCCAGCAGGGGATTTTCCTTTTCCACTGTGCGGGGGATGAAATAATCCCGTCCCGGCAGCACCTCCCGCACAGAGCTGATCTGGGCGGAAATGTGCTTGATGCTGTCAATGATTTTATACTGGTCGTCGCAGAAGATGATATTGCTGTGTTTGCCCATCAGCTCTACGATCAGATGTTTCCGGCACAGGTCTCCCAGGTCGTCCAGATGCTCCAGGGTGATATCGATGACCCGCTCGAAGTCCGGCTGGCTGACGGCGGTGATCCGGGCGGAGCCGATGTGCTTGCGCAGCAGCATACAGAAATTGGGGGCGGTCATGGGACTGGGTTTGTTGGTTTCGGTGAAATAAATCAGCGGAAGGCTGGCGCTGGCTGAAATCAACAGGCGCCATGTGCCGCTGCTGTGTTTGATGGTGAGCAGGAGTTCATCGGGTTCCGGCTGGGCGATTTTCGTGATCCGCCCGTTTTCTGCCCGTTCCCGGATCTCCTGCACGATATTTGCGATTGCGATGCCGTCCAGTGCCATGATTACACCTCCTGTCCCTGTTCGGTTCTGACTGCCCGGATACGGATTCTCACATAATCGGCATACCAGATGCCATCCTCCCAAAGCACCGGGCGGAGAGCCTGAACTGCTTCTGCCTTGATAGCGGCTGCCGTGTCTTCGTCCATGTCTGCAAAGGGACTCCGGTTAAACATATTGATCCAGTCTGTCATCCCGTCCTCTCCGGTCAGACGGGTTTTGCGGTCAAATAATATGGCGTGGTCCGGCCGCAGCCCGTGGCGCTCCAGCAGAGGGGCATACTGGCCGATGGTGGGAAAATAAAAGGTGCGGGGATAGGACAGTCCCCTGGCCTGGAAGGCTTCCTCCAGAGCGTGGTGGATGGATTCACAGCAGCCGAAGCCGCCGAACTCGCATACCAGTGTCCCGCCGGGTTTTAAGACGCCGGCGATGCTGGACAGAAGGCCGTCCTGATCATCGATCCAGTGAAAAACTGCGTTGGAAAACACTATATCGTACGGTTCTTCCATGGCAAAAGATGAGGCATCCTTCTGATAAAAGGGGATGTCAGGATAATCCCGCCTGGCGATCTCCAGCATTTGTGGAGAAGCGTCAATGCCGCATACTTCTGCGCCCCGCTCTTTCAGCCGGCTGGTCAGGGTACCGTTTCCGCAGCCTACGTCCAGAATCTTCAGGCCAGGCCGCCAGGGGATCAGCTCCATCACGTCCTCGCCGTACTGAGGGACGAAGCTGAAACCGGATTTATAATCTTCCGCGTTCCATTGTATATTCATTATCTGTTTTCCTCCTGTTTTTCTTTCACTGCCTTTACCAGCAGCATCATAGGCCGGCGCATTTCATCTGCCATGCCGGGGATATCCATCATTTCTTCCGGCGGCATGGCCTCCTCCACTGCATCGATCCGAAAGCCGCCGCAAAGCAGCCCCATCAGAATCTGGGTCAGCGTGTGATGCTGTTTCTCCACCTGGTGTCCCAGAAAACGGGTGATCCGTTTGCCGGGATAAAAATACCGGTCTACCGGCCAGTATGCCGGCTGTCCCTGGTCATCATAGATCCAGTCCTCATTGATGCTCCCGGTAAATACCGGATGTTCAATATTAAAAAGGAAGATGCCGCCTGTTTTCAGAGTCTGATATACCTTCTGATAAATCAGATTCAGATCTTCTATATAATGCAGCACCAGATTGGAAATCACCAGGTCATAACGGTCCGCCGGATAGGAGAACTCCTCCAGGCCGCATACCCGGTAGTCGATCTTCGGGTCAGAATTTCTGCGCCGGGCCTCGTCGATCATGCGCTGGCTGAGATCAATGCCCAGCACTGACGCGGCTCCCCGGTCAGCGGCATATTTACAGTGCCAGCCATAGCCGCACCCCAGATCGAGTACAGTTTTTCCTTCCAGCTCCGGAAACAGAGGCTGGAGCTGATGCCATTCTCCGGCGCCGGACAGTCCTTCCCTGCTGCGGGCCATCTGGGCGTAAGCCTGAAAAAAATCCTGCCGGTCATATATATCATTCATAGATTTCATCTCCCTGATTGCGTTTTCAGCCTATATTATGATATATTTTTATCCATTCGTCAATAAAACTTCACAGCCATAAAAGACCTTTGACCGGGACGCGGGCCGGAGCGCAAAGGGGGCAGATTTTGGAGCGGGGATGTTGACTTGCCCCTGATTATAACTTATAATGAGGGAGATCGCTGTCACGAAGCTTTCTATTAATAAGAAGATAAAAAGGGGACAGCCAGGGAGAAAAAAATGTTAAATAGTATGACTGGTTTCGGCAGATGGGAATGTTCTGACGAAAGGTATAAGATGACAGTGGAGATGAAAGCGGTGAATCACCGGTATCTGGATCTGAATATTAAGATGCCCCGGAAGTTCAGCGCTTTTGAAGCCTCTGTGCGCAATGTCCTGAAGGAATTTATCCAGCGGGGCAAGGTGGACGTATTTGTCACCTGTGAGAGCTATGCTGAGGGGACTGTGAATGTCCGGTATAACGAATCGATTGCCAGAGAATATATAGATATTTTCCGGCAGATGGAAGAGACCTTTGGGATTCCCCAGGAGGTGAACGCGGTTTCTCTGGCCCGTATGCCGGAGGTAATCGCCATGGAGCAGCTGGATGAGGATGAAGAGACGCTGGAACAGCTTCTGACGGAGACAGTCAGGGGTGCGGCGGCGAAATTCGTGGAGACCCGGAGCAGGGAAGGCGAGCAGCTGAAGATGGATCTGCTGGGCAAGCTGGATCAGATGATTCAGTGGGTGGATGAGATCGAGAAACGTTCGCCGGATGTTCTCCATGAATACAAAGAAAAGCTGGAGGAAAAAATCAAAGAGGTGCTGGAAGACCGCGAGATGGATGAGGCCAGGATTCTGACAGAGGTGACGATTTTCGCCGACAAGATCTGTGTGGATGAGGAGACGGTCAGACTCCGGTCCCATATTCTGGCGATGAGGGATACCCTCCAGGCAGGCGGCGCTGTAGGGCGGCGTCTGGATTTTATCGCCCAGGAGATGAACCGGGAGGCGAATACCATACTGTCCAAGTCCAATGATCTCCAGATTTCTGATCTGGCCATCCATCTGAAAACGGAAATTGAAAAGGTGCGGGAACAGGTTCAGAATATCGAGTAGAAAATATCAGTAAAGTGAGGCGCTTCATTGGGAAGATTAATTAATATCGGTTACGGCAATATGGTGAATTTTGATAAGATTGTCTCCGTAGTCAGCCCTGAGTCTGCGCCGGTCAAACGGATGGTTCAGAGCGCAAAAGACCAGGGAACGGCCATTGATGCCACTCAGGGAAGAAAAACCCAGGGTGTGATCATTACGGACTGCGATTACATTATCCTCTCGGCCCTTCTTCCGGAAACTATCGCGGGACGGTGCAGGGAGAAAGATGAGGACAGCCTGGAGGACAGGCGGAAAGAAGAGATGTACCCGCAGAAAAGAAAAAAGGAGGAAGAACTATGAAGGGTAAGGGCGTATTGACTGTCGTATCCGGTTTTTCCGGCACAGGAAAGGGAACAGTGACAAAGGCGCTGGCCAGAGATTACAGCCAGTATGTGCTGTCTGTATCCGCCACTACCAGAAAGCCCAGGAACGATGAGCGGGAGGGCGTGGAGTATTATTTTATGGACAATGCCGCTTTCGAGAAAATGATTGCGGAAGATGCTTTCTATGAATATGCGGGGTATGTGGATCACTATTACGGAACGCCGAAAGCCTTTGTCGATGAGCAGCTGGCTGCCGGAAAGGATGTGATTCTGGAGATTGAACTCCAGGGAGCGCTGAAGATTAAGAAACAGATTCCGGACTGCCTGATGATATTCCTAATTCCGCCCTCCGCAAAAGAACTGGAGCGTCGGCTGTCCGGCAGAGGTACAGAAGAAAAAGAAGTTATTCAAGCCCGCCTGCGCCGGGCCGTAGAAGAAGCGGACGGGGCAGAGGCTTATGATTATATTGTGGTGAATGATGACCTGGAAACGTGTATCAGCTGTGTCCACCAGCTGATTCAGGACGCCCACTGCAGGGCGGCGGGAAGGCTGAAGCTGGTTCAGGACATTAAAAACGATCTGATTGAAATGGTGAAAGGAGAATAGATTATGTTACATCCATCTTATAATGAATTATTAGAGGCAATTAATAAGGACGTGGAACCCGGCGAGGAGCCGATTGTCAACAGCAGATATTCCATCGTGATCGCTACGGCGAAACGGGCCAGACAGCTGATTGCGGGAGATGAGAAGCTGGTCAGCACGAATACGAATAAGCCCCTCTCAATCGCGGTGGAGGAGCTGGCTGAAGGCAAGGTGAAAATCGTAAGCGAGGACGACAAAGAAGAAGACGAGATTGATTTATGATGAAAATTTTATTTATCTCCCTGGGCTGCGACAAGAACCTGGCAGATACAGAGAAGATGCTGGGCCTTCTGGCAGACCAGGGATATTCCTTTACAGATGATGAGCGGGAGGCGGATATCATTATTGTCAATACCTGCTGTTTTATCGGAGACGCGAAGGAAGAAAGCATCCAGACCATCCTGGAGATGGCCCGGTATAAAACAGAAGGAAAATGCAGGGCTCTGCTGGCCGCCGGCTGTCTGGCCCAGCGCTACCGGCAGGAGATCCTGGAGGAGATCCCGGAGCTGGATGGAATTCTGGGCACTACCTCCTGGGATCAGATCGGGGATCTGGTTCAGAGAGCGCTGAAAGGGGAACAGCCCCGGATATTTCAGGATATCAACCGTCCCATGACGGTTGGCGGCAGCCGGGTGGTGACCACCGGGGGACATTATGCCTATCTGAAGATCGCCGAGGGCTGTGACAAGCACTGCACCTACTGCGTGATTCCCCAGGTGCGGGGCAGCTACCGCAGCGTACCCATGGAGCAGCTGCTGGAGGAGGCACGTTCCCTGGCGGAGAAAGGGGTGCGGGAACTGATCCTGGTGGCTCAGGAGACCACGGTATATGGAAAGGATCTGTACGGAGAGAAGCGGCTGCCTCAGCTGCTGCGGGAGCTGGCGAAGATCCCCGGCATTTACTGGATCAGAGTGCAGTACTGCTATCCGGAGGAGATTACCGATGAGCTGATCGATGTGATTGCCACAGAGGAAAAGGTCTGTCACTACCTGGATCTGCCGATTCAGCATGCCAGCGACCGGATTCTGAAGCGGATGGGCAGAAAAACGGACCGGCAGAGCCTGCTGGATGTGATCGAAAAGCTGCGGACCCGGATACCCGACATTGCCCTGCGCACTACACTGATCACCGGCTTTCCCGGAGAGACGGAGGAGGATTTCCGTCAGCTCTATGAATTTGTGGATATGGTGGGCTTTGAGCGGCTGGGGGTATTTCCTTATTCCCTGGAGGAGGGGACGCCGGCGGCTTCCTATTCGGATCAGGTGCCGCAGAGCCTGAAGGAGAGCAGACGGGATCAAATCATGGAGCTGCAGCAGGAGATCGCATTTGATACCTGTGAGGACATGAAGGGACGCAGTCTGATGGTGATGATTGAAGGACAGGTGACAGGGGAGAATGCCTATGTGGGCCGTACATACATGGACGCTCCCGGAGTGGACGGCTATATTTTCGTCCAGACAGGCGAGCAGCTGATGACAGGCGACTTTGTGAAGGTCCGCGTAACTGGCGCGGCGGAATATGATTTAATAGGAGAGATAGACGATGGGTTCGATGAATCTGCCAAATAAACTGACAATTCTGCGGGTGATACTGATCCCCTTTTTTGTGGTATTTTTAATGGGATATGTGGGCGGCAGCAGCGCCAGGATGATTGCCCTGGTAATTTTCTGCGCTGCCAGCCTGACGGATCTTCTGGATGGAAAGATTGCCCGTAAATATAATCTGGTGACCAATTTCGGGAAATTTATGGACCCGCTGGCTGACAAGCTGCTGGTCAGCGCGGCGCTGATCTGCTTTATTGAACTGGGAAGCCTGCCGGCCTGGTTTGTGCTGATTATCATTGCCAGAGAATTTATTATCAGCGGATTCCGTCTGGTAGCTTCCGACAAGGGCGTGGTAATCGCCGCCAGTTACTGGGGAAAATTTAAGACTACATTTCAGATGGCTATGATTATTCTGCTGATTCTGGACATCGATCACCCGGTGTTTACGCTGCTGGAGCAGATCGTGTCCTGGGCGGCGCTGATTCTGACAGTGGTATCACTGGTTGACTATTTTATGAAAAACAAGTCAGTTCTGGCAGACTGACAGGGAAGGGGATTGTATTCCTCACAGGAGCAGGCAGATGACAGATAAGATGGAGGCGGTATGATGACAGTTGAGATGATATTTGTAGGGACAGAGCTGCTGCTGGGCAACATCGTAAATACCAACGGGCAGTTCCTGTCAGAACAGTGCGCGGCCCTGGGCCTGTCGGTGTACTACCAGTCTGTGGTAGGGGATAACGAAGGGCGGATGCGGGAGGTTATCTCCACGGCCCTCGGGCGCAGTGATATGGTAATCCTGTGCGGCGGCCTGGGGCCAACGGAGGATGATCTGACGAAAGAGATCTGTGCCCAGGTGATGGGGATTCCTCTGGTGGAGGACGAGCATGTGAAGGAAGCGCTGGAGGCCTTCGTCAGACGGATCGGCCTTCAGATGACTGACAACGTATATAAGCAGGCGATGGTGCCTCAGGGAGCAAAGCCCTTCGACGGGACAGGAGACACACAGCGGGAAACCTGCTGGATTCTTCCCAACAGCAACGGCACTGCGCCGGGACTGGTGATGGAGAAAAACGGGAAGGCCGCCATCCTTCTGCCCGGCCCTCCGGGTGAGATGAAGCCCATGTTCATGGATTCTGTCCGGCCCTATCTGATGGGAAAGAGCGGTCAGACACTGACCTCTGCCCTGGTGAAAGTGTGCGGCGTGGGTGAAAGCCTGGCAGAGACAATGGTGCTGGATCTGGTGGACGCCCAGACCAATCCTACTATTGCCACCTATGCGAAAAACAATGAGGTTCACATTCGGGTGACAGCCAGTGCGCCTGGGGAAAAAGAAGGGAAAAAGCTGCTGAAACCCTGTGTAAAGGAACTGAAACGCCGGTTCGGCGACAGCGTTTATACGGTGAAGCCGGAGGTAACCCTGGAGATGGCAGTGGTAAAACTGCTGAAAAAACACGGGCTGACCATGACCACCGCCGAGTCCTGTACAGGAGGGATGGTGGCTTCCCGTCTGGTCAATGTCCCGGGGGTGTCCGCTTTCTTTTCGGAAGGTTTTGTAACCTATTCAGACCAGGCCAAGCATACGCTGCTGGGTGTGAAAAAGGGGACGCTGAAAAAATATACGGCAGTCAGTGAGCAGACTGCCCTGGAGATGGCAGCCGGTGGTGCCGCGGCCAATAAAAGCGATCTCTGTGTCTCTGTCACAGGTATCGCCGGTCCTGGAGGCGGCACAAAGGAAATTCCTGTGGGCAGGGTCTATATCGGCTGCTGGCTGCGGGGCGAAACGACTGTGAAAGAATATACTTTCAGCGGCAGCCGGGAAAAAATCCGGGAGTATGCGGCATCAGCCGCTCTGGATCTGGCCAGAAGATGCATGTTGAATTATTTTCGGAAATAGAAGGAGCGGGGATGAATTTCAGCTGGCTGGAACCATTGTATACAAAGGGAATTCCTGAAAGGCAGATCAGGCGGAATCAGCTTCTGCTGAACAGAGGCTGCCAGGTGAGAAATTTGTGGCTGATTGTGCTGCCGGAGGGAGAGAAAAATCAGCTGGAGCTTTATCCCGCCTATGCGCTGCTGAATCTTTATTTCCCCCGCGGCCATGTGACGGTGATCGGTATGGCTGCGGGACGAAAGCAGGCAGTGGAACTGACAGTCCGGCTGGTGGAAGAAGCCTGGCAGGCGACTGGAAACTGTCATGTCAGGGAATACTATCAGTTGTTATATGCCGCAGGCAATCATTCAGAAATGCCGCGGCATCAGAAAAAGACAGCAGAGGAGGACTGAGGATGGTTCATGTAATTCTGCTGATACTGAAGGGGCTGGGAATTTTGCTGCTGGCACTGCTGCTGTTGTTTCTGCTGGCTCTGGCGGCGATTCTCCTGGTTCCGGTGCGCTACCGGATTGAGGCATCGGTGCTGGAGAAGAAGCCGGATGTCAGCCTGCGGGTTACCTGGCTCCTTCATCTGCTGTCCGTTTCTGCGGAATATCATCCTGATGCCGGCCCCTTTGCCGTTAAGATCCGGCTCCTGGGAATGGAACTGGGCAAAGAGAAAACAGGCCGGAAAAAAGGAGAGCAGGGAGAAAAGAAAGACGGCAGCGCTGTGTGGGAGACAGAGCATGAGGCGGAAAAGCAGGAGACAGAAGACTCTGAGGCCTGGTGGACGGAAGGGCAGGAGAGGGAAGAATTCCGGACAGACGAGGCGGAAGATGCTGAAAGGATAGAGGACTCAGAAACAGCCGAAGTACCGGACGATGCTGATGAGTCAGGAGCCTCTGCCTGGGAATGGGCGGATGCAGAGAAACATACCGGCAGTCAGGATACCGGTTCGGCGAAGAAAGGGAAATCCTTCGGCATAACATTTGTATGGAAACGTATGCAGAGTCTCGTCCGGTCGGTCAGAGAATTTTTCGGAAAGCTGAAAAAAGGGGCCGTAAACCTGGCTGAAAAAAAGGAAAAACTGACTGCTTTTATGCAGGACGAGGAAAATCAGAAGCTGCTGCACCTGCTGTGGAGGCAGGCTGGCGGGGTATTCCGCCATATCCGCCCCAGGAAGCTGCGGCTGTATCTCAGGTTCGGATTTGAAGATCCTTACTGGACCGGGAAAGTTCTGGGATATGCCTCGATGTTTTACGCATACTATCATAAGAATGTAGAATTGGTGCCGGAATTTGAACAGGAAGTTCTGGAAGGGAATCTGTACGCAAAAGGCCGGGTACGGGCAGGAACGCTGATGGCCAAGGGGGCCAGACTGCTGCTGGACAAAGGCTTCCGGAATATGTTGAAGAAAGTATTAAGGAGGACATAATATGGCAGAAACAAATCATTTTGCATCCACAGTGGAGTCTCTGTTTAAGGGCATGGAGAGCTTTGTGACCACAAAAACCGTGGTGGGCGACCCGATCCAGCTGAACGGAGCCACGATCCTGCCGCTGGTAGATGTGACCTTCGGATGCGGCGCAGGGGCAACCGGGAACAACGGAAAGAGCGGCGCCGGCGGCGGTATGAGCGGAAAGATCACCCCCAGCGCGGTGCTGGTGATTCAAAATGGAACTACCCGCCTGGTAAATATCAAAAATCAGGATACCGTGGCGAAGATTCTGGATATGGTGCCGGATCTGGTCAACCAGTTTGTGAAAAACACCGACGGCTCCCAGCAGGTGAGCGACCAGGAAGCGGTGGACGCCGTGAAGCAGGCGGAGGCGAAGAAGGAAAACCTGTAATTGATGTGCAGGGGCTCGATAAAAAATAAGCCTGCCAGGAAAAAGATGGAAAATCCCGCATACAATATAACAGTACTTTGCAAGGAGGAAGATATGAAGCGGATCTGCGGCCTGATATTGTTCTGTTTTGGTGCGGGGATGGCGTTAATGCTGTTTCTTCCGAAGACGCTTACTACATTGTTGTTTATTATCGGGTGCCTGGTGGCAGGATATCAGCTGTTCTGCTGTCAATAAGATATATGTTTTTATTCGTGGGCTGTCATCCATCCGGACGGAAAAGTCAGGCGCGCAGCGGTTCGGAACTGCCGGACGGGGAGACAACGCTTTGGGGCACAGCGCCATAGGGGCGGGACATTCTGCCGCTTGATTCCCGGCCCGAACAGGTACTAAGCAGATTACGACATGATTTTTCAGGACCGGACTTATCTTCGGGAAAAGCCTGATGCTTTTCCCTCAGGAAGTCCTCGGAAATCGGTTTTGTAAACCGATTTCCGCCTGAGAAATCATGTCGTAATCTGCAAGTACCTGTAAATCGGGCCTTCATATGCGGCAGAATGTCCCGCCCCTATGGCGCTGTGCCCCAAAGCGTTGTCTCCCCGTCCGGCAGTTCCGAGCCGCTGCGCGCCTGACTTTTCCTGTCAACCGGATGTGTGAAGGAACAAAAACAAGTGGTAAAGTCAGCTGTTATATATTATAATAGCGGCAGGGAACAGTGAGGCAAATTAATGGGGAGTAGTATGTCATGAAAAGGTGTTCTGCTGTCGTGGTCATGGCCTGTTTTATATTATTCGAGATGTCTGGCGCGGCCTGTCACCGTAAAGGTTCGGAAAATACGGAATCAGAAAGGATGAATCATTCGGAAGAGGCGGTGCGGATGGAAACCGGCCTGCCGGATGAAGCCGATGAAACGCCGGAGACGGTGAAAGAGGACAGGCTGGATTGGCCGGAGATTACGGAAAATGGTGTGGATGAAACACTGTTTCTGGAAAATCTTGATATCGATGTATTGGAAACGGTTGCGGCGGAATTGCAGGCGCTGGTTGAAGAGACGGTGGAAGAGGAGCGGGAAAATCCGGAAATTGTTTTATCTGAGGGTTTTGTAAGGGTTTTCGAAAGCGAGCGATATCAAAGAGTGGTTGAGATGGGTGATTCTGCCATGAAGCCGCTGTACTGGATTATCTACAAGAGCCCCAATGCCGGGATGTATGAATATATATGCGCCATGGCTTTGTATGAGCTGTCCGGATATGATTTTCTGCGTGGGGACGGTTCCTTTTCATGGGCAAATTCAAAGGAGTTTGTGGAGCGGTTTAATGAAAAAATACTGGCGGAGAGAAAATAATCATTGACCTGTATGACAGGTGCCGGTCGTATCGCGCAAAAAACCCGTCCGACATATGCGGACGGGTTTCTGGAAATCCGTACAAAACAAAAACCGGTGCAATTAAGCTCTCTCGACTAAACCGGATTTTAAGCAGGATGTACAAACGTACATTTTTTTTGCTGCTCCGTTTACTTTAACCTTTACAGATTTTACGTTGCATTTCCACATTTTATTTGATCTTCTATGAGAGTGACTCACTGCGTTGCCGAAATGAGCGCCCTTCTGACAAATAGCACATTTAGCCATCATTGCACCTCCTTCAATAAATTTGGTCAAGCCAGTACCCTTGACCCATAACGTTAAATATCATACCAGATATTGACCGGAATTGCAAGAGAAAATTAAAAGATATTAAAATTTTGTTTGCAGGGTTACGATACATGTGTTACAGCTAAATATTAAAAAAGCGAGGATAAGCTTTTCTGTGTTATATTTGAATCGCCAAACCAAAATTTTTACACTTCTATTACTTCTTTTTTTTATCGCACATCAGCAAAGGTAGCTGGAAGTAAAGATTTGTGCTATACTTGATTTATGACAGTCAGCAGCCGTCTGGGAATGTTTTTTCGGCCGGGCTTTGGGGATGGTGAAGATCATCATATGATACGGTAGTGTGATTTTTTTTCTGCCTGCACATATATTTTTCGCATCTTTGGTATGAAGGCTTTTTTTAAAAAAAGCTTTATAATGTTTATATAAAATTCATCATGAATAAGGTTAAGGCGCTGAAATGCAGGCGTGATCAACAGAGGACTGCTGATTTTCACCCATACTTGGCATTACCGGTTTTAATGTCAGCATCTCTGTGAAGGAGGCTTCTGAATCGGTGAAATCAGGATGCGCAGGCAGGTGTAAGTTACATACATGTTAAGTTATTTAAAGCAAATATTTTTTTAAGGAGGATTTTCATATGTTAACAGCGAGAGAAAACTTATTGGAATGTATCCGTGGAGGCAATCCGGATCGTTTCGTGAATCAGTACGAATTTATTAAGCTTTGTATGAATCCGACAGGACTGCACAGCCCCCGTCCGAAAAAGGGTGAGGCTGACTGCGCAAACGCCTGGGGTGTAACCTACAGCTTTCCGGAAAATGTTCCGGCAGGCTTCCCGGTTCATACACCGGAAAAGGTTGTAATCAAAGATATCGAAAATTGGAAGGAATATGTTCATGCTCCTTCGCTGGATTTCCCTGAGGAAGAATGGGCGATGTTTAAAGAGCAGTACGATGCAGTTGATACGACCAAGGCTTTGAAGGCAGCCTTTGTTGCTCCCGGTCTGTTCGAGCAGTGTCATCACCTGGGTGAAATCTCCGCAACGCTGATGAACCTGGCGATGTATCCCGATGAGATGCATGATCTGATTAAATACCTGACCGAGTATGAGCTGCGTCTGGCTGAACTGATCTGTGAAAAATTACAGCCGGATACCCTGTTTCATCATGATGACTGGGGCGGACAGACTTCTACCTTTATGTCTCCCGCTATGTTTGAGGATTTCTTTGTAGAGCCTTATAAGGAAATTTACGGATACTATCATGCTCACGGCGTAGAACTTGTGATCCATCATTCCGACAGCTATGCGGCTACCCTTGTACCGGCTATGATTGATATGGGCATTGATATCTGGCAGGGCTGCTTCTCTACCAATAATTTGCCTGAACTGATCAAAAAGTATGGCGGAAAAATCTCTTTTATGGGCGGCATCGAAAACATGCTGGTGGACTATGAAGGATGGAATCGCGAAGCTATCCATGACGTTGTATACAGGACTTTGGATGAATGCGGAAATAAGTATTTCATTCCTTGTATCGCGCAGGGCGGCCCCGGCTCTGTTTATCCAGGCGTATATGCTGTGCTGAGTGAAGAAATCGACCGTTACAATGTTGAGAAATTTGGTCATAGTCTGGATGAGATCAAGGACAGCCGCTTAGAAGAGAAAATCATGTTCTGATTTTATTGCAGACAACGGACAAATTTGTCTTTTTAAAAAAGGATTATGACTTTGATTCAATAAAAATAAAACTGCCGCTGTGGGAACTCACATTCCCTCAACGGCAGTTTTTGCGCGATAAACCTGTCAGGTGAGCATCATGTCCCAGGGCGGCTTCTTTCCCTGACGGACTCATCTTGTGCCTGCGTGAACAGATATTTGCTGATCCACAGAAAGAATTTGCGCGGCAGCGGATAGCCTGAGAAGCAGGCAGTCTGTGGCCTGCATGACTGAACGGTTATATTTTTGTTCGAAAAATTGAAAAATCTCCTTTAAAATTTTCTCTTGAGCGGTTATAATACTAACAAGTATGTAAATCCAGCGCAGGCTTCTATAGTATAATGAAGGCCGGCTTTTTTCGGCTTTTACAGAATATAATGCAGGGAGGAAAGAATATGAAGTGTCGAATCTACAATAAATTAGGTGAAATCCTTATTGATACAGAAGTCATTGCCCGCTATGCTGGTTCTGTGGCGATTGAATGTTTCGGAATTGTGGGTATGGCGGCAATCAGTATGAAGGATGGCCTGGTAAAGCTTCTGAAGAAAGACAGCCTGACCCATGGTGTGAATGTGACAGTAGATAACAATCAGATTACCATAGATTTTCATGTGATTGTGGTTTACGGCGTCAGCATTTCTGCTGTGGCTGACAACCTGATCGAAAATGTCAAATATAAAGTAGAAGAATTTACAGGCGCGCCGGTAGAGAAGATCAATATCTACGTGGAAGGCGTGCGGGTAATAGATTAGTTTTAAGGAGGATATTGGACAGTGGCTGTCAAGAAGATTGATGCAGATTTGCTGAAGCGGATGTTTTTATCCGGGGCGAAAAATCTGGAGCTGAATAAAGAGTGGATTAATGAATTAAATGTGTTTCCTGTGCCTGACGGCGATACAGGGACAAATATGACGATGACGATTATGTCTGCGGCCAGGGAGGTGCAAGGGCTGGAATCCCTGACGATGGAAACACTTGCAAAAGCGATTTCATCCGGTTCTTTAAGGGGAGCCAGAGGCAACTCCGGCGTAATCCTGTCTCAGCTGTTAAGAGGTTTCACGAAAGAGATTAAAAAAGTAGAGGAGATTAACGGCGGTGTTATGGCGGCAGCTTTTCAGAGAGCTGTCGAAACAGCGTACAAGGCTGTTATGAAGCCGAAGGAAGGCACAATCCTGACAGTGGCGAAGGGTATGGCGGAGAAAGCGGCCCAGCTGGCAGAGCAGACCGATGATCTGGAGGAAATGCTTCGGCTGATTATCGAAGAGGGCGACCTGGTGCTGAGCAAAACTCCAGAGATGCTTCCGGTGCTGAAGGAGGCCGGTGTGGTGGACTCTGGCGGCCAGGGACTGATGCAGGCGCTGAAGGGTGCCTATAATTGCCTGATCGGAAAAGAAGTGGAGATGTCCTTTGAGGAGGGTGCCGCACCGGCTTCTTCGGACAGCCGGCAGGTTCCTGATACGGCTGAGGCAGATATCAAGTTCGGATATTGTACAGAGTTCATCATTAATATCGAAAAACATTATGACAGCGGAGAAGAACAGAAGCTGAAGGATTATTTGGAATCTATCGGTGATTCCATCGTTCTGGTATCAGATGATGATATTGTAAAGATCCATGTGCATACCAATGATCCGGGACTTGCGATCCAGAAGGCGCTGACGTATGGTTCCCTGTCCCGGATAAAGATTGACAATATGCGGGAAGAACATCAGGAGAAGCTGATTAAGGATGCACAGCGTCTGGCAGAGGAGCAGAAACAGGCGGAGCAGAAACAGACAGAGGCGCCCAGAAAACCCTACGGCTTTATCTCGGTATCCATCGGCGAGGGCATGGACGCTATTTTCCGGGATCTGGGCGTGGACTATCTGATTGCCGGCGGCCAGACGATGAACCCCAGCACAGAGGATATGCTGAATGCCATCAGCCAGGTAAATGCGGAGACGATTTTTATCCTGCCCAACAACAAAAATATCATCCTGGCGGCTCAGCAGGCAAAGACTCTGACAGAGGATAAGGAGATTATTGTGGTTCCGACCAAGACAGTTCCCCAGGGTATTGCCGCTGTCATCAGTTTTGCGCCGGACCGGAGTCCGGAGGAAAACGCCGAGGCGATGGCCGAGGAGCTGGAGCATGTAAAGACCGGTCAGATTACTTATGCGGTGCGGAATACCTTTGTGGACGGAAAGGAAATCCATGAGGGAGATATTATGGGTATTGATGATCACACTATCGCCGCCGTGGGCAGCAGCATCGAGCGGACAGCGCTGGATCTGATGGATACCATGGTAGATGATGATTCAGAACTGATTACCATTTACTATGGCAGCGACATCAATGAGGACGAGGCGCAGGCTCTTTATGAGAAGGCGCAGGAGAAATATTCCGGCTGTGATATGGAACTCCATAATGGCGGACAGCCGATTTACTACTACATTATTTCTGTAGAATAAAAGAAATTTCGTGTATTGTCTGTTCACCAGAACTGGCAAAGGAGATGACAAAAATGTCCGGCAGCTCTTCTGTGACGGCATTAAAGGGCATCGGTGCAAAAACCGCTGCCCTTTTTGAAAAACTGAACATTAAGACGCTGGAGGATCTGGTTCATGATTATCCCCGTACATATGAGCGGTTTGACCTGCCGGTCAGCGTCGGCCAGCTGGCAGAGGGCAGGACTCAGGCGGTGCTGGTTCAGCTGATCGGAAATGTATCCGTGACCCGGGTGAAAAACCTGCAGATCGTGAATGCTTCCGGCCGGGACGTGAGCGGGACACTGCGATTGAGCTGGTTCAATATGCCCTATCTGAAAAATGCCCTGAAACCCGGGAGTGTGTATGTATTCCGCGGACGGGTGTCAAGAACCCGTTCCGGTTTGACCATGGAGCAGCCGCTGATGTATACACCGGAGAATTATGAGAGTCTCCAGGGTCGTCTGCGGCCGGTATACAGCCTGACCAAAGGACTGACCTCAAAAACTATTTCTCAGGCAGTGGCCCGGGCGCTGGAGCAGATGCCGGACAGAAAGGATCCGCTGCCGGACTGGATCAGGAAGGAATATCAACTGGCTGAGGAAAATTTTGCTGTGCGCCAGATCCATTTTCCCGATGATGAAAATCAGCTGCGGCTGGCCAGGAGGAGGCTGGTGTTCGATGAATTTTTCTTTTTTATCCTTCAGGTGCGGCAGCTGCGGGAACACCGTGAGAAGAAGGCCAATCCCTTTTCCCTGACCGGCAGCCGGTATGTGGAGCAGGTGCTGTCCCGGCTGCCCTATGCCCTGACCGGCGCCCAGAAGCGTACGCTGGAGGAGGTCTTTCATGATATGGAAGGAGAAGGGCTGATGAACCGCCTGATCCAGGGGGACGTGGGATCGGGAAAGACCATCATTGCCTTTCTGGCTCTGCTGAAAGTGGCGGAGCATGGCTGTCAGGGCGCTGTGATGGCGCCTACAGAGGTGCTGGCCCAGCAGCATTATGAGTCCTTTACCGCATTGATCCGGGAGAATGATCTGCCGGTCCGGGTGGAACTGCTGACCGGCTCCATGACTGCAAAGGAGAAGCGGCTGGCCTGCCAGCGAATCCGTGACCACGAAGCGGATATTATTGTGGGAACTCATGCTTTAATTCAGGAGGGAGTGGATTACCACCGTCTGGCGCTGGTGGTGACGGATGAACAGCATCGATTCGGTGTGCGTCAGCGCCAGACTCTGGCAGGAAAGGGAGCTCAGGGAGAGGGACAGCAGGAACCTCATGCCCTGGTGATGAGCGCTACGCCAATTCCCCGGACGCTGGCCATCATCTTATACGGAGACCTGGATATCTCTGTGATCGATGAGGTTCCTGCCAGCCGCCTGCCTATTAAGAACTGTGTCGTGGGGCCGGACAGATTGGAGTCGGTCTATCAGTTCGTGAGGCGTCAGGTGGACATAGGCCATCAGGCCTATGTCATCTGCCCGATGGTAGAAGAAAGCGAGGCAGTGGAGGGAGAGAATGTCACGGATTATATCCAGACGGTACGTCACTATCTCCCTGCGGCTGTGGTAGTGGCCTGTCTTCACGGAAAGATGAAAGCAAAAGAGAAGAATCAGCTGATGGAGGACTTTGCCGCGGGAAAGATTCAGGTGCTGGTCTCAACAACTGTGGTAGAGGTGGGCATCAATGTGCCCAATGCTACAGTAATGGTGATCGAGAACGCGGAGCGGTTCGGGCTGGCCCAGCTCCATCAGCTGCGGGGCCGGGTAGGACGGGGAAAGGCCCAGTCCTACTGTATCTTTATCAACCGGTCTGACAGCCAGAACAGCCAGAAGCGGCTGGAGATCCTGAATCATTCCAACGATGGTTTCTACATCGCCTCGGAGGATCTGAAGCTGCGGGGGCCGGGAGATTTTTTCGGCGTCCGCCAGAGCGGCGTGATGGAATTTGAGATCGGCGATATCTTTACAGACGCCAATGTGCTCAAGGACGCCTCGGCGGCCGCAAAGACCCTGGCCTGTAAAGATCCTGGTCTGGAGCAGCCGGAGCATGAGGGGATCCGCAGATACCTGGAGCGAAATACAGAGTCGGATTATCAGAATATCAGTTTATAGAGGTGACTTATATGGAAAACAGCTATCGTTATTTCTGCAACACAGCGTGTAAATATTTCCCCTGTCATGAGGGGATGGAAGGGAAAGATTTTAACTGCCTGTTCTGCTACTGTCCCATGAACAGCCTGGAGAAATGCCTGGGTACGCCGAAGTTTGTGAAAACAAAGGAGGGAAAGATCATCAAGGACTGCACCGGCTGCAGTTACCCCCATGTGCCGGAACATTACGACGCCATCATGGAGTTCCTGAAGAAAAATCCCCCCTCCTGCATAAAGAAATAGAATGATTCAAACCCCCTTCGCATATATTGTAACAGCATATGTGGAAGGGGTTTTTTTATGGAGCCATTCAATGTTTATAAAGATATCCAGCTGAGGACCGGAGGGGATATTTACATAGGGGTTGTGGGGCCGGTGCGCACCGGCAAGTCTACGTTTATCAAGCGGTTTATGGATCTGATGGTGCTTCCGAACATGGAGGATGTCCACAGCAGGGAGCGAGCCCGGGATGAGCTTCCTCAGAGTGCGGGCGGAAAAACCATTATGACTACGGAACCGAAGTTTATCCCCAAGGAAGCGGCCAAGATCGCCATCAGCCCGGATGTGGAAGTGAATCTCCGGCTGATTGACTGTGTGGGTTATATGGTGGAGGGGGCGGCCGGCCATATCGAGAATGATGAGGAACGGCTGGTAAAAACACCCTGGTTTGACTATGAGATTCCTTTTACTCAGGCGGCGGAAATCGGTACGAAAAAGGTGATTAATGACCATTCCACCATTGGAGTGGTAGTGACCACGGATGGGAGCTTCTCAGAAATTCAGCGGGACGCCTATGAAAAAGCGGAAGAACGGACAGTTCAGGAACTGAAAAAGCTGGGAAAACCTTTTGTGATTCTCCTGAACTCCAGCCGTCCCTATTCGGAGGAGACAGGGCGCATGGCTCAGGAACTGGCCCAGAGGTACCAGGTGTCAGTGCTGCCGGTGAACTGTGAACAGCTGAAAAAGGAGGATATCTGCCATATCATGGAGGAGGTACTCAGAGAGTTCCCTGTATCTCAGGTGAATTTCCACATCCCCAAATGGCTGGAGATTCTGCCGGCTTCCCACTGGCTGAAGGCCAGAGTGATGGAGATGGCCAGAAACGTGATCAGCAGGATTACATATATGAAAGATGCCGGGCCGGAGAATATCACAGCAGAACTGGAAGAGGTAGAATCGCTGAAACTGGACCGGAAAGATCTGTCTCAGGGGACGGTATCGCTCCAGGTAGAGATGAAGCCGTCGCTGTACTATCAGATTATCTCGGAGTATACCGGTATTCCGGTGACCGGAGAATATCAGCTGATGAGAACGCTGAAAGATTTTTCCCAGCTGCGGGATTCCTACGCAAAAGTGCGGGACGCCATGGATGCGGTCCGCTATAAGGGATATGGGGTGGTGATCCCGGAGCGGGATGAGATCGTTCTGGATGAACCCTCGGTGATCAAGCATGGGAACAAATACGGTGTGAAGATGCGGGCGGAGGCGCCCTCCATCCACCTGATGAAATCGGTGATCGAGACAGAGATCGCCCCGATTGTGGGCAGCGAGCAGCAGGCCCAGGATCTCCTCCAGTATATCCGCAGCCAGGCAGCGGTGGAGAACGGGATCTGGGAGACCAATATTTTCGGAAAATCTATCGAACAGATTGTGGAGGACGGCATTCAGGCCAAGGTGGCCCAGATGACTGACGAGTGTCAGCAGAAGCTTCAGGAAGCCCTGCAGAAGGTTATCAACGACAGCAACGGCGGCATGATCTGCATTATTATTTAACGGATTGACAGCGGGATAAGAATCAACTATACTGGCCTTAACATGGGAGCGGGGAGATGGGGTATCCCCGCCTCCGGTGAGGAATGATACTGTCTGATAAAAAATGAAAAAGCAAAAAGGAGGAGTGCAGGGTGTGTCGGTTCGCCCTGCGTGAAAAACAATGAAAAAAAGCTATGAGATCGACATGTGTCACGGGCCGCTTCTGGGAAAAATTCTGCGGTTCGTATTGCCGCTGGTATTGTCCAATATTCTGCAGCTGCTGTTCAACGCGGCGGATATTGTGGTGGTAGGGCGGTATGTGGGCAGCCAGGCACTGGCCGCGGTTGGCTCCACGTCCTCATTGATTCAGCTGATTACCAATGTGTTCGTGGGACTCTCTGTAGGTGTGAATGTACTGGCTGCCCGTTATTATGGCAGCAAGGCAGACAGAGATCTGTCCCAGACAGTTCACACGGCGATTGTGATGAGCCTGGTGAGCGGCGTATTTCTGATTTTCGCCGGGATCGGCCTGGCCAGGCCCATGCTTCAGCTGATGGGATCGCCTGATGATGTGCTGAGCCAGTCTGCCCTGTATCTGAGAATTTATTTCGCCGGGATGCCGGCGTTTATGCTCTACAATTTCGGCAGCGCCATCCTCAGGGCGGCGGGAGACACCAGGAGACCGCTCTATTATCTGTTTGCCGCCGGCGTGCTGAATGTGATCCTGAATCTCTGGTTTGTGATTTCCTTCGGTCTGGGCGTGGCCGGAGTGGCGCTGGCGACGGTGATTTCCCAGTGTCTCTCTGCTGTGCTGGTGCTGCTGACGCTGATGAAGAGCCAGGGAGCGATGAAGGTCTCCTGGTCAAAGATGCGGATTAACCGCCATAAGGCGGCGCAGATCATCGGGATCGGACTTCCGGCAGGCATCCAGAGCGCCATCTTTTCCGTTTCCAACGTACTGATTCAGTCAGCGGTCAATTCCTTCGGTTCCATCGCCATGGCAGGATCTACCAGCGCAAACAATCTGGAAGGCTTTGTCTATACCGCGATGAACGCGGTTTACCAGGCCTGCCTCAGCTTTACCAGCCAGAATGTGGGCGGGAAAAAGTACAGCAGGATCAACAGGATCCTGGGAACCTGCCTGGGGGTTACGCTGACGATCGGGCTGATCCTGGGACTGGGGACTGTGGCCCTGGGGCCCATTCTGCTGAGAATTTATTCCTCGGACCCTGAGGTGATCGCCTTTGGGATGCGCCGGCTTCAGATGGTGTGCAGCCTGTACTGCCTGTGCGGCGTAATGGATACCCTGGTGGGAAGTCTGCGGGGCATGGGATTTTCGCTGGTGCCGATGGTCAGTTCTCTGGTGGGCTCCTGCGCCCTGCGGGTGCTGTGGGTATATACGGTTTTTGCTGTGGACCGCTCCTGGGACATCCTGTTCCTGTCCTATCCGGTGTCCTGGGTGCTGACCATTGTGTGCCATGTGGTATATTTCCTGATTGTGAGAAAGAAGCTGCCGAAAACAGACGAGCCGGAGACTGCCGTCGCTTAAAGGACAGCTGAGGTGGGAAGATGAAGATTGGATTTCTGATATTATGTCATACAGACCCTGAACATATCGGGCGGCTGGCCAGGCGGCTGAGCCGGACGGAGGATTTTTCCGTCTGGATTCATGTGGACAGCAAGGTGGAAGCAGAGCCCTTCCGCCAGGCTGCCGCCGGCCTGCCCCGGGTCTGTCTGACGGACAGACGCCAGGACTGCCGGTGGGGCCGGTTCGGTACGGTCCGGGCAGAGCTGTCGCTGATGGAGGCGGCTCTGGAGGAGGGCTGCGACCGCCTGGTTCTGCTTCAGGGACTGGATTATCCGCTGAAATCAAATGAGGAGATCCTGGCTTTCTTCCGGCAGCGGCCGGATACGGAATTTATCCGGGCCTGCCGCATCGCCGGCTCCCGCGACTCCTATCATGCTGAGAAATGCCGCCGGTACTGGCTGCTGAATGACAGCCTGCCCGCCAGGGCCTGGAACCGGCTGAACGACCGCCATCCCCTGTATTTGCGCTCCGGCGTGTACCGGGAACAGGGACAGGCCTATCCCTGCTGCTGGGGCAGCGCCCAGTGGGCCCTGACAGCCGGCTGCGCCCGCTATATTCTGGATTTTGTCCGGGAGCATCCGGGATTTTCCCGGTACTACAGTCATATATTCCCCTGTGATGAAACCTTTTTCGCCAGCATCGTGCACAATTCACCCTATTCGGCCCGCACCGCCATGAAGGGCCCTGAGCCGGAACAGCGGTATCTGGTGAACTGGCGGAATCTTCACTATTTTGAATATCCGAAACTGATCCGGGTATTTACAGAGGATGATTATGATTTCCTGCGGCAGCGGGAGGAGCTGTTTGTGAGAAAAGTGACCACAGACCAGTCCGCCAGGCTTCTGGACCTGCTGGACAGGGACGCCGGGCTGCCTGCGGGAAGAGACGGAACAGAAGGAGACGGAACAGTATGATAATTGTGATGATGACCAGCGGGCTGGGGAACCAGATGTACCAGTACGGCATGTATAAACTGCTGTCCCTGACCTACCCGGATACAGAGATTAAGGCGGATATTACCCGCTTCCGCCTGTACAGCGCCCACCAGGGCTTTGAGCTGAAGCGGATTTTTGAGCATCCCGGCTCTCCTTTTCATCTGGAAATCGCGGATAACCGGGAGATTTTCCGCACCGGCGGCGGTATCCCCATCTGGTCAGATTCCCGCCTGATGCAGAAGCTGGAGCGGTTCCGGGTATGGTATAACCGGAAGGCTGACGCTGTCAGCCGCCGACTGGGCACCTACCGGATTATTGATGAGAGCATTCTCTGCGACCAGTGCCGGTATAATGAGGCGGTATTCCAGAAGCTGACTCATCTGGATGTGAGAAAGGACTGGAGCGTGAGAGGGTACTGGGAGAATGAAAATTATTATAAGGCTATCCTGCCTCAGCTGCAGCAGGATTTCGTCTTTCCCGAAATACGGGATGAGAAGAACCGGGAGGCGGCAGAGCAGATCCGGGACAGCGCCTCTGTCAGCATCCATGTCCGCCGGGGAGACTATGTGGGCAGCCAGTTCGATATCCTGACCATGGATTACTATAAGCGGGCTGTGGCCTGGATCAGAGAGCATACGGAGGGAGACCGGTTCTTTCTCTTTTCCGATGACAGGGAATATGCCGGGGAAGCTTTTTCCTGGCTGGACCATAAGGAGATTATCTCCCATAACCGGGGCGGGGACAGCTTCCGGGACATGCAGCTGATGAGCATGTGCCGCCACAATATTATCGCCAATTCCACCTTCAGTACCTGGGCGGGGCTGCTGAATCAGAACCCCGGCCGCCGTGTGGTCTATCCGGACCGCTACACCCGCAGTGGAGACAGAAGGACGCGGGATTTCGAAGGGTGGCAGGCGATGGAGGTGGAGTTATGATTGCGGCAGTCAGCTGCGGAGATGAGCGGTACCGGCAGGCTATGGAGTTTCAGGCCGGAACCGCCAGAAGAAAAGGGGGCGCGGACCGGGTATATCAGTACCTGATATCCGACATCGACCCGGAATTCCGAAAAAAAAACGAACGGATTCTCTCCCAGCCCAGAGGGAACGGATACTGGCTGTGGAAGCCCTATTTCATCAGCAGGACATTAAAAGAACTGAAAGAGGGAGACTATCTGGTTTACTGCGATGCCGGGATTTATTATGTAAACTCCGTGAAAAAGCTGATCCGGGCTATGGAACGGCAGGGGGAGGATCTGATGGCCTTTGAGATTCCCCACATGGAATATGAGTATACGAAGCGGGATGTGTTTATCGCTCTGGAGGCTGACCGGGAGGAATATACCCGCAGCCCCCAGCGGATGGCGGGAACCATTGTGGTGAAAAAAACAGCCCGTTCCGTTCGGGTGATCGAAGAATGGCTGAAATATGCCCAGCAGGATGAACTGATCACAGACGCCCCCAACAGGCTGGGTGCGGAGAACTATGAGGGCTTTGTGGACCACCGCCATGACCAGTCGATCTGGAGCGTGGTGTCTAAAAAACAGGGCGTCAGAGGCTACCGGGACGCCACCCAGTTCGGCCTGCCCTGCGGCCTGGGGCCTTTCCTGTGGAAGAACAGGAAGCTGCGGCGGAATACCGTTTCCGACTATCCGGTGATTTTCATGCTCCACCGCAGGTTCCGGGTGACCTGGAAAGTGCGGCTGGAGATACGGATGCAGTACATTTTCCCTAAGGGATATGCGGTGTACCGGAAGTTTGTGAAGCCGTCGATTCTGTAGGAGAATGGCAGAAAGCCTGCGGGCAGGTCAAAGGGCCCGCAGAAAAAATGCCATATACAGGGGAAGGGTTAAGATCTGCTCCGATCTTCCGACATTATAATCCCCCAAATTCACTTCCAGCCCTGAATCTTTGCGGAAATAATAGAGTTTGCGTCCTATTTTCGCCAAAATATCGGCGACCAGATTTTCAAAAACAGCGCCCTTGTATCCGTAAAGATTTCCCTGCAGAATATCATACTGGGTTCCATCTTCCAGCATACTGACAAATAAGCCGCAGTCCTTCATATACACTTTGAAAGTATCTTTTTCTGCGTTTCCGTCTAGAGGAAGTTCTGTGATGGAGAGTTTATAACATCGGGTGATGATTCCCGCGTCTTCGATCCATTGCAGGCTCCCTTCATATTTAGAAGCAGTAGATCCTTTCTTCACTACGGAATATTGGAGCTTCTGTGCCTGCCGGCCGATACAGACAGGATGGCGCTGTTTGACCGGATTGCCGGTGTATTCGATCTTTTTTCTGATTATGAGAGCCGTATTCACAGCGCTATGCTGGATAAAGAACCGTGGTCGGAAATCGGAGATGTGCTTTTTGAGATTTTTCAGAATCCGATTTACTGTACCGGGCCTTATGATGAATTCTTTTTTGTAAAATACGATCCGGAACGTCCCGAATTTCTGGAGCGGTACCAATATCATGAAAAACTGGGGTACTATCCGGAGGATGAGCGGAATGTCAATTACGCAGACCCTGCTTTTTCTATGGTGTATAAACCCAGATGTGCCTTGTACTGCGACGCGGCTGTTCCCATCTATGGTTCCGGAGGCATTGTATATAATTTGTTTGATGATGACTATTTCAGAGGATGTATTTTTTTCGAGGATGTGTACCGGCGACCAATGGAGGCGGATTATGCGCTGATGGAATGGGCGGGAAAATATGTCAGACAGCTTTTGAAAAAAGATTATTCCTTCCGTGGCTCCGGTTCCCAGAAAATGAAAGAAATGCTGGAAAATATGCTGGCAGCCCATCTGCCTTATCAAAAGGAATATGACACGGTGCTGCGGGCCTGCGGGTGGAAATGCGGACATTGCTACAGGGTGATCTGCGTTCAGTTCAGGCAGTCCTTTTCCGATGATCATGATCAGCTGCTTTATGAGTGTGCGGAAGCGATAAAAACGGTATTTTGCCATCAATACGTCCTGGTGATGAATCACATGGTGGTGATGCTGGTAAATATGTCATTGGAGAATATCAAGATTTATGAGCTGTCGGCTAAGATGAAAGCCTTCACCCATATACAGGAGATTGGAGTTGGAATCGGAGGAGAATGCAGTGATCTTCAGGAGATCTGGCAGTATTACCGCCAGGCCTGTATGGCACTGGCGCTGGCGGTATCAGGCGGAAAAGAACCGGTGATTCTGTTCGAAGCCCATCTGCTGGATCTGCTTCTGGCACAGATATTCAGGGAAAATGGGTGCTGGTTTTATGTAAGTCCGGGCCTAAAGCGGCTGATGGCTTATGATGAAGAAAACAACAGTGAAATGATGCTGACTCTGAAATGTTTTCTGAAAAATAACCTGATTGTTAATATCTGCCGTACACTCCCTGCTCCTCCGCTATCCGTTTGCATGCCAGCCAGGTGGCCAGGAAGTAACTCCCATAGACGGCCAGGAACAGCAGGATGGTGACGGTGACATTTGCGGAGATATGCATGTTCATAAATTCCTCCACAACCTTCATGGATTCATCTACCAGTACTGTGGAGTAGAGCCCGGCCACTGCCAGGGGCAGGGCGAAGAAGAGGGCTGTCTGGAGGAATACGGCGCGGCTGACCTGCCGCTTGGAGGCGCCCAGCTTCCGGAGCAGTTCGTAGCGGTAAATGTTGTCTGCTGTCTCGGTCAGCTGTTTTAAGGCCAGCAGGGCGGCGCAGATCAGCAGGAATACCAGGCCGATATAGCAGCAGATGAAGGAGACCAGGGCATTGCTTCCGTAGAAGGCGTCATACATCATATTTTTTTCCGCGTACCGGTAGCCGTGGGCTTCGTCCAGGCCGATGGGAATCATTTTCGCCAGGATTTCATCCGGGTTTGCCTCCGGCCTGTACTGTACCAGCAGGATATTGAGATCCTTCTCCAGATTGGAGACGACATGGTCCGGCACGATCAGGGTGCCCCGGTCGTTGTTTCCCACAGAGGTCATGAAACAGGTTTCCCGGAGCGGGGTGTCAGAGGCCCGCTCCAGGGTGACGCCGCCGACGGTGAGCGCCGGGTGGCTGTCCAGGGCGGCCTGGATATAATCCCAGGTTCCTTTATAATTGCAGTTGATCAGATACTGCCCTTCCTCCAGCTGAACCTCTTCTTTTCCCTGCATGGCCAGTGCCCGGTTGAAATCGGTGATGGAGATGACCCACACCTGGGTTTCGGGAACTGGCTCGTCGATGGGCCAGAGGGATAATTTCTGCCCTTCAAATAATTCCCCGTAAGTGATGTCTGCGTCGTAGAGGCTGATCTGCTCCATCCGGCTGGCATAATCCGCGATCTCCACTCCCTGGCCGGACAGATATTCCGCGATGCTGCTGTCCCCGTCTGTCTCCACATCGGATAACACATTCAGGTCATAGGGCGCGGCGGCTTGAGCCAGCTCGTTCATGGCGAAGACGGTGCTGGCGCCGATGGATACGGTGCAGATGGTAACCGTGAGCAGACCGCAGACAATGGCCAGGATAAAATAGTTGGTGCGGATTTTGCTGCCGATCTGCCGCACCAGAAAGGTGTTCAGTCCTTTCAGGCAGAAGGCGCTGTCCGTCCGCACTGTCCGGATGAATACAGCGGACAGTGCGTAGAAAAACAGGAAGGTGCCGGCAGCCAGGGCCAGAGCCGCGGCCTGGAAAAAACTGCTGTCCCGGGAGGGCAGGATTCCGTTCCGGCGGATCAGGACAGCTGCGGCAGCGATCAGCGCCAGAGAGAGCAGGAGAAAGAGCAGAGGGAAAACCGGGTGGGTTTTCTTCATGTTCTCGTTTTTCCGGCTGGCTGTCAGCAGGTCGATGAGGCGGACGCTGGAGACTGACCAGACATTGCATGCCATGACGATGAAAAAGATCAGGGCAAAGCAGAGGACTGTCTGGCGGAAGGCGGCGGGAGAGAAGACCGGCTGAAACTGATTCAGCTCCACGGCGAACAGTTTCATGGCGACCAGGGAGAGGCCCTGGGAGATCACCAGTCCCAGGCCCAGTCCTGCCGCCAGGGCGGCCAGCCCGACACAGAAGGTTTCGCCGGCGAAAATCCGGGAGATCCGTCCCTTTTTCATCCCCAGGAGCATATAGATGCCCAGCTCTTTTTTGCGCCGTTTCAGGAGAAACTGATTGGCGTAAATGATGAGAAAGGCCAGAACCGCGGCCAGCAGCAGGGAGAGGGCGGACAGGATGGTGCTCAGCTGGTCATACAGCATGGCCCGGGTCATGGACATCCCGGTGAAGGCAGGCTGGCCGGAGATGGAATTAAAGGCGTAAAACAGGCTGACCGACAGCATGAGAGTGAGAAAATAAATGGAGTAGTCCCGGAGATGTTTCCCCACATTCCGGATGACAAGTTTACAGAAGGTCATTTGTCTCACCTCCCAGCGCAGAGACCACCTCCAGGATCTGGATAAAGAAATCCTTCCTGCTGCGGCTGCCCCGGTTCAGCTCGTGGAAGAGCTGGCCGTCCTTGATAAAAAGGATGCGGCGGCAATAGCTGGCGGAGAAGGCGTCATGGGTCACCATCAGGATGGTGGCCGAGAGGCGCTTATTCAGTTCTTCCAGCATGGACAGCAGCATCCGTGAGGAGAGGGAGTCCAGAGCACCGGTGGGCTCGTCGGCCAGAACCATGGCCGGGCCGGTCACCATAGCCCGGGCGGCGGCCACCCGCTGCTGCTGGCCGCCGGACATCTGGTAGGGGTACTTGGACAGCACATCCGCCACATTCAGCGCCCGGGCTGTCTCCTGCACTCGCCTGCGGATTTCCCCGGGCCTGATGCCGGAGATGGACAGGGCCAGAGAAATGTTTTCGTAAGCGGTCAGGGTGTCCAGCAGACTAAAATCCTGAAAGATAAAGCCCAGCTTCCGCCTGCGGAAATCGGACAGCCGGCCGCCCCGCAGGGCGGTGATGTCGGTGCCGTCCACATAAATGTGGCCGCTGGTGACATGGTCGATGGTGGAGATACAGTTGAGCAGGGTGGTCTTTCCGGAACCGGAAGGCCCCATAATGCCCAGAAACTCCCCTTTTTCCACCGTGAAAGATATATGGTCCACTGCCTTTGTCAGGCTTCCTTTGTTTCCGTAATATTTCTGAATATCATCTACCTGTAAGATCGGTTCATTCATGATGTCAGCTCCTTTTCTGAGGAATATACCGCAGCCGCCGGCGGGGTTTCTGCATGTTTCCACAATAACATATTTCCTCAGGATGTGCCATGAAGTCAGATTACATTTACATTACAGAAATGTAAGGGTAGAGGCCCGGCTGCCTGCCCGGATCAGGCTTTCGGCGGGAAAGGTCAGGGTGACGGCGGTTCCCCGGCCTTTTTCGCTGGAGACTGACAGCCGGATGTTCATCCCGCCGCACAGCTTTTTGCAGAGATAGAGGCCGATTCCCGTGGACCTGGGGAAGCGGCGTCCGTTTTCGCCGGTAAAGCCTTTGTCGAAAATCCGGGGCAGGTCGGCGGCGTCGATGCCGATGCCATTGTCCCGGATCACCAGGCTGACGCTGTTTTCGGTCACCCCGGAGGAGAAGTCCAGCCGGAAGGGGGTCTGCCGGTATTTGACAGCGTTGGATATGATCTGTCCGATGATGAAAACGCAGCTTTTTACATCGGCGCAGACCGGGACGTCCAGCCCCTCCATGCGAACCTGTCCCTCAGCCTGGATGACCGGCTTGGAGTAGGCTTTCAGGGCCTCGCTGACCAGCCGGCGCAGGGAGGTCTGTTCCACCCGGAAGTCTTTTTCCACATCACTGCTTCGGGCATAGTAGAGCACCAGCTCGGTCAGTCCGTCTATCTTCCGCAGCTCGTCGTCGATCTTCAGCGTGACAGGATTTTTCTCATTTTCGATGATCAGACGGGCAGAGGTGATGGGGGTCTTGATCTCATGCACCCATGTGTCCAGAAAATCCCGGTAATCCCGGTTCTCCCGCCGGGCGCCGGCGATTCTGTCATTCAGAAATTTCTGGTTCTGGCGGAGGATGTCACAGAGGATCCTGGCGTCCAGAAAGACAGGAGGCTCTGCGATCTCCATCAGCAGCGTTTTCTCATCCAGCTGGTCCAGCAGCCGGAGGAGGCGGCTGTAATAGCGGTTCCGGCGGTGAAAGTCCCACAAAAAAGAGACTGCGAAGGCAGTCAGCAGAATTCCTTCCGCCATCAGGATGAAAACCGCCGGCACCGCGATCAGCCAGAGCAGGCCCCCTGTCAGTCCGGCCCCGGCGGCAAAGCAGGCCAGAGAGAAAATCCGGTCTGTCATATAATCTGTCCATTTCATATAAAGTACCCCATGCCCCTTTTTGTTTTGATGTAATCAGAAAGGCCGATTTCCGACAGCTTTTTGCGGAGGCGGACGATATTGACATTCAGGGTGTTTTCGTCAATAAACGCTTCACTCTGCCACAGCTCGTCGATAATGGCGTCCCGGGGGATGATATTTCCCTTGTTCACCATCAGTGTCCGCAGAATGACCAGCTCATTTCTGGTCAGCTCCCGGCTGCGTCCCTCATGGCTGATGGAGGCTTTCAGCAGATTCAGGGTCAGTCCGTTGTGAACCAGGAGCGTGTCGGTCTGGGACGCGCCGGCGCGGGAGAGCAGGTTCTGGATGCGGGCCAGCAGCACCTGGCTGTTGTAAGGCTTGGAGATAAAATCATCGGCGCCCAGGTTCAGTCCCATCAGTTCATCAAAGTCGGTGTTCCGGCTGGTCAGGATGATCACAGGCACCCCGGACTGACGGCGGATGTCCCGGCAGATCCGGAAGCCGTCCTGGTAAGGCAGGTTAATGTCCAGCAGAATCAGATCTGCTCCCGAGGCCAGGGCCAGTTCTCCGATATGGAGAAAATCATCAGGAGCCTCACAGTCATATCCGTATTTTTCCAGCAGCCGGGTCAGCTCCTCCCGTATGGCGGTATCGTCTTCAATGATAAATATTTTCATCCTGTTCTCCCTTTTTCTTAGGCGATTTTTTTCATAACTTTTATAAACTCCATAACAAGATCGGATGGCTGTTCAGCGTAAACGATGCCATATCGCACTGGTTAAAGCCTTTGGTGTCATAAGAAGGGACATCCTGTATATGGATTTGCGGGTGGTTTTGTTCGATTTCATCCTGTAAAGCATCAATGCTATTTCAGTAGATTTGCCATTTCCTTCATATAGAGAGGAATATCTAATGCCTGTGGACAGTGTGCTGTACAGTTTCCGCAGCCAATACAAGCCGTAGGCATTTTTTCTTCTGGTAATGCTTTCAAACGGAACAGCCGCCATGCTGCCATATCGCTGTTTCCTAATGCGGCGGCTTCATCGCGATAGTCATTGTAAGCAGACAGGAGCGAAGGTATATCCAATCCTTGCGGGCAATTATCACAGCA
>CAJFOT010000012.1 GCA_904397815.1 Candidatus Paralachnospira sangeri
AACGCAGAAGGGAGTTGAGAATATGTGCCGTGAAATGGATGAAATCTACCGTGAAGGCGTTGAGGAAGGAAGAGAACAGGGCAGGGAACAGGGCAGAGCGGAAGGAAGAGAGCAGGGGAAAATGGATATACTGCTCAATCTGGTGAAAGATGGACTTCTTTCAATCTCTGACGCGGCGAAGAAAGCCAATATGGAATTATCTGCGTTTGAGAAAACGTATCATGCATATCTGAAATAATAAAGAGGGGCCCCGAAGATGTGGGATGTATCTGCGGGAGGCCCCTCTTTTTATGTTTCCTCAAACCGCAGATTTTCCATCTGAGAGGGGTTTTTCATGCAGTTTGTGCGCATCTGTCTGCGGTATTCTGTTGGTGAAATGCCGGTCTGTCTGCGGAAAGAGGTGGAATTTCAGTGCAGGAAACTCTGGTCATCCCGCTGTATGGATGTTGGTTATACTCGCGGCGGTATCCTCATTTGTTTCAGGATAAAAACGCGGTCGGGCTGATGGAACGCATTGATTATGATTTTTCTGAATCGGAGAGATGGTCAGCCGGGCTGATGCAGGAGTTCGGCGCAATGGAGACAGCGATGCGGCAGAAGGATATGGCATGGGAGGTAAGGGATTATCTGCTGTCCCATCCAAATGCTGCTGTGGTTAACCTGGGCTGCGGCTATGTCCCGGCGCTTTCCGGAGAGAACAACGTTTTAACCAGGGCGGACATCATTCGGAAGGGAACCGCCCTGGTAGTTTTTGTGATACCGGGGACAGAGGACATGGACGAGTACAGGGATTACCGTTTTCATATCAGGCAGTCATGTATTGGCATGCTTCTCGGTCTGCCCGCCTGCCTTGGGGTGGGAGCGCTTACAGTGCTCCTCTGATCAGCCGGGAAAAATGCAGACCAGGACAGGATCGACTATATTACAGATCCACATTTTCAAAACGCTTTACAGATATTTTGTAAGCCAATGTGATGAAGCATCCATAACAGAGGATACCAGTGAGAAGAACAGGAATCTGCCTCATAAGATCCGGCAGTGCGTCGCTGTCCAGCCATGCAAGCTGCGGAATATGGACGGCTCCTTCCACAGCAACCATCATCAGCAGCATAGGGATGGCGGCCATCACAAAAGCTTTTCCGGCTTGATATCCGTTTTTGTAATAGGCCGGAAAGAATACAAGGTCAAAGATACCATAGATCATCAGCCCAAATCCAAACCAGGCAAGAGTGGCATCGATGCCTACCGGATTGTTTTCCACCGCAAGGGTTTTCCTGAGAAAGACGGAGGGAACAGCAATCAACAGCTGACAAAGCTGAATAGAAATAATCAGCATATATTTACCGTGGACGCTTTCTTTCTTTGTTACAGGAAGAAGGGCAGTATACCACAGGTCATTGGTTTCTCTGGCATATTGGAAGGTAAGATAAGGGGCCAGGCAGCCGAACATAAAGATGACCGTATAGGGATAGGCCGGTACGATGACAAGGCAGCCCAGAAACGCGAAAACAATGGAAGTGGGGTGTGCGGCCAGAGCCAGTTCTTTATAAAGCAGTTTCATCAGAATTACTCCTTTCTGTGCGCAGCATGATTTCTTCTAAAGAGAGCGGGTTTCTGTCTCTGTCGGTTCTTAAATGATCAAAGGAATGAAGGAAAGTCTCCCTGTCCGCGCTTTTTAATACCCTGCCATTTTTAATATAGGTAATATCATCCGCGCACCGGTCTAAATCCGAGGTAATATGGGTAGAAAACAAAACCGAGCGGTTCCCGTCTCTGACAATGCGGGTAAAGATGTGCAGAATTTCATCCCTTGATACCGGGTCGAGGCCGGAAGTCGGTTCATCGAGAATGTAAAGTGCAGCGTGGTGGGACAGGGCCAGTGCCAGCAGATATTTCACCTTCATTCCGTTGGAAAGGGAGCGGAACTGTTTCCTCTCATCCAAAGAAAATTGCCGGAGATAATCATTGTACCGTTCCTGGTCCCAGTTTTGGTAAAACTGCCGGGTCACAGCGGTGATGGCGGAGAGCTTTTTGAGCGGGTAAAAATCAATACCGCCAAAGACAACGCCGATATCCTGTTTGCATTCTTTTTCATGTCCGTAAAAATCTTTGTCCAGCATGGTGACGGTTCCGGATTCCGGCTGTACCATATTTAAAATGGATTTTAAAGTGGTGCTTTTGCCGGCGCCGTTTTTTCCGATCAGTCCCATGATGCGTCCGGGTTTTACAGAAAAGGATACATCATTCAGAGCAAATCCCGGATAATGCTTATTCAGATGTTCTACACGTAAGAGATCGTTCATTGGGAAGCCTCCTTTTCATCGCCTAACAGATCCCGCAGAAAAGAGATATTGTTCAGAACAATGTCTCCGGGGATTAAAGCGATCCCCGCGCTTCCCGGCTGTTCATCTCCTAAAACAACGAGAAGATCACCGGACTTAATATGGAACAGCTCTCGTGCCTTTTTGGGGAGAACGATCTGTCCCCGCTCCCCTACCTTGACGGTTCCGAAAAGATGCTTGCCCCTGGGCGGGATAGGCATATGGGTTTCCTCCTGGTTGTGGTGAATCAGGGCATCCACGGAGACATCGTAAAGATCTGCAAGGGCATCGCAGTTTAAGATGTCGGGAACTGTTTCGCCGGATTCCCATTTAGCCACAGCCTGTCTTGTCACACCTACTTTTTCCGCCACTTCTTCCTGCGAATATTTATGATACTGGCGCAGGGCAGCTAAATTCTGTGAAATCAGATTTGTTTGCTTTTTCATGTGTTTCCAACCTCCTTGCCCTTATTATACTGTGTCTGTGCCACATTTCTACCAACCGGAGCAAACAAAAAATGTGCGTTTTGGTTGCCTTTATATCCTCCTCAAAGCTGGCAGCGGCTATGGGGGTATCGCATCGTTATCTGCTGCAAATCAGCGCAAAGCTAAGGGTGGCCGGATTCATCCGGGCCGCCATGGTCCATCTGGAGGGCTGGCCTTGACAATGCCTCCGGATGAAATATAGAGAATTTTTTTCCCTTGACTATGTGGACATTTCTGGCATATCATTAAATTAGTCAAAACTAACTGTTTGGAGGCTGAAAACGATGATGACACATGGAAGCCAATATCTTAGCAAACTATATAATGACCTCATAGCAAATTCTCCCCAGACAATCTCGATGGATATTCCATCTGATATGGGGAGAGGAAGAATTGCTCAAACGAAGATCAAACATGGAGTTATTCTTTCGGACTGGCAGATGTGCTATCAGGCAGATATGAATGTGCAAGGCCCTGTCAGTAAGGAATATATACAGATTATTTTTTGCCTGAATGACGGGATCTCCTGGGGGACCATGGGTGAGCAGCGAGCTGTGGCCATCCGGAAGAATGAGTCCTGTATTTATGCCGGACACGGTGGGACAGAATACATTTGCTATAAAAAAGACAGCTGCTTTTCATTCAAAAGCATTAAAATCCCCCTGCCTTATTTCTCACAGCTTCTCACAGATTACTTTGACGGTCAGGAGGCTGTCGTTTATAAGAAGAAGCTTTTGACAGAAATATCAAAGGTTCCGGTAACACCCGTCATGGAGCGGATTTTAGCGGAGACAGGCCGCTTTGCGCAATATCGCGGTGGCTTGGGTTATTTGTATTTGGATGGTAAATTGCTGGAATTGCTGTCTGTTTATTTAGGTGAAGTGTTTGAGTCAGACTTTTTGACAGGCAAAAATATTTCTGTGTCCAGGACTGAAAAGACTGCCATTATGGAGGCCAAACGGGTGATAGACAGTCAGCTTGCGTTTGCGCCCTCATGTGAAGAATTATCCCGTCTGGTACATTTGAGCGTAACGAAATTGACACGGGGCTTTTCAGCGTCCTATGGGATACCAGTCCATCAGTATATTATTGAGCAGCGTCTGGCACAGGCGGCACAGCTGCTTTTGGAGGGAAACCGGAATGTAAGCGAAATTGCCGCAACGGTCGGATATGGAAAACCCAGCAATTTTGCGGCGGCCTTTAAGAAAAAATATGGAGTATCGCCGAAGCATTACCGCGGAAGCTGCCCTGGTGATACAAAAAAATAGGCGTTCAACTGTTTTTGGGCCATAATGGGCAGTTTTTGGGTTGGATTCCACTGTGACAGCTGATATGCTATGCGATGTGATTAGATAATACTAACCACATCGCATTTTTTATTTTTTGAACAAAGTGAGGAGGCAGAGTATGAAACAAAAGTTGAATGCGAAAGACTTTATTCTCATCGGTGTCCTGACTGCCCTCATGTGGATCATCTGCATGATTATCAGCACC
>CAJFOT010000013.1 GCA_904397815.1 Candidatus Paralachnospira sangeri
ATAACGTAAGCATAGCACAAGCCACCACTTTTGGCTGCCTTAACCCACCGTCTAAAGCCAGTGGGATTGCGGTAGCCCTATTTCAATTCTCTGCAATGTTAACAGCATATCGGAAAATTGTAAAATTTCTGTGAAATAAATGTGAGAAAAGAAGCAGGAATTGACCCGCCTCCATCCCTCCATTATATCCCATAGTACGGGAAAGAATCAATTTCTCTCAAACCATTTTTTCATTCCGTCAGCTGCCCGTCCAGCGGATCGGCCCCGTCGGGGAGACACATCAGGCTGCGGGAGGGGAATCACTGCGGGCCTGTCAGCGCCGGCCAGTACCCCGGGAGAGGCTGCCGGCAGCATATGAAGGCCTGACATAGAAGGGCTTAGCATACAGAGGGGCAGCCGGACGGGGCCGATCCGCTGGGCGGGCAATTGGCGGCATGAAAAATTTCCGGTTGCATAATCATGCAGCAGGGTGTATAATGACTTTCGAAAACATAATCTTCAGGGCAGGGTGCGATTCCCGATCGGCGGTACAGTCCGCGAGCGCGCAGGCGCAGGATTTGGTGAAATTCCAAAACCGACAGTATAGTCTGGATGGAAGAAGAAGGATAACATATTTCCCGGAAGGGGCATATTCCCCGTGAATGCGGAAATATGGAAAACGAAGGTTCTGCTCTGGAATGTAATGTTTATGTTCCGGAGTTTTTTTATGCCTTTGCGAGGGGAAGAAATGCCGGCGGTAGCTTTGGTATCTTTTCCCCGCCGGAACAAATCTGATTTCTGCAGGTCCTGAATATTTGTTTCAGGATCTTTTTTATTGCCCTGAAAGGAAGGAGAACGCCCATTGGAAAATTTGGATGAAATGTATATGAAGATGGCCCTGGAGCTGGCCGAAAAGGGCGCCGGCCAGGTTTCCCCCAATCCTATGGTGGGAGCCGTTATCGTAAAGGAGGGGCGGGTCATCGGCCAGGGCTGGCACCGGCAGTACGGCGGCCCCCATGCAGAGCGGAATGCCCTGGCGGACTGCCGGGAATCGCCGGAGGGGGCAGTGATGTATGTAACGCTGGAGCCCTGCTGCCACCACGGGCACCAGCCGCCCTGTACCGACGCCATCCTGGAGGCCGGCATCCGCCGTGTGGTGTCCGGCTGCAAAGACCCCAATCCCCTGGTAGGCGGAAAGGGTATCCGGCTGCTGCGGGATCACGGCGTGGAAGTGACCGAGGGCGTGCTGGAGGAGGAATGCCGGGCGCTGAACCGGGTATTTTTCCATTTTATCCGGACGAAACGTCCTTATGTAACAATGAAATATGCCATGACGATGGATGGGAAGATTGCCGCCTTTACCGGCGCCTCCCGGTGGATCACCGGTGAGGAAGCCCGGGCGCATGTCCACCTGCAGCGCAGCCGGAACCGGGGAATCATGGCCGGCATCGGGACAGTGCTGGCCGATGATCCCCTGCTGACCTGCCGGATGGAAGGCGGACAAAACCCGGTCCGCATTATCTGCGACAGCCATCTGCGTCTCCCCCTGGACAGCCGGATTCTTTCTACCGCCGGAGATGTTCCCACGATTCTGGCCGTGTGCGATGAACCGATGCAGCCGTCGGGCACAGACAGGGCAGGCACGCTGGAAGAGCGGATAAAGCCTTATCTGGAGAAGGGATGCCGGGTACTGACACTGCCGGAGCGGGACGGGCATATTGATCCGGAGCAGCTGATGGACGCCCTGGGCCGGGAGGGCATCGACAGCATCCTGCTGGAGGGCGGCGGCACCCTGAACTGGTCCATGCTGAAAGCCGGCCTGGTCCGGCGCCTCCAGCTCTATCTGGCTCCGATGATACTGGGCGGCGAGACAGCGAAAACCCCTGTGGAGGGACAGGGCTGTCCCTCCCCGGCGGAAGGCTTCTTTTTGTGGAACAGCCGGATCACCCGTCTGGGGCAGGACCTTCTGATCGAAAGCGAGGTGTGCTGAGATGTTTACAGGCATTATCGAAGAAATAGGAACTGTCCGACGGATTCAGAAAACCAGAACCGCGGCTGTGCTGGAGATCGGCGCGTCACGGATCCAGTCGGATATGAAGATCGGCGACAGCATCGCCGTCAACGGCGTCTGCCTGACTGTCACCGCCTTTGACAGCAGCTGCTTTCAGGCTGATGTGATGCATGAGACGCTGAACCGCTCCTCCCTGGCCTCCCTGAAAGCCGGCAGCCATGTGAATCTGGAGCGGGCCATGGCAGCCGGCGGCCGATTCGGCGGCCATATGGTGGCCGGCCATATCGACGGAACCGGCCGGATCATCCAGACCCGCCGGGACGACACTGCGGTCTGGTACACCATCCAGGCGCCGCCGGCCATTCTGCGATATGTGGTGGAAAAAGGCTCCATTGCCATCGACGGCATCAGCCTGACAGTCGCCTCCCTTTCCCCGGGCGCCTTCTCTGTCTCTGTCATCCCCCACACTGCCCGGATGACCATTCTGGGAGAAAAGAAGAGGGGAGACATCGTCAATCTGGAGACGGATATCGTGGGGAAATACGTGGAACGTCTGCTGGGCGGCCCGCCCGGAAGCGACGAAGGCCAGCGAAGGGAAGGCGGATATCCTCCCGCCGCAGAAGCCTCAGAAGCAGAAAAACCGTCCGGCATCACCCGGGAACTGCTGCTGCGGTACGGATTTGAATAAATTGAAACAGACGGCGGGCCTTCCTTCCCGGGGAGAGCCGGCCAGAACAAGCAGGAGGAATGATATATGGAAGACAGAAAAGGATTTAACACCATCGAAGAAGCACTGGAAGAACTGAGGCAGGGCCGGATTATCCTGGTCACCGACGACCCTGACCGGGAAAATGAGGGAGATTTTATCTGCGCCGCCCAGTTCGCGACCACAGAAAATATTAATTTCATGGCCACCCATGGAAAGGGGCTGATCTGCATGCCCATGTCCGCCGCATATGTAAAAAAGCTGGGAATTCCCCAGATGGTATCTGACAATACGGATAACCATGAGACCGCGTTTACCGTCTCCATCGACCATGTCAGCACAACCACAGGGATTTCCGCGGCTGAGCGGTCTGTGACAGCGATGAAATGTGTGGAGGAGGGCGCCCGGCCGGAGGACTTCCGCCGTCCCGGCCATATGTTTCCACTGCTGGCCCGGAAAAACGGAGTGCTGGAGCGGAACGGCCATACAGAGGCGACTGTGGATCTGACGCGGCTGGCCGGCCTGAAGGAATGCGGGCTGTGCTGCGAAATTATGCGGGAGGACGGCACCATGATGCGCACTGCCGAACTGCTGGAGCTGGCCCGCAGGTGGGATATGAAAATCATCACCATCAAGGATCTGCAGAACTACCGGAAGCGCCATGAACAGCTGGCCAGACGGGTGACTGTCGCCGACATGCCCACCAGATACGGGGCTTTCAAAGCTTACGGCTATGTGAATCAGCTGAACGGGGAGCACCATATCGCCCTGGTAAAGGGTGATATCGGAGACGGGCAGAATGTGCTCTGCCGCGTCCACTCCGAATGTCTGACCGGAGACACTTTCGGCTCTCTGCGCTGTGACTGCGGCCAGCAGCTGGCGGCGGCCATGACACAGATCGAAAAGGAAGGGCGAGGCATCCTGCTCTACATGCGCCAGGAAGGGAGAGGTATCGGCCTGATCAATAAGCTGCGGGCCTATGAACTCCAGGAGCAGGGCATGGACACCATGGAAGCCAACCTGGCCCTGGGCTTCGCCGCGGACCAGCGGGAATACTATATTGGCGCCCAGATTCTCCGGGACCTGGGTGTAAAAACCCTCCGCCTGCTGACCAATAACCCGGACAAGGTATACCAGCTGGCAGATTTCGGCATTGAAATCGTGGAGAGAATTCCCATTCAGATGGAAGCCACTCCCTACGACCTGCCCTATCTGATCACCAAACAGAAAAAAATGGGGCACCTGCTCCACTACGAAAGCAATGTAATATAAACAGTCATCATCAATAGTTATCACCAATCAGGAGGAAAACACTATGAAAGTATTTGAAGGAAATCTGACAGCAGAACATATCCGGATCGGCATTGTGGCCGCCCGCTTTAATGAGTTCATCACATCCAAACTTCTGAACGGCGCCCTGGACAGCCTGAAGCGCCGGGGCGTGACAGAGGATGATATCCAGATAGCCTGGGTTCCCGGCGCCTTCGAGATCCCGCTAATCGCGTCGAAAATGGCGAAAAGCGGAAAATACGACGCCGTCATCTGTCTGGGCGCCGTGATCCGGGGCAGCACCAGCCATTATGATTACGTGTGCAGCGAAGTGTCCAAGGGAATCGCCGCTGTGGCCCTGGACAGCGGTATCCCTGTCCTCTTCGGCGTGCTGACCACAGACAATATCGAGCAGGCCATCGAGCGGGCCGGCACCAAGGCGGGCAACAAAGGCTTCGACTGCGGAGAGAGCGCCGTGGAGATGGTGAACCTGATCCGTCAGCTCTGATGCCCCGCACAGCTATTCCTTCTGTGCATATATGTTTATATCAAAGAGGTATTAGACAGGGCCTGTCCGGTTATGATACATTATAGCCAGGCGGGCTCTCCTGTATGGGAGCCCTGATTCTGATATTCACCTGCGCGTCCATAAAATTATGGCGCGGCGGACTTTCAGAGAAAAAGGAAAGGATGGCTGTCAGAAATGTCTGATTTTATATGGAACATGCTGCGCCGTGTCTGGCAGGCAGGCGCTGTGGCCAATGACAGGCTGTTCCGCCACGGCTGCGATTTTTCCCGGTGGGCGACCCAGGAAGAGCTGGGTTTTGCGGAATCTGCGGGAAATCAGTATCAGCCCTCTGACGGTGGCCTGAAGAAACTGCTGAAAAAATTTCACATCACCCCTGAGGACGCAATCATCGATATCGGATGCGGAAAAGGAAAGGCCATGTATCTGATGAGCCGTTTCCCCTTCGGCCGGATCGCCGGCTATGACCTGTCGGAACAGCTGGCGGAAACAGCCAACGAGAACTTTCAGAAGCTGGGGCTGACCGGCTGCCGGGCCTTCCAGGGAGACGCCGCCGTATTTGACGGCTATGACGAATATAACTATATCTATATGTTTAACGCAGTGCCGGAGGAAGTTTTCATCCGGACGGTGGGCCATATCCTGGACAGCGTCAGGCGCAGGCCCCGGGTCTGTGTCTTTATCTACCTGAATCCGGTATATGACCGGTATCTGCAGGAGGAGACGCCCTTCCGCCTGATCGGCGAGCAGAACCACCCGATCCCCTGGTTCCGGTACCGCTGGTATCAGGTAGGGCCTCTGAACCGGTAGCCGGCGCCCCAGACAGTTTCGATATACCGGGGGTTGGCCGGGTCCTGTTCCAGCTTCTCCCGCAGCCGGTTGATGTGGACAGCTACCGTAGCGCTGTTCCCCATGGCGTCCATTCCCCACACCTTTTCATAGAGGGTCTCCCTGTCAAAAATCATATCAGCGTTTACCATCAGAAACAGGAGCAGCTCATATTCCCGGTTTTTCAGCTCTACCTCCCGGGCTCCCACATAGACCCGCCGGGCCCGGGTATCCAGCCGGATTTCCCCGGACAGCAGTTCTTCCCGTTCTCCCCGCACACCGGTCAGCCGCTCATATCTGGCCAGATGGGCTTTCACCCGCGCCGTCAGCAGCCCCGGAGAACAGGGCTTCACCATATAATCGTCAGCTCCCAGGCTCAGGCCCCGGATCTGGTCTGCCTCCTCCTGCCGGGCTGTCACCATCATAATCGGGATATCTGTCCGCTCCCGCAGCCGCCGGCATATGGAGAAGCCGTCCATCCCCGGCAGCGTCAGATCCAGCAGGATCAGCTGGAATTCCCCGCTGAGTCCCCGGCGCAGCCCCTCTGTCCCGTCAGCCGCCACCTCCACCTGAAAATCCTCCTGCTCCAGATAAGACCGCTCTGCCGCAGCCGAGACCGCGTCATCCTCTATGATCAGAATTTTTATATTTTTATCACTCATATCCGTCACTCACTGAAATATCTGCGAACGTTTCCGGGCTTCATAACCAGATTATCATCCGACAGTCTGAAAATCAACTGCTGATATCACCGGTTCTGCGAAAATATGCAAACATTTTTCCTGTCCGTCCATTTTCCAGACATGACAACAGCCGCTGACCGGATATACCGGGTCAGCGGCTGCTGAAAAAAATCAGGCGGCTGGCGGCGTTCTGTCAGAACAGCCCTGCCCCGTGAGGGATGATGCCGCCCGCAATCTCAAACAGATTAGGCAGGAAATACAAAGCGCCGAAGGTGCCGATCACCATGGTTACACAGATAAATACCCTCAGCTTTGTAAAAGGAATACAGCTCTTGACCACTGCTGCCATCGTCACCAGAATCAGGATCAGATACATCAGCGTCGTCTGCTCAATACGGGGCATACCGCCGCCGAAAAGGCTGACGCCAATCAGCAGCACCGTCACCAGCAGGGCGAAGGGCATTGCATTTCGGATTGCTTTTTTCAGGAAGCCTGTAGTCACCTTCCTGGTATCTGACTCAAAGATAGTCAGGAAAGAAGGATAGGCTTCCATAAATGCATCGATCAGTGTAATCTGTATCGGAATAAAAGGGAAAGGTATATTCGTAATAATACAGAACAGGGACAGCAGCATGGAATAAATGGTCTTAATAAAGAACACCCCTGCTGTTCTGGTCACGTTGTTGATTACCTTTCTTCCCTCCAGTACTACCATGGGCAGATAGGAGAAATCAGATTCCAGCAGCACGATCTGAGAAATCTGTCTGCTGGCGTCGCTGCCCTCTGCCACTGCGATGGAGCAGTCTGCCTCCCGCAGAGCCAGCAGGTCATTGACACCGTCACCGGTCATCGCCACATGATGGCCCTGACGCTTCAGCGCCTTTACCAGCTCCTGTTTCTGCTTTGGCGTTACTCTGGCAAATACGGCATAATCCCGGCAGATCCGGTCATAGTCGATCTTCTCTCCCAGGGCGGACATGTCTACCGCGTCACTCCACCGCTCCAGTCCCGCCTTTCTGGCGATCATGGATACCGTCTTGACATGGTCGCCGGAAATGATCTTCACGTCCACGCCTTCTTTGCGGAAGTATTCCAGAGTCTCCTGAGCATTCTTCCGGATGGTGTCCTCCAGGGTAATAATAAACAGGGGCTCTACCTTCTTCGGAAGGGACTCTTCATCAGTCCAGCTCTCCCGGGTATAGCCCACAGCAATCACCCGGAAGCCCTTCTCCATCTCCCGCTCCGCTATTTCCGCATTTTCCATCAGCCGTTCGGGAGCACCGATAAATACTGTTCCTTTCGCGCCGAAATTCACGGCGCCCCATTTCCGCTTTGAAGAAAAAGGGATTTTACCTTCAGCCGATACGTGAGCCTTCGCTGTGAAATGCTCTCTGACAGCCTGCATGGTAGTGTTATTGTCATCACTGGCCGCCAGATATGAACAGAGCAGACGCTCTGCCTCCTCTTCGGACATCATACCCTTTCCGCCTGTGAAAACCGCGTCCCGGACCCGCATCCGGCCGTCGGTGATCGTTCCCGTTTTGTCCAGACAGAGAACATCCACCAGCGCCAGCGTTTCCAGAGAATAAATATTCTGCACCAGGATTTTCTTCCTGGCCAGACGGATCACACCATTGGCCAGAGAAACAGACATCAGCAGGACCAGTCCCTTGGGGAGCATACCCAGCAGCGCTGCCGCAGAAGCTACAATCGATTCATCAAAAGTGCCGTTTCTCAGGAACATAGCCTCCAGAAACAGCAGGATTCCCAGCGGGATTATAAACACACTGGTGAAGCGGGTTACCTTCTTCATGGAACCCAGCAGCTCCGATTCCGTATGCTTTTCCTGCTTCACCTCCTCGGCCAGCTTCGTCGCATAATTTTCCCGGCCTACATGGGTAACCTTTGCCCAGCATTTTCCGGAGATTACAAAGCTGCCTGACAGAAGCTGAGCGCCTGCTTCTTTAGTAATCGGATCGCTCTCGCCGGTGAGCAGCGACTCATTCACCTCAAGGGAACCGGCCAGAACAACTGAATCATTGCAGATCTGCCTGCCGCTCTCCAGTACGATCACATCGTCCTCGACAATCTCATCCATCTCAATCTGCCGTTCCGCACCGTCACGGACCACCACCACCTGGGGCCGGTTCAGAATCGACAGTTCGTCTACCAGTTTCTTTGCTTTCAGTTCCTGGACAATTCCGATGCAGATATTCAATATGATAATGGCAATAAAAATCATATTGGAATAAGCGCCGGCAATAAACAGCAGCGCCGCAATCAGAAAATTCAGCAAGTTAAAAAGCGTCAGTATGTTTTCCTTAAAAATCTGCCCTGTTGTCTTTGTAATGGTTTTGGGGGCGGCTGCGGCGTCCCGCTTTGCCTTGCGTTCTTCCACTTCCCGGGCTGACAGCCCCATTAGCTGCTCCTGCATTGATCTTCCTCCAATCGTTTCTTTAAATAGTCAAGAAATAAGAGTATAGACAGTGTATCAGACAATTTTAAACTGTTTATAAACTGAAGATATCTTTTTCCCTTTTTCGAAAAAATGATTGACAAACCTCCTGTGATATTGTAGAATATATTCGTTGCGATGCAGCAGACATGTTTTGCAGCGCAAATGCGGCGATAGCTCAGCTGGATAGAGCACTTGGCTACGGACCAAGGTGTCGGGGGTTCGAATCCTCTTCGCCGCGCGAATACCGACGGAAAGCGGACGAAAACGGGTAAAAGATCAGATCTTTTATCCGTTTTTCTTTCCTTATCCCCGGCCCGGTGTTGTCCTTTTACGATGCATCTCCGGCGTCGTAAAAGGACAACCTCTTTCTTTTACTGCAGTTATTTACGAAATAGTGTACCGGCTGCCCACATGGATGATTTCTGTAGCCACCCGGTCCAAAAACTTTCTGTCATGCTCCACGACCACCATGGCCGGTGCGAAGGAGAGCAGCATTTCCTCGATCTGCATCCTGGAAAAAATGTCGATATAATTCAGCGGCTCATCCCACAGATACAGATGGGCCTGCTGGCTCAGGCTGGCTGCGATCAGCACCTTCTTTTTCTGCCCCTCGCTGAAGGAGGACATCTCCTGGCCGAAGAGCTGGCGGGAAAAATCCAGCTTCCGCAGAATTGACAGCATCAGGGTCAGATCCACATCCTGTTCCTCAGCGTAATCCGCCACCGTTCCCCGCAGATGGGTGGTATCCTGGGACACACAGGAAATTTTCATCCCCCTTCCGATCTCCACAGTTCCTTCCCACCACAGACCTTTCCCTCCCATTTCTGTCTTGTTTCCGGTTTCTTCCTTTTCCGGCCCGCTGTAGCATGCCAGCAGCAGCTTCAGCAGGGTAGTTTTTCCGCAGCCGTTCCTGCCCTCCAGGGCGATCCGCTCCCCGCGCCGGAGCTCCATGGAAATATCTTCACAGATCATCCGCTCTCCGTAATAAACGGAGACATGATCCAGAACGGCCAGCCGTTCTCTGTGGTAGGACAGAGGAATCAGCTTCAGTTCCTCTGCCTGCTCGATATTTTTCAGCAGGCCGGATTTTTCCTCAATGGCCCGCTCCTGGCGCCGTTCCAGATTCTTTCTCCGGCGCTGCATCTTCCGGGTCTTTTCTCCGATATAGGGGCGCAGCCCTTTGGCGGTCTCATCCGGGGGCCTGCCGATTTTAGAGGCTTCCGATTTATCCGCCCAGCCTCTTGCCTGCCGGGCCGCTGTCTCCAGCTTCCTGATATCCTTTCTCAGCCGTTCATTCTCCCCCAGTTCCCAGGCATCCTGCCGCTGCTTGTTTTCATACCAGACGGAGAAGCTGCCCTGACAGATCTGGATTTCATTCCGGTTAATGGACATGGTATGATCCGTACACCGGTCCAGAAAGTCTCTGTCATGGGAGACCAGAATAAAACCCTTTTTCGTGTTCAGATAATTTCCCACAGCCTCTCTGGCCTGGAGATCCAGATGGTTGGTCGGCTCATCGATCAGCAGGAAATATTTCTGCCCCAGAAACAGAGCCGCCAGCATCACCTTCGTCTGCTCCCCAAAAGAAAGGGTGTCAAAAGGCCGGTAAAATACGTCTTCATCCACCTCCAGCCTGGACAGTTCCCTGCGCATCTGCCACAGTTCTCCATCCGGGCAGATCTCCCGGATCACGTCCTCCGTCAGCTGATTCCGGTCTGACAGCTGAAAAGGGAAGTACTCAAACCGGACGCTGGCCTGGATCTTTCCCCGGTATTCCAGCTTCCGCTCCTCCGGCCGCCGGTTCTGCTCCATCAGGAGACGCAGCAATGTAGTCTTCCCCCTGCCGTTGCGGCCTGTCAGTCCCAGCTTCCAGTCTGTATCCAGCTGGAAGGAAACATCCTGAAACACATCCTCCAAACCTCCGTCATAGCCGAAGGTTAAATTTGTCACGCATATCTGAGACATTGTTCATTCCTCCATTCATCCCGGCAGGATTCTGTCCCGCTGCAGACTGTGAGGCTCCGGCTCTTTATAACGCAAAAAAGACCGCAGAAATGATTCCTGCGGCCCATCCGTACAATCACATGACCATCCATCTGATGACGGACAGCATAAAAGATGAGTGCGGCATTTTCATGCCGCCTGAAAGGAACCAGACATTTTCCGCACAGCACACAGCAAACAGACGATCTTCCCGCCGTCCGTTTTTTAACATTCCATTCTGTGAGCATCAGCAAAAAAACATCCTCGTCCCTCCTTTGATTTCTATGGCTTTACTATAACAGCTTCCTTCTGTCCCGTCAAGACTGTTTTTTTCTCCGACCTGCCCCGCATCACACATCCAAAACCGTCATATCTCCTGTCAGCGGGATTCTGTCCCGGAGATAACCCAGGAAATCATTGTCCTCAAAGGTAAGCGCCTGCCGGCTCTCATAATCCCCCGCCGCACTGTCCCAGGCGCTGATGCTGGCGGATACATCTCCCTCCATCCGGCTGCCCCATTTTTCCTTCAGATCATTCAGATTCATCATTTCTCCTTCTGTACAGCTGCTGTATCTTTTCTTTGTTTTATGAATCCCATTATAGTAAAACCCCGGCAGCTCTCACAAGCCTGCCGGGGGGATATTTTCTGGGATATCTTTTTAAAAAGCCTTTTTCGCCGTCCGGCGGTTCGCACTTTCTGATTGATACCTTCTGCCTGCTGCCATACATGGCTCTTTCAGTTCCGCAAATACGGACCAAAACTGAAAACAGAGGATTTAATCTGTACAAAATAGCGTGACAATACAGCTAAAAACGCTAACATCCCGGTTTCGTCTGTACTTTTTACCGTGTGCGTACAGACTAAAACTGAAAAAATAGGATTTCGGCTGCATTTATAACAGGATTTGTACAGTCAAAAATGATAAAATCCCTGGTTGGTCTGTATTTGTGTCCGGTTTTATACGGTCTGAAACAGAAAAATATGGCTTTAAACTGTATGGGTACTCCAATTTGTACAGCTGAACACAGAAAAAGCACATCATGAGGGTGCTGAATCCGGCAGCATGTTCAGTTCCTCCAGAGCGATGCAGTGGGGAAAGGCATTTTCCGCCACCATCCGCTTGCACGCTTCCAGGCCGATCCACATCACCGATTCCACCTCGGAGGTCTGGAGGCGCAGTTCTTCCGGCTCCACATCCATCCACAGACAGTAGACTCTGCTGACCTGGTTATCCACAAAAGGACGGCCATAAAACACATTTTCCTGATAAATCCGCCGCTGTCCCCGCAGGCACAGCTGATCTGCCTCTGCTGTAATTCCCAGTTCTTCCCGCAGCTCCCGCAGGGCGGAGGGGATAAAGTCCACCCCCGCCGGGATATGTCCGGCGCTGGAAATGTCATAGCATCCGGGATGGGAATCCTTCGTCCGGCTGCGCTTCTGCAGCAGCACCTGGACGCCCTCCGGCCCGGAGCGCATCAGCCACACATGGGCTGTCCGGTGGAGAATCCCCTTCTCATGGGCTTCCTGCCGCTCTACTGTCTGTCCGGTGGGCATCCCCTCCTCATCCACAATATCCAGCATTTCTTTTTCTTCCATCTGCTCTGCCTGCCTTTCATCTTTTCTCAAACCGGTCATCATCTTTTCATACAATATCTTTCTGTCCTCTCATTCCCGAGAAAGGTTCTCCGGGTTCCCCGCCCGTCACACTGTGATATGCCGCCTCCATCCTGCCACTGGCATGCGGCGCAGAATTCTCATATAGAGCGCCGCCCTGCCAATGGAAGAGCGCTCAGACAGCGGTGGCGTCCAGCGCCTCCATCAGCTGGTTTACCTGCTCCTCTGTGGTCGCCCAGCTGGTGGCAAAGCGGACTACCGTATGATCTGCGTCCTTTTTCTCCCAGAAGCTGAAATCCACCCTTTCCTTCAGCTGCTCCATCTGACGGTTATTCAGGATGATAAACTGCTGGTTTGTAGGGGATTCCAGGTGAAAGGAATAATGGCGCTCCCGCAGCCCCTCCTTCATCCGTTCCGCCATCTCGATGGCGTTCCTGCTGATCTCTATATACAGGTTATCTGTAAACAGGGCGTCAAACTGGACGCCCAGCAGCCGCCCCTTCGCCAGCAGGGCGCCCCGCTGCTTGATTTTCGTAATAAAATGAGCAGGCGCATTGTGTCTGGGAAACACCACAGCCTCCCCGCACAGCGCGCCCACCTTTGTTCCGCCGATATAAAAAACGTCGCAGATCCGGGCAATATCCGGCAGTGTCAGATCTGTCTGACTGCCGGCCAGTCCGTATCCCAGACGGGCGCCATCCATGTACAGCGGGATATGGTAATGCCGGCAGACCGCAGAAAGGGCTGTCAGTTCCTCCTGGCTGTAGAGGGTTCCGTATTCTGTCGGATGAGAAATGTAAACCATGCCGGGAAATACCATATGCTCATGATTTTCATCCTGATAAAAATTCACCAGATAATTCCGCAGCTCTTCTGCGTCCATTTTCCCCTGATGCTCCGGCAGCGGCAGCACCTTATGGCCGCTGTGCTCGATGGCGCCTGCCTCATGGACATTCACATGTCCGGTGGCGGCGCAGACCACACCCTCGCAGGAATCCAGCATCGTATCGATAACAATGGCATTGGTCTGGGTTCCTCCGGTGAGCAGGTACACCTCCGCCTCCGGGCACTGACATGCCGTCCGGATTTTTTCAATGGCGCTGAGGCAGTAACAGTCTGCGCCGTAGCCGGGCAGCTGTTCCATATTTGTCTCCACCAGGCGCCGCAGCACCCGGGGATGGGCTCCTTCTGTATAGTCACTGGCAAATGACAGCATAATATCCTCCTTCTTTCCGGCAAATCAGCCTTGTCCTTTTTCATTTTTATCTTTCTCCGGCTATTGATCTTTTTTATACCGCGGCATAGCCTGGCTGCTGCGGTTCCTGTCCCGGCAGACGGCGCCGTCCCGGTCCCCGGTTACCCGGCGTCAGTTTCCGGCAGGGGCAGATACAGGAACAGGGTGAAATAGCCGTTCTCCGTTTTCAGCTCCATATCCCCCTGATTCCGTTTCACGATCTCTTCGATACTTCTCAGGCCGAATCCGTGGCGCACTCTGTCTTTTTTCGATGTTCGTGGCATACGGCCCGGCTCCAGCTCCTGATCCGTGGGATTTTTCACGCAGACCGCCAGCAGCCCCTTGGCTGCCCTGGCTTCCAGGATCACCTCCCGGCGCGGCGGCGGCAGCTTTTCACAGGCCTCCGCCCCATTGTCCAGGGCATTGACGAATACGGCGCACAGGTCGGAAGGGCTGAAAGGGAGGGGCGACGGGATGTCCAGATGTTTTTCAAATCGAATTTCCTTCTGCCGCATCAGGCCGTCCTTTACTGTCAGCACCGCGTTCAGAGTAGGATCGCCGCAGTAGTTCAGCGTCCCCGTTACCCCTTCCTCATTCAGCAATTTCTGAATATAGTCATCCTTACGTTCCGCAGGGAGGGCTGACAGCACCTGGAGATGGTTGGCCATATCATGGCGGAGCCGGCGGATCTCGAAGTGCTGCTGTTCCATACTCTGGTAGTAAACCCGATTCATCTCTCCCAGCAGGCTGCTTTGCTCCAGTTCCCGCTGCCGGGCCAGCACCACCGCCGCCCGCAGCAGCCCCGTCAGGGAAAGGCAGGCAATCACCATCAGCACGCAGCACATCAGCGGCTCTCCGGTCCGGTAAGTCCTCGGATTGCTCAGCAGCACCACGCTCAGGACGATGCCCGCCGGCATGGCTGTCAGCCGCAGGAGCAGCCGCCACATCTCCGGCGCCAGATCATAGTCCTTCTGAGGCGCAAACCGGCGGACTGTCATCATCAGCAGCAGGGTAAACACCAGCCGGCTGGTCACAGCCGCCGGCGTCCACGCCTCGTAGCCCAGCATATCGGTGACAATATCTATGATAAAATTATCTGTCAGCACATTATAGGCGAAAATCACGCTGGCAAACATCAGGCCGATTGTTGCCTTTTTCAGCAGACTCCCCTGAAAGGCAGCGCATATACCGGCAATAAAAGCCACAATGGTCAGGGGCAGATTGTCCCAGTCCCCGATGAAAATCACCATATTTGTAATCAGAAAGCTGATCACCGCCAGCAGAATCCGGGCCCGCCGGGTCTTTTTCAGTTCCATCATATAACAGAAGGTCCGGGCAGCCAGAAAACTGATCACCAGTTCCATCAGCAGTCCCAGAGCAAGCATCAGTCCATCCATTATTTCGCGCCTCCCAGCATGGCCCTGGCCAGCTTCTTCGCCGCCTCTTCCTTCATGCTTCTGCTGACCGGAAGGACATCACCGCCGACGGACACCTCGCTGCCGCTGAACCGTTCCACCCAGTCCGCATTTACCAGATACCGCTGGTGAATACGGATAAATCTCCCTCCCGCCTGGGAGGCCACCTGATCCAGCTTGTCATAAAAGGAATATTCCCCGTCTGCCGTCACAGCCGTTACCTTCCGCCGGTCACTGTAGAAATAGCAGATTTCCCGGAGAGGAAACCGGTAAGCGCCGTCGCCGTTTTTAAAGACAAACATCCTGAACGCCTCCTGCTCCAGCTGACGGGCGGCACGCTCCAGCACTTCCTCCAGCTTTCCGGCTCCGGCAGGCTTCATCAGATAATCCATGGCGCCTACACTATATCCGTCAAACACATACTCAGCGTAACCGGTCACAAACACAATCATCAGGGACCGGTTAAAGACTCGGATCTCCCTGGCCGCTTCCATCCCGTTCATTCCGTCCATCTCCACATCCAGGAAGAGAAGGTCGATCTCTCCCGGATGTTTTTTCAGCCAGCTGACCGCGTTTTTCCCGGAGGAAAACTCATACACCACCTGCTGCGTATCCTCATCCATTACCCGCTCCAGCATCAGCCGGAGCCCGTCTCTGGCATTCGCCTCATCGTCGCACAGCGCTATCCTCAGCACATCGTCACCACCGTCATATCAGGCAGAACTGCCTGCTTATTCACACAATTTCATACGCTCTTCATTATAACATGATTTCACACCTGTGCCAATCTTTACAATATCCCTGCAGATTTTGACAGAAGAAACCGCCGGCCGCAAAACTTTACATCCGGCCTGCCATTCTTGACAGAGGGAAAACACGTAGGGTCCGGATTATGCTATCCTTTTGTCTGTACAGAAAATATCAGTTTTCGTTCAGGGGGGCTTGCACAGCCCGGACGGCTCCGTCAGCTGCAGAGAGGGGATGCCGCAAACGGGCTACCGCTTCCGCCGAGCTAAGCCTTAAGACGCACCAGGTTCATCGGCTGAGGGCCTCTTCACCAGGTGCTTTC
>CAJFOT010000014.1 GCA_904397815.1 Candidatus Paralachnospira sangeri
AACGCACATCAGCCACAGACAGGAGCTGCGCAGCAGCGGATAGCCTGCGAAGCAGGCGGTCTGTGGCCTGCATGGCTGAACTGTTACCTTTTTTTCACAAAATCCTGATTCCGGTGAATCCTTGCGATTGACAGTCCCTTCCAGCTGTGATAACTTTATATTAAGAACGATTTCATTACTCAAATATTTGGAGGAGATCCCATATGAAAGAACTTTATGTATCCAAAAAAGATGATGTTATCAGTCAGGCCGAGCTGGAGTCCTACATTGACCAGCTTTTGGAGCAGTTCCCGAATCCGAAAAAGGTTCTGGTAATCCCGCCGGACTATACCCGCTGCTATTCCATGGCCGGCGTCATCACCCAGATTCTGTACAAAAAACTGACCCCCGGCGCCGTGGTTGACGTGATGCCCGCGGTGGGAACCCATATGGCCCTGAGCGCAGAGGAAAAGGAGAAATTTTTCGCTGATGTTGTACCCGATGACCACATCCTGTACCACAACTGGCAGACGGATACCGTTTCTCTCGGCTATGTGCCGAAGGAAGTGGTAGAGGAAATCTCTGAGGGACTGTATTCCACAGATATCGAAGTGGAATTAAACCACAACCTGGTAGACGGCGGCTACGACCTGATTCTCTCTGTGGGACAGGTTGTGCCTCACGAAGTGGTCGGCATCGCCAACTACAGCAAAAATATTTTCGTCGGCGTTGGCGGACGTCAGATGATTAACAAATCCCACATGTTAAGCGCTATCTGCGGCATGGAAAAAGCCCTGGGCGTGCGCGATACCCCGGCCAGAAGAGTATTTGACTATGCCCAGGAACATTATCTGAAAGATCTGCCCCTGGTATACATCCTGACCGTTACCACCGTGACCGAAAGCGGCGAGGTAAGCCTCCGCGGCCTGTACTACGGCGACAGCAGAAAGCCTTTCGAGGAAGCTGCGGCGCTGTCTCAGGAGCTGAACATTATTCATGTGCCCCGCCGGGTGAAGAAGGTTGTCACCTACCTTGATCCTGAAGAATTAAAGACCACATGGGTTGGAAACAAGGGTGTATACAGAACCCGCATGATGATCGAGGACGGCGGCGAACTGCTGCTGCTGGCGCCCGGCATTATCGCCTTCGGCGAGAACGATGAGATGGATGCCATGACGAGAAAATTCGGCTACAAGGGCCGTGATTATGTGCTGAAGCTGTTCAACGAAGGCGCGTTCGGCAACGGCATTATGTCAGCCGCCCACTTAATTCAGGGCTCCTCTGACGGACGTTTCACCATCACCTACGCGACAGATCCGACGAAGATGACCAAGGAAGAAATCAACAGCGTCGGCTATGAGTGGATGGACATCAACGAAGCATACAAAATGTATGACCCCGAAACCTTAACCGACGGCTTCCACACCGACGCCAACGGTGAGGAATTCTATTTTGTGAAAAATCCCGCTACCGGACTGTGGAAGGTAGACTGATCTGGATAAACATTTGTATCATCCGGACAAGCTGACAGACAGACGGGCCCCGGACGCCGGCACACACCTCCGAAAGGCTGTGCCGGCGCCCGGGGCCCGGGCTTTTCTGCTATTTTTGTTTTATTTGCGCTTCTTACATTTCCTTCTCATATTTTATTCTGTACCAGACACCGCATCCCGCCACAAACAGATAGGCGAAAACCAGCATCAGCGTCACCCGCAGCTCCACATTCATAATGGCAAAGGAAACCATCAGGGCGCCGAACACAAAGATCATGATATCATAGGCCTTCGCCTTTGCCCGGTTGGCAATCGCCACATTCCGCTCATCCTTCTGCTCGATCTCTATCTGCTTCTCCAGCTCAGGACTGCTTTTTAACGCTTTTTTGCTGACGATATTTCCCATCCCGTGGCCGAAGACGCCGCTCCCCAGGCCGATACAGATATAAGGCAGGGTCATCATCGCGCCTCCGTCCCCGCCGGACCGGAGCAGAACCATCCCGATTACAATCAGCAGCAGCCCTGCTGCCGCCATGCATCCATTGTATACACGCTTCATTTTTCTTCCTCCTCATAAATAAAAATGTCCTCGATCGTCGTGCCGAAATATCTCGCGATCTTAAATGCCAGCAGAATGGATGGATTATAGCGCCCATTCTCCAGAGACCCGATGGTCTGTCTGGAAACCTCCAGCGCCGCAGCCAGTTCCTCCTGCTTAATACCCCGCTGCTTCCGCAGCTCCTCCAGCCGGTTCTTCATATCCCACCTCCATATGGAAAGTTTGCTTTCCATGTCTTTATCATATCATATTTTTGCAGAATGTCAAGTAAACTTTCCATTCAATTTTTATATTCTGCAACAGCTCGGCCATGCGGAAAATGAAAAGACAGGCAAAAACCGCCGGCCACAGGCCATGTATAAAAAATAGGCTTCGCCTATTCAACTCCCCTGCCCCTCAATCATGAGGGGTTAGGGGTTTTCTTTTGTTACGTTTTCCTGCATAA
>CAJFOT010000015.1 GCA_904397815.1 Candidatus Paralachnospira sangeri
AGACGACGAGGTAGATAGGTCAGAGGTGGAAGCGCGGCAACGTGTGGAGCTGACTGATACTAATAGGTTGGAAGCTTGACCGAAGTCATGGGAAGCGGTGAAGGGAAGAGGAAGAGATGTAGATTTTCAGTGTGCGGTTTTGAGGGTGTAAGGAACACCTGAGGTAATCCTCGATAGCTCAATGGTAGAGCACTCGGCTGTTAACCGAGTTGTTGCAGGTTCGAGCCCTGCTCGGGGAGTTGGATATGGAGCGAGGGAAGGCAGAAGCCTGAGAGAAGTTCCGTATGGGAGGGCGAAGGAAGCCCGAGAAAAAAGGCTCCATGGTCAAGCGGTTAAGACATCGCCCTTTCACGGCGGTAACGGGGGTTCGATTCCCCCTGGAGTCATTTTTAAGATAATAACCTTGACATGTGATTAACTGTCAGGTAATATAATAGTGATGGCGCAGTAGCCAAGTGGTAAGGCAATGGTCTGCAACACCAGTATCCACCGGTTCAAATCCGGTCTGCGCCTCTTAAAAACTCTTGTAAATCAAGAGTTTTTTTATTTGCCGGAAAACATCAATCCCGGGCAGATAAAAAATGATCCGCAAGAATGCGCAGACGTGGGCAGTGAAAGTAAGAAAATAGTTTATCTGGAGTTTAAATTTATAGTATAAAGGTATGGTATAATCTTTATAATTATACAGAAATCGCCGTTCATTTGCAGGGCTTATGATTGGGTCAGCAGGTGTGAGACGTAAAATAAAGGTGATAGAAACATGACAGTAAAAAAAAGACTGTTCTGGTCTAATATTCTGATGATCCTGGTTCCGGTTATCATGACTGTGCTGATTGGTCTGCTGTGTGTCGCTGTGATCTGGATGACATTGCTGCGGGGTGCCAGACTGGATCAGAGAGATCAGGAGGATTTTGAACATATCTGTATGGCGATAACGGAGGTAATTGAATATAAACTGGATCAGGAGAATGATTTTGAACAACTGTATGCAATGCTGGATCAAAATGGAATGGCTTTGAAAATTCTGGAAAACGGCGCACCTTTCTTTTCTTACGGTGAAATAACAGCTGATGATGACGCCCTGGCGGCTTTATCAGCCCTTTTGATTTTGGCTACAATTTTACTGTCAATTTTTTTGACGAACCGGTTTTTGACCAGATTTGTCTTTCGCAAGATTGAAGAACCGCTGAATATTCTGACAAATGGTGTCCATGAAATCAGAGACGGAAATCTGGATTATCGGCTCTCCTATCAGAGAAATGATGAGTTTCGGCCGGTATGCGAAGCTTTTAATGAGATGGCAGCCCGGTTAAAGCAGTCTGTGCTGCTGACACAGCAGCAGGAGAAAAGCAGAAAAGAACTGCTGGCTGGGATTTCTCATGACATCCGTTCTCCGCTTACATCTATTCAGGCGTATGTGGAAGGATTACTGGACGGGATAGCGAAGACTCCTGCAGCTCAGAGAAAGTATCTGGAAACCATAAAAGTGAAAGCAGAAAATCTGGCTAAAATAGTATCTCAGCTGTTTCTTTTTTCTAAAATGGAACTGGGAGAATGTCCGGGAAATCCATGCAGTCTGCAGCTGGGCAGGATGATAACTGATATTGTATCCGGCCTGAAAGAAGAGTAGTATCGGAAATCAGGCTGGGGACAATCCGTCTGAATACCAGAACCCACCGGGTGTTTGTGGAGGACAGGGAAGTGGAACTCAAAAATAAGGAATATGAGCTGCTGCTTTTCCTGATGATTAACGCAGACATGGTATTTGACAGGGAAACGCTGTACGAAAAAGTGTGGGGACTGGAGGCGATGGGTGATAATGCGACTGTCGCCGTACACATTAACCGTCTGCGGGAAAAAATCGAAAAGGATCCGGCGAATCCCTATTATATTGAGACTGTATGGGGGGCGGGGTACCGATTCAAGGGGATCTAGCCTGTGGTCGGACGGATGGCAGTTTATCTTTTGTTTAACTTCTGGTTAATAAATTTTTAATCAGACGAAATATACTGGTTTCGCGGAAGAAGATACAGGAGGAAACCAGTATGGGAAATTATTCAGGGAAAAGCAAGAAAAATAGTGAGAAAGCTTCGGAATGCTCCGGAGCTTTTTGCCGTCTGTTGACAGCCTGTGTTATACTGGTATGAGAATGATTGGAGAGAAAGGACGGATGACGGATGGGATGTCTGGGAAATGTGATATGGCTGATCTGCGGCGGTTTTGTCAGCGGGCTGGGATGGTGTGCTGCAGGGCTTCTGTGGTGCATCACCATTGTCGGAATACCGGTGGGAATGCAATGTTTTAAGCTGGCTGTTCTCAGCTTCTGCCCTTTTGGAAGGGAAGTGCGCTACGGCGGCGGCGCAGGATCATTTCTGCTGAATCTTATCTGGCTGCTGGTGTCTGGGATACCTCTGGCAGTGGGTTCTGCGGTTATGGGTGCGGTGCTGTGCGTAACGATTATCGGAATTCCTTTTGGACTGCAGCATTTTAAGATCGCGAAGCTGGCGCTGATGCCTTTCGGATCAGAAATTATCTGAAAGCTGCGGAAACCGGAAGTTTTTGACTTCTCTTACAAGATATACTATAATATTCAGGAACAGCCGATTTTTGCATGAATAAGGGCCTTGTCAGCCATATTAAGACAGGAAAAAATGCGCACAAGGGCGCGGAACGGAGGAACTATGAGTAAAGGACCATATTATATCACAACGGCGATTGCCTATACATCAGGCAAGCCGCATATCGGCAATACTTACGAAATTGTATTGGCGGATGCTATCGCCCGTTATAAGAGAGCTCAGGGTTATGATGTGTATTTTCAGACCGGAACTGACGAGCATGGACAGAAGATTGAAGAGAAGGCAGATGCGGCCGGCGTGACACCGAAGGAATTTGTGGATGGCGTGGCAGCCCAGATCAGAGAGATCTGGGATTTGATGGATACTTCCTATGACAAATTTATCCGCACTACAGATTCGGACCATGAGAGACAGGTGCAGAAGATTTTTAAAAAGCTCTATGATCAGGGCGATATTTATAAGGGCTACTATGAAGGGCTGTATTGTACGCCCTGTGAGTCTTTTTTTACGGAATCCCAGCTGGTGGATGGAAAATGCCCTGACTGCGGCAGGGAAGTAAAGGCGGCGAAAGAAGAAGCCTATTTCTTTAAAATGAGCAAATATGCTCCCAGGCTGATTGAATACATTAATACACATCCGGAATTTATCCAGCCGGTATCCCGCAAAAATGAGATGATGAACAATTTCCTTCTGCCGGGTCTTCAGGATCTGTGTATCTCCAGAACCTCCTTTAAATGGGGCATTCCGGTGGATTTTGATCCGAATCATGTGATCTATGTGTGGCTGGATGCCCTGACCAACTATATTACAGGTATCGGTTATGACTGTGACGGACAGTCTTCGGAGAAATTTCACAAATACTGGCCGGCTGACCTTCACTTAATCGGTAAGGATATCATCCGTTTCCATACGATTTACTGGCCAATTTTCCTGATGGCACTGGATCTGCCGCTGCCGAAGCAGGTATTCGGCCATCCCTGGCTGCTGCAGGGGGACGGAAAGATGAGCAAATCAAAAGGAAATGTGCTTTATGCGGATCAGCTGGTGGATTTCTTCGGCGTGGATGCTGTTCGGTATTTTGTTCTCCATGAGATGCCTTTTGAAAATGACGGTGTTATTTCCTGGGAACTGATGGTAGAGCGGATGAATTCGGATCTGGCCAATACCCTGGGAAATCTGGTAAACCGAACCATCTCCATGTCCAACAAATATTTCGGCGGCGTGGTGACAGATTCCGGTGTGGCAGAGCCGGTGGACGAAGAGCTGAAAGCATGTGCCCTGGCTACCGTGAAAGCAGTGGATGAGAAGATGGAGAAGCTGCGGGTGGCGGACGCGATTACAGAGATCTTTACTTTATTTAAAAGGTGTAATAAATATATTGATGAAACGATGCCCTGGGTGCTGGCGAAATCAGAGGAAACAAAGCCCCGCCTGGAAACTGTCCTCTATAATCTGGTGGAAAGCATCTGCATCGGCGCCAGTCTGCTGGATTCCTTTATGCATCAGACTTCTCAGAAGATTTTGACCCAGCTGAACGGCAGACTGCGCAGTCTGGAGGAGATGGAGCGGTTTGGTCTTTATGAATCCGGAACGAAAGTAACAGAAAAGCCGGAGATTTTATTCGCCCGTTTGGATGTCAATGAAGTGCTGGAGAAGGTGGAGGCAATGCATGCTGCGCAGAACCAGCCGGAAGAGCCGGCTTATCCAGAGATAGAAGCAAAGCCGGAGATTACTATCGAGGATGTGGAGAAAATTCAGCTGCTGGTAGGCGAGGTGCTTACCTGTGAGCCGGTGAAAAAAGCGAAAAAGCTGCTGGTAATGCAGGTGCGGATCGGCAGCCAGATCCGGCAGATTGTGTCAGGAATCGCAAAATACTATAAACCGGAGGAAATGGTGGGCAAGAAAGTAGTCGTAGTAGCGAACCTGAAGCCGGCGAAACTGTGCGGCATTGTCTCAGAAGGTATGCTGCTGGCGGCGGGAGATGATGCGGACCATTTGGCGATGGTGACGGTAGACCGTGATATGATCAGCGGTTCAACGGTGTCATAAAGCTATGGGGATGATATTTGACAGCCATGCCCACTATGACGCGGAGGCTTTTGATAAGGATAGAGACAGCCTGCTGTCCTCAATGGAAGTACGAAAGGTAGGCTGTATTGTGAATGTGGGTGCCAGCCTGAACGGCTGCCGGGCGACGCTGGAGCTGACAGAACGGTATCCCATGGTATATGGCGCCATCGGCGTTCATCCTGATGATACAAGAGAGCTGGATGAGGATTCCTTCCGGTGGCTGTCCCAGGCGCTGGATAAGAAGAAAGTAGTGGCAGTGGGGGAGATCGGACTGGATTATTACTGGGACAATACTCCCAGGGATGTGCAGAAATACTGGTTCCGGCGGCAGCTGGAGCTGGCCCGGGAGAAAAATATGCCGGTGATCATCCACAGCCGGGAGGCTGCTAAAGATACGCTGGATGTGATACAGGAAGAAGGCGGGCCGGATTTTTCCATGGTGATTCACTGCTTTTCCTACAGCGTGGAGATGGCCAGAGCCTATCTGGACATGGGATATTATCTTGGGATCGGCGGGGTGCTGACTTTTAAAAATGGCAGGAAACTGAAAGAGGTTGTGGATTATATGCCGGCGGACCGGATTCTGCTGGAGACAGACTGTCCTTATCTGGCGCCGGTTCCCCGTCGGGGAAAACGGAATGATTCTGGACTTCTGATTCACGTGGCAGAGGAAATCGGAAGAATTAAGGGGCTGGATGCAGAGCAGGTACTGGAGATTACCTGGAATAACGCAAAGGTGTTTTACCGACTTTAAGAGACAGCGGCCGGATACCATGCCGGGGCGCACAAGGGGCGCCGGGCTGCGGTGTCCGGCCGTTTGTGATGATGAATAGCAAAAGGAAGGAGCAAGGCTATGGCTGATCTGGGAAATCCTCAAAATACCATCGATGTTCTGAAGCGCTATCAGTTTACATTTCAGAAAAAGTTCGGGCAGAATTTTCTCATTGATCCCCGGGTGCTGGAGAAGATTATCCGGGCGGCTGAGGTAGGCGGGGATGATTTCGTCCTGGAAATCGGGCCGGGAATCGGCACGATGACCCAGTATCTGGCGGAGACGGCCAGGGAAGTGGCCGCTGTGGAGATCGACGACAAGCTGATTCCCATTCTGGAGGAAACGCTGAAGGATTATGATAATGTTACAGTGATTCACGGCGATATTCTGAAGGTGGATGTGGAACAGCTGGTTCAGGAGAAAAACCAGGGCCGACCGGTGAAGGTGGTGGCAAATCTGCCCTATTACATCACCACGCCGATTATTATGGGACTGTTTGAGAGCCATGTACCTCTGGACAGCATCACCATCATGGTGCAGAAAGAGGTGGCGGACCGGATGCGGGTAGGCCCGGGGACGAAGGATTACGGGGCATTGTCCCTGGCAGTCCAATATTATGCCCGGCCTGAGATCGTAGCTAACGTGCCGCCCAACTGTTTTATTCCCCGCCCTGCCGTGGGTTCAGCCGTCATCCGCCTGACACGCCATGAGCAGCCGCCGGTTTCGGTGAAGGATGAGCGTCTGATGTTCCGTCTGATCCGGGCGGCCTTTAACCAGCGGAGAAAGACATTGGTGAACGCCCTGCACAACGCGCCGGAGCTCCGGCTGTCCAAGGATCGGATCACAGAAACACTGGAAGAGATGGGCCTTTCGTCCAATGTCCGGGGTGAGGCGCTGACACTGGAACAGTTCGCCCGGCTGTCTGACCTGCTGGCAGAGGGGGCTGAGGACTGATTCAAATCAGAATACTGATAAAAAAGTATAAGGCTTCTGACAATCCGGCCGCCCGGAAGGCGGCGAAATTGTCAGAAGCCTTTTTTATTTAACCGGAGCAGGAGGTGTTTAACCTGTGTGGGATGGTGACGCCGGACACGGTTTATCTGACGGACACCAGCATGAAGATTCTGACACCTTATGTATGCGGTAACCCGGACTTCTCATCCAGGGCCGGAAAGCTGTTTGAAAATTTTTTCCATGATCTTCTGCGCAGAAGGGTTCAGAAACAGATCCTGATCCGGCAGCAGATTTCTATCTTCAGCTGGGATATTCATGATACTTATTCAGTGCTGGTGATTGATATGAAAGGCCAGCAGCAGGACCGCCTCCAGTTCGTCATTACATATTTGTGCAACCTTGAGGATGATTGCCAGGCCTTTGAGTATGATGGCTATACCGTATGTATTTTCCACGCAGTTACAGCGGACAGCAAGAGCAGATTTTCTGCCAGAGTGGAGAAGCTGCTGAAAAATATGAGCCTGAAGGGGGCGTTCAGCAAGAATTTTACCAATATATGCGATGTGGATATTTATTATATGCAGGCATCTAATATTATTCAGTTCTCCCGAAGGAATAATGTGGGTAGAAATCTGCTGTTTCAGGAGCATGTGGGCCTCTACGGAATTGTGGACGCCAGCCTGGAGCGGCATGATGCTTCAGAGCTGTGTCATCCGGACACAATCCGGCTGTATGAATATGACAGGCAGATAAACTGGAGGAGTCCTGATGCAGCTTCTATTTTGGCCGGTCGGTTCATATATTTAGTAAAGATCATCAACTTGTGGATGCGCAGGAGGTTGGCATGGAGCTGATTAAAAAGACCATATATATGAACCGGCTGAAAGGAAAGACGGTAACCCAGATTACCCTGGATGATGACCGGAACGTGCCGGATACGAAGGCGGATATTGCGTATATTATTCAGGAACAGGGTGATGTCAGGCTGGATGACTGCCGTGTGATGGGAGAACGGACCGGCCTGCGGGGAAAGCTGATATTCCATATCCTGTACCAGACACCGGTACAGGGAAATGTGGAAAGCCTGTCAGGGGATATCATCTTCGATGAACTGGTAAATATCGACGGCCTGGATGAGAATGATCACGTCCAGGTGCAGTGGGATATCGAGGATCTCAGTGCGGATCTGGTTAACTCCCGGAAGGTGAGTGTAAAGGCGGTGATTACCTTTACGCTGTTCGTTCAGCAGATTTATGATGAGCAGGCTGCTGTGGATGCTGCCGGGGAGGCCAGTCTGGACTGTCTGAAAAAAACAGTGGAGGCTGCCCAGACTGCCCTTCAGAAAAAAGATACATATCGGATCAGGGAGGAGACGGAGCTTCCTGCCAGCAAGCCTAATATCCGTGAGGTGCTGTGGAGCAGCGTCCAGCTGCGGGGAGCGGAGACTCGGCCTCTGGACGGCAGCATCAGCCTGCGGGGCGAGCTGCTGCTGTTCTGCATGTACAGCGGCGAGGAGGAACATATCCCGGTGCAGTGGATGGAACGCTCTGTCCCTTTCTCTGGTACATTGGATCTGCCGGACTGCACAGAGGAGATGATTCCCGCCATCGATGTCCGGCTGCAGAGCCAGGAATTGAATGTCTCTCCTGACTATGACGGAGAGAGCCGGGTACTGTCCATGGATGCGGTGTTGGAACTGGATATTATTCTGTATGAGGAAGAGGTGACAGAGATCCTGGCAGATGTGTACGCCCCGGGAAAAAATCTGGAGCCGGAGTGGGGGAAGGCGTATTTTGAGTCTCTGATGATAAAAAATATGTCCAAATGCAGGCTGTCGGATAAGTTTACCCTCAGCGACAGTGAGAAGCTGCTGCAGGTATGCCACTGCGACGGCAGTGTGAAGATCGACCAGGTGAAGATCCAGGAGGATGGTCTGGCGGTGGAGGGGGCGGTCTGCGTGACGGTTCTGTATATTTCCGCTGATGACCAAAGGCCGATGCAGTCGGTGAAGGGGGCTGTGCCTTTTCAATATGTGGTAGAGGTAAAAGGGATTACCCCCGACTGTATCTATCGGATTAAGCCGGGTATGGAGCAGCTGGCGGCTCTGATGCTGGGTGGAGATGAGATCGAGATCAAGGCTGCGGTGGTGTTCGATGTGCTGGTGCTTAAACGGGTGGAGGAGCAGATCATCCGGTCTGTGGCGGAATCCCCCCTGGATATGGAGCAGATCGAAAAGATGCCCGGGATCGTAGGCTATATCGTCCAGCCGGGGGATACCATGTGGGGCATTGCGAAAAAATTCCGCACCACCCAGGAGTCGGTGAAGCAGGTAAACGGGCTGGACAGCGACGTGCTGAAACCGGGACAGCGGCTGCTGATTCTGAAGGAAGCAGAAGAAATGCTGCAGGGCTGAATCAAAAAGATATGTAGACGTGCTGTGAATGCGGGTTTTCCTGGGTTCACAGCACTTTTTATATCAGAGAAATCCGGAATAAAAGTTTTCTCTGCGGTAAAGCACCGCCGGCGGCTTTTTAGGAGAGCCAGGTATATCAGTCAGTGTACAGTGCGTACAGGATATCGTGTATTTTGGCTCTGTATCTCTGGTGAAAATGTGGGAGGTTAACAGGCGGCGCGTAATGTCATACTTTTTCTCAGGGAAAATAAAGTCTTTTCATGGAAGTTCAGCCATATTATAATATATGCGGCAGCTGGCAGTCTGACACTGAAAAGGAGGGGACAGACTGCGGCCAAAGAGACGCAAAAAGGAGTTTTCGGAACAAATGAGAAACAATGCTGATGATAACGGCAGAAAAAATTATATGTATATTCTGGAATGCTGTGACAAAACCCTGTATACCGGATGGACCAACGATCTGGAGAAGCGGATGAAGGCTCATAATGCGGGGACGGCCAGCAAATATACCAGAAGCCGCCTGCCGGTGAAGCTGTGCTACTGGGAGGCTTTTGAGACCAGGCAGGAGGCTATGAGCCGGGAGGCCGCCGTAAAGCGGATGACCAGGGCGGAGAAATTAAAGCTGATATGGGGAGAGAAGGATTCAGAAAAACGGCTCTGGTAAAAAATATTTCGATTCTTTAATATTTTCATGGTTCCCTTCATAAACATATCAGAAAGGGGGGATGAAAGTATGTCTGATTATAAACGACTGTTTTCTTACCTGTATTATTATGAACAGGAAATCAAAGAAAAAAATTCCGGATTTGTAAAAGTTGAGATAAGAAATGGGCAGTGCAGGGCGCAGATGACTGTAAAAGGCGGTTTTCTGAATCGGGCGCCCCGGTGGAACATATATGGAATGAAACGTCTGGAGAGCGGGATGAAGCTCTGGCCTCTGGGCAGGCTTTCGGTGAAGAACGGTCAGGGAGAGTGGAATACCCAGATGCCCCGGGAGCGGTTCCTGGGGAATGCCGCAGAGCTGGGGGAAGTGGCCGGCCTGCTGGTTTGCTCTGGACAGGAGGGAGAGACAGGAACGCCGGATCTGGAAAATATAGGGCAGGAAATGATCTGCGCTACAGTGTGGGATGATCTGCCTTTGTTTATGCCGAAAGAGATGCTGCGGGCGGCCCAGATTCAGGAAAATCTGGAGCAGGAGACAAAATCCCAGGAGGAATCTGCTGCAGCGGGAGCGGCTGAACCGGATGAATGGGCGGTCCTGCGTGAATTGCTGGAGGAGAAGGAGGCTGAGACTATCCTGTCTCTGCGGGAAGAGGAGCCGTGGAGGGCAGTGCCAGGGGAGCGGCGGGGAATGGAAACTCCGATCGGCGGCAGTCTGCCGGAGACCGACGGGATGAAAGAGCCCGCACAGGGAGAATGGCAGCAGGAAAGGGATGCGGAGAGTCCGAAGAAAAAACAAATGCAGGCAGAAGGACAGAAGATAGAAAGAGAAGAGGATTCTCTGCAGGAAAGAGACCGGAACACAAAGCGCAAAGGGGAAAAGGGCTGTCCCTGTCCGGAGCAATGCATCTGGAGCGATATGTACTGGGAGCCGCCGAAGAGCGTGTGGGAGGGTCTGTCCTGTCAGTATCCTAAAATGGTGCTGACCGGGATGGGGAACGACTGGGAGATCCTGAAAATCAAGCCCAGGGATATCGGCCGGCTGCCCCGGGAAAACTGGGTGTATGGCAACAACAGCTTTCTGCTTCACGGGTATTACCGGCATCATCATCTGATTCTGGCCTGTTATAAAGGGGCGGTTCCCCATCAGTATTACCTGGGCGTGCCGGGCACGTCAAGAGACAGGGAACGGGTGATGGCGTCTATGTTCGGGTTTACAAATTTTCTTCCTGCGGGAAAGGATGGATACTGGTATACACCGATTAATTTGGGGAATAATTAAGGACACAGAGATATGAGAAGCAAAAAGGAGTCGGGTGAAATTCGGTGAATCAGAACAACATTATGTATTACCGGGCCGGCGAAGCATTTTCCCCGGAAGAATTCGGCGGACAGCTGGCCAGGCTTGTATCGGAGATAAAATCAGAGGAGAAAAAGAAGCGTGTACTCTATCTGTGCATTGGCAGTGATCGGTCCACGGGCGACAGCCTGGGACCGCTGATCGGCCATATGCTGACCAGAGCCGAAGGAGACCGGCCGGCAGTTCTGGGAACGCTGCACCGGCCGGTTCACGCGGTCAATCTGGAACAGGCGATTATGAAGATCCAGAATGATTATGCAGACGCAGTAGTAGTGGCTATAGATGCTTCCGTGGGGTCCAGAGACCATGTAGGCTATATCACGCTGTCAAAAGGGGCCATCAAGCCGGGCCTGGGGGTCAGCAAGGATCTGACAGCGGTGGGGCATATCTCGATTACCGGGATCGTGGGAAGCCAGGGCCGGTTTGAGCCGCTGATTCTGCAGAATACCCGGCTGTCGGTGGTGATGGAACTGGCAGACTGCATCTGCAAGGGAATCGAAACGGTGGGGGTTTTGTCAAAAACTTTTCTGCCGCCGCAGACAGAAAATGACAGTCTGCGCATTCGAACCGTCGTATAATATGGTGAAATCGATAGTATGGAGGCGGGGAGAATGGAGGTTCAGAGAATACCCAAAAATATACGCCAGATCGGCGAGATAGAAGACTGGATTAAAGTATATATAGAAGACTATGTAGTGACCTATATCCATCGTGTGAACGTTCAGAGCAGGAGCGGGAAACCCAGATGGGGGCTGCTGCTGGGAAAGAAGGAGCGGACGGAGCATTCTGTCTATCTCTTTTTAAGCGGCGCGATGGAGGTGACAGAGGAAGAGACAAGGAACAGCGGGGGATGGGATCAGATCGAGGAGACGATACGGGTCCGCTTCCCGGGCTCCCAGATATGGGGCTGGTTTCTGTGTGAAAGCGAGAGTCAGAATGTGTCGGAAGAATGGGCGTCCCAGATGTTCCGAAAGTATTTCGACAGAGAGTATCAGGTACTGTACTGGCAGCGGGAACGGGAGGCAGATTTTTATGTATCCTCCATCAGAGGGCTGGAACGGCTGCGTGGATATCATATCTATTATGAGCGGAATGAGGAGATGCAGGAATATATGATCCTGTCCTCGCCCCACTACAGGACGGAGCCGGAACCCGGCGGGGAAACAGTTGTTGATAATTATCGGAAAATCATGCAGGAAAAGAGACCGGAGAGAAAGACGGAGCGAAAGCAGGAAAAGGTGTCTAAGGAAAAAACGTACAGCACTGTTTGGAAGGATGCGGACAGGCAGAGCGGCGGGACGGGTCCCCGGCCGGCGGGCAGCGAGGAAAAGACCGGTATGCCGGAAGGCACGCGGCAGTCAAGACAGCCTGGCAGAAAAAATTATGGTTTTTTCCATGCGGCTTCTCTGGTGTGCGTCTTTTTAATCGGCATTATGGCATTCTACGGCAGGAGGGATATGCAGACCTCTGCACTGGTGGAAAGTCAGAGCGCAGGACAGACAGATAGCGGGGAGATGGAGGCAAATGCTGCGGTGATCGAGGAAATACCGGCGAATATTCAGCCAACCGAAGAGCCGGAAGCAGAAGAAACGCAAACGGAAGGAGCGGAATCTCAGGCGCCGCAGACAGAGACGGTGCAGACGGAAGCGCCGCAGACTCAGCCGCCGGAAACGGAAGCGCCCGAGACTCAGGCACCGCAGACGGAAGCGCCGCAGACTCAGCCGCCGGAAACGGAAGCGGCCGAGACCCAGCCGCCGCAGACAGAAGCGGCAGCCAGACCGGATACATATACAGTACAGACCGGAGATACCCTGCAGAAGATCAGCATAGCTATTTATGGGGACGATTCCATGATGCAGGCGATCTGTGATGAAAATGATATTGACGATCCCAATTACCTTTTCGCCGGACAAGTCTTACTTTTACCATAGCGCTGCAGGGGAGGTTATGATATAATGTCCATTATAAAACGGGCAGACGGCAGAAAGTACAGGTGAGACAGGATATGGCAGATACCAATGATTATTTCAGAGAAAAAAAGAAATCGCTGCTGAGACGGCGTATTATACAGGGAACGACGGAGGACGAAGGCAATGGAGGTGTGTCTGCTGTCCCGGAAGGAGCGGAAGGTGAGACACCGCTGGAAGAACTGCTGGCTCGCAGGAGGAAAAAGAAACTGCTGGGCGCGCTGCTGCTGACACTGTGTGCAGTGCTGGGTGCGGTGCTGGTCTGGTATTATCTGAACCACAGAACTTACAGCAGTTATACTGTCTCCTGGCAGAGATCGCTGGAGGGCAGCAGTATGGCAGAATACAGTGCTTTTAACGGCTGCATTTTGAAATACAGCAGGGACGGCGCCGCCTGCTATGACAGCAGCGGGGAGATGATATGGAACCAGGGATATGAAATGAAGGAACCCATCCTCCAGATTTGCGGAGAGTATGCGGTTATTGCCGATCAGCAGGGATACAGTGTTTATATTTTCGGGCCGGAAGGCTGTACCGGTCAGGCCACAACCACTCTGCCGATTACACGGGCACAGATTGCCTCTCAGGGGGTGGTGGCGGTGATCTTGGAGGACAGCAGGTCGAATACCATTGCTTTTTATGATCGAACCGGAACGGCGCTGGAGATTGAGATTAAAACGCTGATTGATGAATATGGATATCCGCTGGATATCGGATTGTCGCCGGATGGGCAGCAGCTGGCGGTTGCTTATATTTATATGGATGCCGGGACGATGATGAACAAAGTAGTATTCTACAATTTTGATGTGGGAAAAAACCAGCAGGATCGTGTGGTAGGTATTTTCATGGAGTATGAGAGCGCGATGATCGGTGAGGTGACCTTCATGGGAAATGACAGGGCCTGTGCTTTTGCTGATGACCGGGTGGACTTTTATTCTCTGCAGAATGCTCTCTCCCCTCAGCTGATACAGAGTGTCACTTATGAAGGACGGGAGATTGACAGCGTTTTTTACAGTGACAGCTGCGCCGCAGTTATTGTAGCAGGCAGCGGCGCTGACGGCAGCAGGCAGCTGCACGTGTATGACGCTCAGGGCCAGGAGCTGTTCACAAAGGATGTGGTTATGGCTTATTCTCACGCAGAGTTCTGCGGAGATTATGTTCTTCTCTATAATGATACCAACTGTCAGATTTATGATCCGAACGGCAGTATGGTCTACCAGGGGACCCTGGAAGGGACCATCACCAAATGCATTCCTGTTTCACGCAGCCGTATCTTCCAGATCGGCGGGCAGGTGTTGAGTGAGCTGCGGTTGAGATAGAGTTCGATCTTTAGCTTTTTTCTTGTGGGACATGGCATATGTTTTCGTTCAGGAGGGCTTGCCACAGTCCAGACGGCCCCGACAGCCGCGGCAGAATGCTGTGTCCGGACAGCCCTCTCCCTTAACGCCTTTGTTCCCGGCCTGAATAAATTCTAAGCAGCCAGCCAGACCCTTTTCCAGGACCGATTTTATGTTCAGAAAAAGTCTGACACTTTTTCTGAACGAAAATCTCTCATGCAGGCGTTGAGCGCCTGCATTCGCCTGGAAAAGGGCCTGTCTGGCTGCTAAGAATTTATAAACAGACCTCCACATGGACGTTAAGGGAGAGGGCTGTCCGGACACAGCATTCTGCCGCGGCT
>CAJFOT010000016.1 GCA_904397815.1 Candidatus Paralachnospira sangeri
AAGCCAGCAAAAACGCTGCCACTTAGCCTTATATCCTGTAAGAAGAACAGAAATGAAAGCCATGCATTTCATCAGACAGCAGGTCAGACGGCAGCGCGGCTTTCTGTCTGCCTGTACACCGCAGTGCATCGTCCGGGCTGTACAAGTCCCCCTGAACGAAAACGATAAAACAGACAGGTGAAAACCGCTGCCCTGCTCTGGACAGTCCACCGGGTATCTGATAAAATGAACAGGAGAATACAGGAAGAGAAAGGGGAACATCGATGGCAATTACATATAAATGCCCTTCCTGCGGGGCAGCTATGGCTTTTGACAGTGAGAAAGGCACGCTGTCCTGTGAATACTGCGGAACGGACCTCCCCATCGAAGAAGTGGAGCAGACCCTGGACCAGGAGGAATATGAGCCGCTGGGAGAGCAGGCCCGGAGGGAGACGGGAGATTTTAAGGTGTACAGATGCCCTTCCTGCGGGGCGGAAATGCTGACGGATGATTATACCACAGCTGCCGTGTGCAGCTTCTGCGGGGCGCCGGGACTGATGGAAGACCGGCTGACCGGTGAGCTGCGGCCCAGCCGGGTTCTGCCGTTTCAGATTTCGAAGGAGAAAGCGGAAGATATTTTCCGGCAATGGACGAGGAAAGGCCTGCTGACGCCCAAGGATTTCCGCTCCCGGAATACCATTGAGAAGATTTCCGGAATTTATGTTCCTTACTGGCTCTACGATTATGACGCCAGCGTGATGCTGACGGCTCACTGCACCAGAGTCAGAACCCAGAGGAGAGGGGAATGGCAGTATACATATACCGATCACTATCAGGTCCACCGGGAGGTGAACAGCGATTTCGACGGCGTGCCGGAGGACGCTTCGGAGAAGATGGACGACCAGACGATGGAGCGGGCAGAACCTTTTGACTACAGCCAGATGAAGGAATTTGACATGCCCTATCTGGCAGGCTACCTGTCGGAAAAATATAACTACACCAGTGAGGAGATGGCTCAGCGGGCCAGGAAGCGGGTGTCCGATATGGCTTTTGATGTGGCCAGAGGCACGATCAACGGATATACGTCAGTGAACGTCACCAATCGACGGATTCATTTGAAGGAGAAAGCGGTGGAATATGTTCTTCTGCCGGTGTGGATGCTGAATTACCGGTATCAGGGAAAGAATTATCAGTTTTTAATTAACGGACAGTCCGGAAAGATGGTGGGCGTCCTGCCGGTCAGCAAAGGCAGAACGGCGGCCTTCTTCGGGCTGGTTTCAGCGGCGGCCTTTCTGCTGCTGACGATTCTCCTGTGATTTCCGGAAAGGCGATTTCCGGAAAGGGCTGAAAAAATCTGATATGAGAGGTTATAGAGGTATTTAGGATGAAAAAGACAGGAATAGCAGTCCTGGCGGCAGCGGCGGCGCTGTGCCTGGCATTGATGGGAACAGAAGGGACGGCCCTGGCGGCAGAACAGCAGCCCCGGCTGGCGGAAATGTTTGATGAGGCAGATCTGTTCACCGTCCAGGAGGAAGGGGATCTGCTGGAGGAGGCACAGGAGGCGGCCCGGAGGACAGAGACGGAGGTGGTGTTTCTGACCTATGATGATGCCCGGGGGAAGAGTACAGAGGATTATACCGATGATTTCTGTGATGAAAAAAAGCCGGGCTATGATCCTGCCGACCGGGAGGGCGCCTTTATCATGCTGGCTCTGGACATGGACAACCGGATGATTTTTGTGAAAACTGGAGGCACTGCCATCGACCGGGTTGGAGATGGCGAGGTGGAGGAGATTGTGGACCAGGTGTACCGGCGGATGCCGGCAGAGGGGGAGAGTTATTATGCAGCGGCGTCAGCCTTTGTGGATGAGGCGGTCACAGCTCTGGAAAGCTCGGGGGCCCCGGGCGCGGCCTCCGGCCCGATGGAAAACCCGGCTGTGCGGATTCTGCTCCGGGCGCTGCTGGCGGTGCTGATCGGCGCCGGTGCCACAGCCATTCTTCTGGCGGGCCGGAAAACGGGAAAGGGAGCGGGTACCGCTGCCTATATGGGCTCGGAGCCCCGGGTGGTGCGCCGCAGCGACCGGTTTATTAATACGACAGTGGTAAAGACCAGAATTCAGAATGAGAACCATTCCGGCGGCGGATCGGGAGGCGGGTCTTCCCATGTCAGCAGCGGCGGACGGTCCTACGGCGGGGGCGGGCGGTCATTCTGAGTTTGGTTGCAAATCCTGCCGTCATCGTGTACAATAGATCGAAATGATGAATAAAAATGAAAAGAGGAATCTGACATGGCACAAAATCCAATTGTTACCATTGAAATGGAAAACGGCGATATCATGAAAGCGGAGTTATATCCTGAGATCGCGCCCAATACAGTGAATAACTTTATCAGCCTGGTGAAAAAGGGCTTTTATGACGGACTGATCTTCCACCGTGTGATCGCAGGATTTATGATTCAGGGGGGATGCCCCCAGGGACGGGGAACCGGCGGTCCGGGCTATCAGATTAAAGGGGAATTTTCCGGCAATGGTTTTCAGAATAACCTGAAGCATACAGCGGGCGTGCTGTCCATGGCCAGAGCCATGCATCCTGACAGCGCAGGCTCTCAGTTTTTTATCATGCATCAGGATTCCCCCCATCTGGACGGCTCCTATGCTGCTTTCGGGAAAGTAATCGAGGGACAGGATGTGGTGGACAGGATCGCCCAGACCCGCACCGACTGGTCTGACCGTCCCATGACTGAGCAGAAAATGAAAAAGGTGACCGTTGAAACCTTCGGGGTGGAGTACCCGGAACCGGAAACATGCTGATGAAACTGAAAAATAAGTTTGCGGAGCTGGCGGAAAGAAGGTTCAGTGAAAAGCAGAGGACAGTGCTGATTGTGCTGGCTTTCGCCGCCAGTGTGCTGCCTCTGCTGGCAATATCGGTTTACAACCACCCCTCAGCCGATGATTTTAATTATTCTGTGCTGACCCATCAGGTTTGGCAGGAAACCGGGTCTGTCCTTCAGGTGCTGAAAGCGGCTGTGGAAACGGCGGTTTATTATTTCAATGAATGGGAGGGGCTGTACGCGGCTCCCTTCTTCCTGGCGCTGCAGCCGGGAATCTTCGGAGAGGCGGCGTATATGCTGACGCCTTGGATGACCATCGGCAGCCTGATCGCGGCCAATCTGCTGTTTTTTCATGTGCTGGTGAGAAAGATTTTGAAGGGCACAAAAAGCCAGTGGCTCCAGCTGTCAGCTATCGGCCTTTTTCTGATGGTCAATCTTCTGCCCAGCGCGGTGGAAGGGTTTTACTGGCATAACGGCGCCTTTAAGTATACTACTTTTCATGCCCTTCTGCTGGCGCTGCTTTGCCTGACCTGGCATCTGGAGCAGCCCGGCGTGAGATGGAAGCCTTTTAAGCTGGCGGTGCTGACTGCTGCGACAGTGGTTCTGGCCGGATGCAATCATGTCACCACATTTCTGGGTATTCTGCTGTATCTCAGCTGGGGCGCCGGTTATCTGCTGTCGGGAGAGAAAAAGAAAAGCATTCTCCCGTTTCTGATGGGGCTGGTTATGGCAGCGGGATTTATCGTGAACCTGACTGCCCCGGGAACCGCGGTACGCCAGGCTACCTGTCTGGACCGGCCGGGTGTAATCGGGACGATTGTGATCTCTGTCTCCGATACTCTGCGGTATTATAAAGAGTGGATGCATCCCTTTTTCTGGGTCTGCCTGGCGGCAGCAGTTCCCGCGGCCTATGGGACGGCCAGAAGGTTCCGGAGAGCCTCCGGTTTTTCCTATCCCTGCCCGCTGCTGGTGGTGATCGGGATGACGGCCCTCCAGGCAGCCATGCACTGCCCCTCTGTCTATGCCCAGGGCTTCAGCGGGAATTACAGGCTGATTAATGTGTCCTATTATGTGTTTATCATTCAGGTGCTGTTTTTCCTGGTTTATATCCTGGGGTGGCTTTCTGTGAAAGTGGAAAAGACCAGGTTTTCCCAGCTGCCTGACCGGTTGGAGCAGCGGATGTCCTGGATGACCTGGGGCGGGGCGGCGGTATATCTGCTGGTCTTTGTGGTGGCTCTTTACCCCTCGTACGAGAATGTATCCGGCATCAATGCCCTGACTTCCCTGGCCAATGGAAAGGCAGCCCAGTACGACCGGGAAGCGGATGCCAGAACAGAGCTGCTGACAGCGGCGGGGGAGGATGATATCGTAGAGCTGGAACCTTTCTCTGTGACGCCGAAGGTATTATTTTTTGAAGATCTGGATCCCTCCGCTGACAACTGGAAGAATCAGGCGGCGGCAGAATACTACGATGTCGGAGGAATCATACTGGAGGAAGATAAGTAAAGGAACAGGAGGGGTGATATATGGCGGGAAAAAAGAGAAAAAAACGCGGAAGCGAGCTGGGAAGCGTCACAGCTTTTTTGAAAACCCTGGCGGTTGTGATCGTGATATTTGTTATTTTTAATTATATCTGTTCCATGGCAAACTGGTCCATGACTGTCAGGCAGATCGGGGATGCTGTCCTGATCTTCATTTTAATTGGCAGCTGGCTTCTTCTAACCGGAAAAAGGCAGAAGGAGGAAGCCGTGTACAGACAGGCAGCGTACCGATGAAAAACGATGAATGGCTGATGAGCCAGGAGCGTAAGCTGAGGTATGAACTGGAGGAGGCCCGGCGTGAATATGACCGGGTGGAGTCCGAAATAAACAGGACTCCCCGTTACCCAAGTTACCTGAAAATGAATGAGGCGGACCGGCTGCATATGCGGCTGTCCAATGAACTGGCTGACGCGCGGTCCCGGGTGACGGATCTTGAGCTGCGTCTGAGCGATGTACAGCAGCAGCTGCAGAACCGTAGGTAGGCCAGGTGCGGTCATTTTCGTATTTTATAAAAATTCCAGGGCCAGGTGCGCAGTGGCGCTCCCTGTCCCTGGTTGGTTCTGTCTGTTTCCAGACAGTTTTTTTATTTCACGAATTTGTTGATGGCATCCATCAGGTCGGCCAGGACCTCGGCTTTTTCATCCTCGTCCTCGCTGTTGAAAGCGTCCATCATGCATTCTTCGATGTGCTCTGCCAGAATGATTTTTCCCAGGTTGTTCAGTGCGGACCGGACAGCGGCGATCTGGATCAGTACCTCTGTACAGTTGCGGTTGGTCTCAATCATGGTTTTGATGGAATTGGCATGGCCGATAATCCGGGCCATCCGGTTCACCAGCCGGGCGTTTTCTTCCGGTGAGTGTTCATGCATCAGCGTTCTCCCTGCTCAGATATTCATCAATTCCTTTTGCGGCAGCTTTTCCGGCGCCCATGGCCAGAATCACGGTGGCGGCTCCGGTGACGGCGTCCCCGCCGGCGAATACCCCGGTCTTGGAGGTCTGTCCGTTTTCCTCATCTGCCACAATGCATTTCCATTTATTCACATCCAGGCCTTTTGTGGTGGAGGAAATTAAAGGGTTGGGGCTGGTGCCCAGCGCCATGATGACGGTATCCACTTCAAGAGTGAATTCAGATCCCTTCTTTTCGACCGGCCTTCTTCTGCCGGACTCATCCGGCTCGCCCAGTTCCATTTCCACACACACCATTCCGGTCACCTGCCCGTCTTTGTCTGTCAGGATTTCCTTGGGATTTGTCAGCAGATTGAAAATAATGCCTTCTTCCTTTGCGTGATGGACTTCCTCAGCCCGGGCAGGAAGCTCCGCCTCGCTCCGGCGGTATACGATATGCACTTCCGCGCCCAGCCGCAAAGCAGTTCTTGCGGCGTCCATCGCCACATTGCCGCCGCCGACTACAGCGACTTTCCGGCCGATATGGATCGGTGTGTCATAATTTTCATCAAAGGCTTTCATCAGATTGCTTCTGGTCAGATACTCGTTGGCGGAGAATACGCCGTTGGCGCTTTCTCCGGGGATTCCCATAAATTTGGGCAGGCCTGCTCCGGAGCCGATAAACACCGCTTCAAAGTCTTCATCCTCCATCAGCTGATCAATGGTGACGGATTTGCCCACAATCACATTGGTCTCGATCTTAACGCCCAGGGCCTTTACATTTTCGATCTCCGGCTCAACGACGCCTTTTTTCGGCAGACGGAACTCGGGAATTCCGTATACCAGCACGCCGCCCGGCTCATGAAGGGCTTCAAAAATAGTCACATCATAGCCGGCCTTTGCCAGATCTCCCGCGCAGGTCAGTCCGGCAGGGCCAGAGCCGATTACAGCGACTTTTTTATTTTTCGGCTGGCAGGAGACAGAAGGATGAATATTGTGCTCGCGGGCCCAGTCAGCGGTAAAACGCTCCAGCTTTCCGATGGAGACAGGATCTCCCTTGATGCCCCGGATGCATTTCTGCTCGCACTGGCTTTCCTGAGGACATACCCGTCCGCAGATCGCCGGGAGAGAGGAATACCGGCTGATTACCTCGTAAGCTTTTTCCACGTTCTGCTCTTTCAGCTGGCTGATAAATCCCGGAATATCAATCGAGACAGGGCATCCCTCAATGCATTTTGCCTTCTTGCATGTCAGGCAGCGCTGCGCCTCTTCGGTAGCCTCCTCCAGGTTATACCCCAGGCAGACCTCATCGAAATTGGAAGCTCTCACCTTTGGGTCCTGCTCTCTTACCGGTACTTTTTCTAACTTAGATCCGGCCATTTGTGTCTTCCTCCTTTCCGTCACTGCAGAAGCCGCAGCCGCCGTGATGTGTCGCGCCTTCCTGCAGCCGCAGCATAGCTCGTCCCTCTTCTGTCTTATAAATTGTCTGGCGTTTCATAGCCTCGTCGAAGTTTACCAGATGTCCATCGAACTCAGGGCCGTCCACACAGGCAAATTTAATTTCGCCTCCGACATTCAGACGGCAGGCGCCGCACATGCCGGTGCCGTCTACCATAATCGGGTTCATGCTGACAATGGTGGGGATATTCAGCTCCTTTGTGAGAAGTGCGGTAAATTTCATCATAATCAGAGGACCGATGGCCACAACCAGGTCATAATGCTTCCCCTGATTGCAGACCAGCTCGCGGATCTGATCGCTTACGTTGCCTTTGAATCCGCAGCTGCCGTCATCGGTGGCTATGTACAGATTGTCAGCGACTGCCTTCATCTCTTCTTCCAGGATAATCAGGCTCTTGTTTCTTGCGCCGATAATACAGTCAGCCTTTACCCCCTGCTGCTGAAGCCATTTCACCTGGGGATAAACCGGAGCGGTGCCGACGCCGCCGGCCGCAAACAGAATCCGTTTCTGCCGCAGCTGCTCCGGTGTCTGATGGGTCAGTTCGGAGGGACATCCCAGCGGGCCTACGAAATCCTGGAAGCTGTCGCCTTCATTCAGGCATGCCATACGTTTCGTAGAAACTCCCACAGTCTGAAATACAATGGTTACCGTTTCTTTTTCTCTGTCGTAATCGCAGATGGTCAGAGGAATCCGCTCCCCGGCTTCATCTATTTTTACAATCACGAACTGGCCGGGCATACAGGAATGTGCGGTCCTGGGTGCCAGAACGTCCATCAGCCAGATCTGGTCAGATAACTGCCTTTTCTTTAAAATACGGTACAATTTCCTTTCCTCCTTCAGTATTTGTGCTTATATTTTACCCGTTTCTCCGGCGGCGGTCAACTGTCATAAATATAAAAACATGCAAGCTGGCGATTGACAGATTTCAGTCCCATATCATTTCCTGGCCAGCTGCTCTCTGATAAAATCCCCGGATAATATCGGCCAGGGTAATATTGGCCATCTCTCCTTCTGCCGTTTTCTGGACTTTTTCATAGTATTCCCGCAGCGTATACTGGATATGGATCCCTACATTACAGTCGGGATTGATGTTGGTATCCAGATGAAGCAGAGGCTTGCTTCCTTCCACGGCCCGGTAGACATCCAGCATTGTGATCAGCTCCGGCGGCCTGGTCAGCTCCGGCTTCGCCTGTCCCCGTGTGCTTTTCAGAATCCCGCTTTTCCGCAGCGCCATCATCAGCTGCCTGACGTACGACGGGTTTGTGTGAATACTGACAGCAATCACAGCACTGCTGAGATTCTGCTTCGGATTGATATATATAAATGCCAGCAGATGCATCGCGTCGCTCAGTCTTGCAGAATATTTCATCATAAATCCCCCATCATTTTTGTATGAAATTATAGATCTTAAAGTATGGTATATCGGTGGAAAAAGTGATATACTCATGATGTTAATTATATAATAACATTCAAAAAAATTCAAGAAGGGATGACAGATCATATGGCAGTATTAAATGGATGCGAAGACAAAAGAAACGCGGTAACCATCGAAGAGGTAAAATGCCCGAAATGCGGCGCTGAGATGGAGATTTATGTGAAGGACGGAAAAGTCAATCGTGTAACGGCTCCGAAAACTGCCGGCCGGCATCGGCCTCCACAGGGGCGGGGATGGTGCAGACTTTGTTCCCGACCTGAACAAATCCTAAGAAAATATCAGCCTGTTTTTACAGAACCGGTCTTACATGAAGAAAAATCCTGATGAT
>CAJFOT010000017.1 GCA_904397815.1 Candidatus Paralachnospira sangeri
ATCATCAGGATTTTTCTTCATGTAAGACCGGTTCTGTAAAAACAGGCTGATATTTTCTTAGGATTTGTTCAGGTCGGGAACAAAGTCAGCCCCATCCCCGTTCCTGCGCGGACCGATGCTGACCGGCAGTTTCCGGGGCCGTTACATGATTGACTTTTCCATCCGGGATGGATGACAGCCTTTCTGAACGAAAACATAAATGTTTTCATTCAGACCAAATCTCTGGAGGGGATCCACCTTCTGGCTATGATCCATGAGAGGATGAACAGAAGGATGCCCACAGCAGATACCGCGATGCAGGCGATTTCCTGATTGGGGATGATCAGGACAGCGGCGATGAAGACGGCGGCGGTCAGGGGATAAACCAGGATCGTGACCAGGGCGTTTTTATCTTCTCCCAGAAGAAAGCCACAGGGCAGGGTAAGACTTCCGGAAAGCATCGCCAGAGCGATGCTGATGCAGATGTAGATCAGCACGCCTTCGTCATCCGGACGTGTTTTCAGGAGAGAGGCCCCTGCGCCCAGCAGGATGCCCAGGAGCAGACCGGTTCCGGAGAGCAGGAGATAGAGCAGATACTTGCTGTCGATCAGTGTCTGTTTCGAAACAGGCAGGACAGCGGAAACCTTTCTCCAGCCGGAGGAACGGTCAATGTTAATGGTGGTAGTTGTAATCATGCCCAGCACAACGGTGGATATGATGGTCAGCACCCACGGTGAAGTCAGATAGGACATACTGATGCCCACGATGGCGAGCACCAGAAGCATGATGTACAGTACAGAACGGATCAGATAATAGTCTTTGCGCAGTAATCCTTTCATTTCCCTTCCCCCTTTACATAGAGCAGCATAATTTCATCAATGGTAGCCGGGTCAATGACGGCCTTCGGATATTTCCTGTGGGCAGTCTCCCGGTCAGCCACCAGCACTTCCCACTCGTAGTCCTGTTTTCGCCAAGCGATGATTTCATCTTTGTCAATGGCGTCAAACTGAGCTGCGCCGCAGCGGATAATTCCGTATTTGTAGCGGAGCTCGTCTTTTGTCTTGCTGAAAATTACCCGGCCTTCGTGGATAAATACGATATAGTCGGCGGCCTTCTCCAGATCGCTGGTGATATGGGAGGAAACCAGGATCGAATGGTCTTCATCCTGGACGAAATCCAGAAACATATCCAGAATATCATCCCGGACCACCGGGTCCAGTCCGCTGGTGGCTTCATCCAGGATCAGAAGCCGGGACTGGTGGCAGAAAGCTGCGGCAATGGACAGCTTCATCTTCATGCCTTTGGAAAATTTTCCGATTTTCTTATCTGCCGGCAGGCTCATTTTTTCCAGCAGGGAGAAATACCGCCGTTCGTCCCACTGGGGATAGATGTCCCGGAATATCCGGTTCAGCTTTCCGGGTGTGAGCATGTCGGGAAAATTATCGCCGTCAAAGACCACGCCGATCTGGCTGCGGGTCTGATTGTCCATCGTCTCATCTGTCTGCCCCAGTATTTCCACGCTGCCGCCATCCTTATGGATTAATCCGAGAATGGCATTGATGGTGGTGCTTTTTCCGGCGCCGTTTTCACCGACCAGCCCGACAATGGAACCGCCGGGAACGGTAAATGACACATTGTCCAATGTAAAATCATGATAATTTTTGGTCAGTCCGTTTACAACCAAAGCATTTTTACACATAGTCAATCCTCCTGATAAAACATTTGCAGCAGTTCCATCAGCTTTTCCACCGGAATCCCGCAGGATCTGCCGATGTCGGCTGCCGCCTGCAGATGCTCTTCAGCCTGTCGCTGCTGCTCTTCCTGATAAAAATCCTTATTCTGCGCAGATACAAAACTGCCCCGTCCAACGGTGGTCTCGATAAAACCGTCCCGCTGGAGATCTTCATAGGCTTTCTGAACGGTAATCACGCTGACATGAATCGACTTCGCCAGAGACCGCATCGATGGGATCGGATCGCCGGTTTTCAGTTCGCCGCTCATAATCATTGCCTTAATCTGAGATGTAATCTGCTCGTAAATCGGTTTGCTTGTATTGCTGCTTATGATAATCTCCACATAATACCTCCCTGCGCGCTGTAATGTACTTATTAAACAAGTACATTATAAACATGATAAGTACAATTTGTCAATAGAGAATTTTGGGTATCTTGCAAAAGATATAAAATTTCCGCCCGCAAAAGTTACAAAAATGTACCGCAGCTGTACCTTCCCTGTAACTTTCTTCTGTTATCCTGTTATCAGAAACAGGAAAGAGAGAGGCAGACAAAAGCCTGCTTTCCCGGAGAATGGATGAATAGGAGGATCTTCATGATGACTGGAAATATGGAAATGTCGAATACCATCTTACAGGTCAGAGGACTGAAAAAATATTATGGAAAGGATGAAACACTGGTAAAGGCGCTGGACGGCGTGGATCTGGATATCGAGAGAGGTAAATTTACCGCCATTATCGGGACATCAGGCTCCGGGAAATCTACGCTGCTGAATATGCTGGGCGGTCTGGACACCCCCAGCGAGGGCAGTGTAAAGGTTGGGGGAACGGAACTGGCCGGGCTGAACAGTGAGCAGGCCACCATTTTTCGCCGAAAGCAGATCGGCTTTGTGTTTCAGAACTATAACCTGGTTCCGGTTCTCAGTGTGTGGGAGAACATTATTTTCCCCATCGCCCTGGACGGACGGAGGCCGGACCGGAAATTTATCATGCAGATCGTCCGTCTGCTGGGACTGGAGAAAAAGCTGGACAGCCTGCCCTCCAATCTCTCCGGCGGACAGCAGCAGCGGGTGGCCATCGCCAGGGCACTGGCGTCCAAGCCTTCGATTATCCTGGCAGATGAGCCTACCGGAAACCTGGATACGAAAACCAGCGATGATGTCATCGGCTTGTTGAAGATGACCAGCAAGGAGTTTGACCAGACCATTGTCATGATTACCCATAACCCGGAGATCGCCCAGATGGCAGACCGGGTGATCCGCATCGAGGACGGACGGATCGTGGTACAGTAAGGGAGGGAGAGCAGAGATGAAGGGAAAGAAAATGTTTCGCCCGATTCCCGCGCTGACCGGGCGGATGTTCCGGGCAAACAGGGGACGGAATCTGGTAGCGGTTTTAGCGATTATTCTGACGACAATGATGTTTGCCACCCTGTTTACCCTTACTCAGAGTATGAGCCGGAATCTGGTGGAGATGACCTTCCGGCAGACAGGATATGACGGGCAGGCCTCGATCCGGGGCATTACAGAGGAACAGGCCGAAGCACTGGCTGCCCATCCGGATGTGAAGGAGCTGGGCCAGAGTATTGTCCTGGGGCTGGCCGAGAATCAGGAACTGGCCGGGCGGCAGGTAGAGATCCGCTGGGCAGATCAGTCCTATGCAGACCATTCCTTTTCGGCGCCCACCAGCGGACATATGCCGGAGGCGGCAGATGAGATCGCGCTGGATACTCTGACCCTGGACCGGCTGGGCATCCCTCATGAGCCGGGCCAGAAGGTGACTCTGGAGTGGCGGAAAGACCTGAACGGAGATCAGGTTACCACATCCGACTTTACCCTCTGCGGCTTCTGGGAAGGCAATGAGTCCGGCCAGGCCAGCATGGCATGGGTCAGCAGAGATTATGCCGATGAAATGACCGGCGGGGTCGCACATTCCGGTGAGAGCCAGGTTCTGGGACTGCGTATGGCCCAGGTGAATCTGTACAGCGACCAGAATATCGAGGCTGCCATGGATGAGATTCTGGCGGATACCGGCCTGACAGGCCAGCTGGAATACACAGTCAATCTGGCATATGATCCCAGCATGGCGGCGATGGCCGCCCAGGAAAATATACCCATGTATCTGGGAATGGTGCTGGTATTTGCCGCAGGATATCTGATTATCTATAACATTTTCCAGATCAGCGTGACGGCAGACGTACAGTTTTATGGGAAACTGAAAACCCTGGGCACCACAAACCGTCAGATCAGGAAGCTCATCTACGGTCAGGCGGGCCGTCTCTGTATCATCGGCATCCCTGTGGGGCTGATTCTGGGCTGGCTGCTGGGCATGGTGCTGGTTCCTGTGATGATGGGCACAATGGAAGGAACCGCAGTGGTTTCCGCCAGCCCGGTGATTTTCATCGGTTCCGCGCTGTTTGCTGCCGTGACAGTGCTGATTTCCTGCCTGCGGCCTGCCCGTATGGCAGGGAAAGCCTCTCCCATCGAAGCTCTGCGGATGAGCGATGCGGACAGCGGCAGCAAAAAGAAGAAAAAAATCCGCAGAGGAACAGCATCCCTGGCCTCTATGGCATGGGCCAATCTCTGGCGGAATAAAAAACGTACCATTACCGTCATCTGTTCCCTGACGCTGGGACTGGTGCTGCTGAGCTGCTTCTATGCCCAGAACGCTGCCTCTGATATGGAAAAGTATCTGGCAGACCTGACTGTGGCGGATTTTGAGCTGGATGACGCTACCAGCGAGGATTATCTGGGCAGTTATGATCCTCAGGGCACCACACTGACCTCAGAGTTGGTGAGCGCGGTGGAAGGGATGGAGGGCCTGGAAAGTACAGGCTATCTGTATTCCCATCAGATGGTCTGGGAGATGGATGAGACGACACGGGAGAATCTCCGGAACTTCTACACCCAGGATATGCTGGACGACTGGGCCACCTATGATCCCAGCGGCGTGGAAGCCTATCAGAAAGCGGTGGACAGCGGCGAGGCAAGCGCCATTGTCCTGGGGATGGACGGCATCCCCCTGGAGGCGGTGACCCAGACACAATATGTAATGCAGGGCAGCTTCGATCCGGAGGCTTTCGCCGGCGGGGATTATATCCTGGCTGTGGGACCTTCGGCGGATTCGGGGGAGACCTACGATCTCCTGCCGGCGCCCTCTGTCGGCAGCGAGGTCACACTGGAAGGAAAAACCTATACCGTCATGGCGGTGGTATATCCTCTGAACCCGGTGACCAGCGGCGCTTCTGAGGATGGCTTTTCCGGCATGATGGAGCTTTCCTTTATCCTTCCGGCAGAGACATTCCGGGCCAGCTGGCCGGAGAATACCATGCGAAAGCTGTTTCTCAATGTGGACGACGAACACCTGGAGCAGGTTCAGGCCTTCCTGGATGATTATACGGCCAGTGTGGATTCCAGCCTTCCCCTCACCTCCCGTCAGACCATGGAGGCGCAGTACGAGGCGGAAACCCGGTCCTCCGCTGTGATGGGCAACGCGGTCAGCATCGTGATCGCCCTGGTGGGTGTGCTGAACTTTGTGAATTCCATGGTGACAGCCATCGTCTCCCGGAGAAGGGAATTCGCCATGATCCAGTCGGTGGGCATGACGAAACGGCAGCTGCGCCGGATGCTGATCGATGAGGGGCTGTACTATGCGCTGATTACGCTGGCAGTATCCTATCTCATCAGCGCTCTGGCAGTGGGAATCGTCATCCGGGCCATGACTGAGGGCGGCTTCACCACCTTCCGCTTCACCCTGCTGCCTCTGGTGATCTGCACGCCGGTGCTGCTGGTATTCGCTGTGGTGATTCCCTATTTCTGCTTTAAAAATGTGGAGAAGCAGAGCATTACGGAACGGCTGCGGATGGAGTGAGGGATACCGGAGTGAAAAACAGAAAATATGGCAAAATCAGGCCGCCGGCTAATCCGGCGGCCCTTTTGATGTAGAAGAAATGAAATGAAAAAATGATTACTGCGCAGTTTTTTCTGCCTGCTGTTTCCCTCTGGGCGACTGCCGCCAGAGTTCCTCTGCCACCGGTTTCCAGCTTTCTGCGTAAGGGGTGGTGCGGTCGCAGAGAGTGTCTGCTTCTTCCGGCGCCTCATAATCGGTGGATTTGGCGTTGGAATAATGGATGAATACACAGGGCTCCACATCTCCCCGGGCATTGATATGGAGATACCGTCTGCCGTCGGCGATGCAGCCGCCTACATACTCCGCGTCGTTCTGGAAGTCCATGGAGAAAATGGGCTTGGTGGAACGGAATTCACGGATGCGGCGGTAGATGGCCGTCCGCTGTTCAGGTGTGGGAAGCAGATCGGTGACAGCGCCGCTGCCGACCGGCATGTATCAAAAGGCCTCCACTTCTTTCAGCTTTGTGACAAACTGGTCTGCCGGGATTTTCGCCGCTCCCGTGATCCAGCGGAATATGGACATCAGGATTGCGTCGCTGATAAAATGGGTAAAAAAATCCAGCGTTTCATCTGAAACGAGTTCCCCCAAATTGCCTGCCGTGATAATTTCCTGGGTTTCCGGCAGAAGCATAGGTTCCATAGACTGAAACATGAAGTGCTGAAAATACTGCCGGAAGGAATTTTGCCCGTCGAATTCCAGCAGATTTCGCTGACGCTGATTTTTTCGAAGGACTGAGTCTCCATCAGTTTTTTCAGTGTAAGCGCCAGAAACCGTTTTGTGATATTGGAATCAGCCATTTTTCACCGTCCTAACCTGATTGTTACTTAGTATAGCAAATTATGAGAAAAGGCGCAATCAATATTTTATGTCTACCTGCGGTTTTGTAAATGCCCGGGTATGACTGAATGAAGCAGTGAAGCAGGCGGCCAGCGAGCTCATTGACATTGGTTCAATACGAATTTATAATGGGTAGTGTTGGCTGTGCAAAGAAGTATTTATACGGGCAGGGAATTTTGCCTGCCTAAAATTATGTATTTTATATCAGGGAAGGATATGATGTTTTATGATGCGGCAGACAAATACAGATCTGGGTTCCGGCAGTGTGGGATCACTCTTGTTTAAACTGGCGCTTCCGGCGATTACGGCTCAGATCATCAATGTACTCTACAACATGGTAGACCGGATGTATATCGGTCATATTCCGGTGATCGGCTCCCAGGCGCTGACCGGCGTGGGCGTGACGATGCCGGCGATTATGATTATCAGCGCTTTTGCCGCTTTGGTCAGCATGGGCGGAGCGCCGCGGGCTGCTATCATGATGGGAAAGAAAAAGCTGGATGAGGCGGAGAAGATTCTGGGCACCTGCTTTGCGGCGCTGATTGTGGTGGCGGTGATCCTGACTGCGTTCTTTCTGGCCTTCGGGCGGGATATCCTGATGGTGTTCGGCGCCAGCGAGGCGACGATCGGCTATGCGGTGGAGTACATGAATATTTACACCATCGGGACGCTGTTTGTACAGATGGCCCTGGGGATGAATGCCTTTATCACCACCCAGGGATTTGCCAAAACCAGTATGCTGACAGTGCTGATCGGGGCAGTCTGTAACATTATTTTAGACCCGATCCTGATGTTCGGCTTCGATATGGGCGTGAAGGGCGCGGCACTGGCTACCATTATATCCCAGGGGATTTCCTCTGCCTGGGTGGTGCTGTTCCTGGTGTCAAAGAAGAGTATGCTGAAAATCAGATGGAAGTATGTGCGGCTGACGCCCAGGGTTCTGCTGCCCTGCCTGGCGCTGGGGGCCTCGCCATTTATCATGCAGTTTACAGAAAGCGCCATTTCGGTATGCTTTAATACATCCCTGCTGAAATACGGCGGCGATCTGGCGGTAGGGGCGATGGCGATTCTCACCAGTATCATGCAGTTTTCTATGCTTCCCCTCCAGGGCCTGTCTCAGGGGGCGCAGCCGATCGTCAGCTATAATTATGGCGCCGGAAATCTGGAGCGGGTGAAAAAGACCTTTTATCTGCTGCTGGGGTCGTCTCTGGCATTTTCCTGCCTGATCTGGGCGATTGCCATGTTTGCCCCCACACTGTTTGTGATGATTTTTACCGAAGACCCGGAGCTGACAGCATTTACTGTCCGGGCGCTGCGGATATATATGTGCGCTTCCCTGATATTCGGGGCGCAGATCGCCTGCCAGCAGACCTTTATCGCCCTGGGGAACGCGAAGTCGTCTATGTTTCTCGCCCTCCTGCGGAAGGTGATCCTGCTGATTCCGCTGATTTTTATCCTGCCGCTGGTGATGGAAGATCAGACGACGGCGGTTTTCATGGCGGAGCCTGTGGCAGATACGATTGCGGTGGCCACCACATGTACGATGTTTTTTATATCTTTCAGGAAACTGATGAAAAAAGAGAAGCCTGCGTTAAGTTAACGTCAGGTTAACGTCAACCTGTCGTGCCAGCTGCCGGCCAGGCATCGGATAGGAAGCGGAGACAGGGGAAAGGAAATGGAGAAATGACATCAACAAAAAGAAAAGAAACTGTCCTGGTTTACAACATGGAAGGCGGCAATAAGGGCCGCATGGTGAAGCTGATCTGCATGCAGATGGGCATACGGATTAAGACTGTGGATAAGAGTCAGTATATGAAGCCCATCGGTGAACTGGCAGGGCTGAAGGAGATCACCGGCCAGGGGCAGGATGAATCCTATGAGGGAGAAGGGTTTACGGATGAAATGCTGATTATGTGCGGCCTGACAGGAAGCAGGATTGACCAGCTGCTGGATTCATTCCGCCGGCAGAAGATGGAGCGGATCGCCCTGAAAGCGGTTTTGACAGAGCATAATAAGACATGGAATTCCATTCAGCTGCACGATGAATTGTGCAGGGAGCATGAATATATGCACAATAATAGCAAAAAAACAGAAAATTAGACAAAAATCCCAAAAAGGCTTGATTTTTAGGGGGGGGGGGTATAATAATAATCAGATTAAAAACGCAAATATCGTCGTATTGATATAAAAGGGGGAACAACAGAATGCCGCGGCTGCTGACAGTGAGAGAAGCCTTGCGTATATGGAAACAGCGCTTTGGAGGGGAAAATTCTCCGGATGATTTCAGGTACGAAAAAGAACCCTGGCGCATATTCCGGGAAGGAATGGTTCCATGTCTGGCAGGAGAGGCAGCCAGGATGGCTTTTGACCGTGTGGATAAAAGAAACGCGGTTTATTTCCGCCCGGGAGGGGACGATTCCGACCTGACAGCAGAGCTTTTCCCCGACACAGATGCCGCTGTCATTGACTGCATGGGAGACCTTTATATTATAGACAGGGACTTTGCCTGGACGTATGTCCATACCCGCTATCCCTGGTACGGACCCTATTTTGCCAGACGCCGGGCGGAACATTAAAAAAACGGAGGATGTGTAATGGAACTGACCCATTTTGATGAAAGCGGCAAAGCGATCATGGTAGATGTAACAGAAAAACAGGATACAGAGAGAGAAGCGGTGGCTGTGGGAAAAATCACGGTCAGCCAGGCAGTGTACGATGCAGTGGAGCAGGGCACCGTGGGAAAGGGTGACGTGCTGGGAGTAGCCACCACAGCAGGTATTATGGGGGCCAAGCGGACGTCAGAGCTGATCCCCATGTGCCATATCCTGCCCATAACCAGCTGCCGGATCCGGTTCGAAAAAAATCCCCGGGAGCTGGCCTTTTACTGCTACTGCACCGTAAAAGTGACAGGGAAAACCGGCGTGGAGATGGAAGCCCTCACCGGCGTCAGCATTGCGCTGCTGACCGTATACGACATGTGCAAAGCCCTGGATAAGTCTATGGAAATCGGAGAGATCTACCTGCAGCGGAAAACAGGAGGGAAAAGCGGGGTGGTGGAGAACAGGAAGAAGAGCGATGGGGGTTCCCTTTAGGGGAATGTAATCCCGGACGGAAAAATAATCAGCGGTTCGGGCGCGGGGATGATGGGCCGGGGCGGGTCTGTCTCCCTGGGCATGGGCGCAGTGCACAGACTTTGTTCCCGACCCGAACAAATACTAAGGGGCTGCAGGCCCGATTTTACAGAACCGGCCTTACACGCAGAAAAATCCTGATGATTTTTCTGCGTTAAGGCCTCAGAAATGAACGTTGAGCGTTCATTTCTGTCTGTAAAATTCGGACCTGCAGCCCCCAAGTATTTGTAATCAGGTCCCACATGTCTGTGCACTGCGCCCATGCCCAGGGAGACAGACCCGCCCCGGCCCATCATCCCCGCGCCCGAACCGCTGATTATTTTCCCTGGCTTGGGCTGCGTGGGAAAGGGAGACGGAAGATGTATGAGAAAGACACCTAATAAAATGCAAAAGGCAAAGGGCAGTATTTCGGATAATCGATTTCGGGTAATCGATTGGTTTTCAGTTCGGATGACCGATTTATTTTCTTTTTCTGCAGCCAATATTCAGGCAGAGAGGGCGGCGGAGGGGGAGGGTATGGCGGTTGGGGGACACGGGATTCCGGGAGGCGGGCGGTACGGGGCAGGGGATTCGGC
>CAJFOT010000018.1 GCA_904397815.1 Candidatus Paralachnospira sangeri
CCAGGCAGGCCCTTTTCCAGGACCGATTTTATGTTCAGAAAAAGTCTGATACTTTTTCTGAACGAAAATCTCTCATGCAGGCGTTGATCGCCTGCATTCGCCTGGAAAAGGGCCTGCCTGCCCGCTAAGAATTTATAATCAGGCCTCCACATGGACGTTAAGGGCAGGGCCGCCCGGCTGCAGTGTTCTGCCACGGCTGCTGATGCCTGCATACTGGCTGTGCGGTTACGGGCTGACCTGCTGCCTGATAAAACACAGGGATTGCATTTCCGTTCTTTTCAGCAACCAGTATCCAGAACCGCCGGACGGGGAGGCAGCTGTCTGGGGTACAGCGCCATATGGCCGGGGTATTCTGCCGCATATGGAGGCCCGATTTACAGGTACTTGCAGATTCCGAGGCGGTTTTTCAGACGGCAATCGGTTTACAAGACCGATTGTCGAGGACTTCCTTCGGGGAAAGCATCAGGCTTTCCCCGAAGATAAGTCCGGTCCTGAAAAACCGCCTCGGAATCTGTTTAGTACCTGTTCGGGCCGGGAATCAAGCGGCAGAATACCCCGGCCATATGGCGCTGTACCCCAGACAGCTGCCTCCCCGTCCGGCGGTTCGTACCTCCCGCCTACAATATCTTGAACAAAAATACATGCCTCTACTGCTCTTCTTCATCCTCCAGGTTCTCCTTAATCAGATACCTGGGCCTATGTTTGGATTCGCTGTATATTTTCCCGATATATTCCCCGATAACGCCCAGGCAGAGGAGCTGAATGCCGCCGATCATCCAGATGGATACCATCAGGGATGTCCAGCCGCTGACAGTGCGTCCTACGATTTTTGCGTGAAGGGTGTAAATCATCATGATGATACTGACCAGAAAGACCAGTATCCCGATATTAATGATAATCTTCATCGGCTTTACGCTGAAGGAGGTAATTCCGTCTAAGGCGAAGGAAAGCATTTTCTTCAGCGGATATTTGGACTCTCCGGCGAACCGCTCTTTTCTTTCATAGGTGACAATAGCTGTATCATAGCCGATCTGGGGGACGATCCCACGCAGAAACAGGTTCACTTCCTTATATTCCGCCAGGCCGTCCAGGGCACGCCGGCTCAGCAGGCGGTAGTCCGCATGGTTGAATACCAGTTCCACCCCCAGCATCCGCATTACTTTATAATAACTTTCCGCTGTAAACCGCTTAAAAAACGTATCCGTTTTTCTGGAGGAACGGACACCGTAAACGATGTCATTTCCCTTCCGGTATTCCTCCAGCATCTGATCCACCGCTCCAATATCATCCTGCAGGTCGGCGTCCATGGAAATGATGATATCCGCCCGGTTCCGGCACTCCATCAGTCCTGCCATCAGCGCGTTCTGGTGTCCCCGGTTCCTGGTCAGGCAGATGCCGGAAAAATGAGGATCTGACTTATGTAATTCCACAATAATCGGCCATGTGCGGTCCTTTGACCCGTCATTTACAAATACAATTTTACTTTCCGGAGAAATGAGATCCCGCTCAATCAGAGATTCCAGCTTCTCTTTCAGTTTTTTCGAAGTCTCCGGAAGTACCTCCTCTTCATTATAACAAGGTACCACAATATATAATTTTTCGCTCACTGTATGTCGATCCTCCAAAAAATATGTTCGATAAATATCTGTCCTAAAGGGTTTTTGGAATTTATGTGGTTGCCATCCCATTAGCTTTAGACAATGGGTAGTTCACTTTTCTTCACATTTGACCATTATATCATAGAAAATACATTCCGTACACCACGTATTTTGATTCGAATACCCCAGGCGCCACCGCACGAGGCTGTCGTCTGAACGGGCACAGTGCGCCGGCATCGGTGCCGGCGTCTGTGCCCGTTCACCTGATATCCTTCTGGCAAACTGCCGGTTTCTCTGCCGCCGTCTCCTTCAGGACAGGTAATTCCGCATGGTTTTCAGGGCATTTTTTTCCAGCCGGGATACCTGGGCCTGAGAAATATTGATCTCCTCCGCCACCTCCATCTGTGTTTTCCCCTCGAAAAAACGCAGGTCGATAATATGACGTTCCCGCTCGGGGAGCCGTTTCATGGCTTCTCCCAGGGAAATTTCTTCTACCCACCGTTCCTCCCGGTTTTTCTTATCACCGATCTGATCCATCACATACAGGGTATCGCCGCCGTCTGTGTATACCGGCTCGTAGAGACTGACCGGACTCTGGATCGCATCCAGAGCGAATACGACTTCCTCCTTGCTGATTCCTACCTCTTTGGCAATTTCATATATGGTAGGATCCTTGGCATTTTTCTTCATCAGATATTCTTTTGCATAAATGGCTTTATATGCCGTATCCCGCAAAGATCTGGAGACCCGGATGCTGTTGTTGTCCCTCAGATAACGTCTGACTTCACCTACAATCATCGGCACCGCATAGGTGGAGAATTTTACATTTAAAGTTGCGTCAAAATTATCAATCGCCTTTATCAGCCCAATACAGCCGATCTGAAACAGGTCGTCTACATTTTCATTGCTGTTGGAAAAACGTTTGATCACGCTGAGTACCAGTCTGAGATTTCCTTTAATATATAATTCCCTTGCTTCCTGGTCCCCCTGCTGAATCCTTGCAAAAAGCGCTTCTTTTTCATCATTAGAAAGAACAGGAAGTTTTGATGTATTGACACCGCATATTTCTACTTTATTAAGAGCCATTACAAGAATCCTCCTAAATTTTTAGTATAATAAAATGATTCTCATTAACCCATTTGAATATACGGCGGCGGGAAAAATTTAATAAAGTTTTGGGCCTTGACAAATTTTTTAAAATTTTCTATTGACATTTTTCCCAGCTTATAGTATGATCTTACTTGTCCTTAGAAAACAGAAAACAAAAGAAAATGCGCGAGTGGCTCAGTGGTGGAGTATCGCCTTGCCAAGGCGAGGGTCGCGGGTTCGAATCCCGTCTCGCGCTCTATTTTCAAAAAGCCTCTGACAATGTCAGAGGCTTTTTGAGTACCCGCCGAACAGCGATGTATCCTGCTGGCAGTTCTGTAGAAAAATACGCAGAAAAAAAGGAGTATCCTATGATCATATTAATCAGCGGTGCCTCTCACACTGGAAAAACGGCACTGGCACAGCGTGTTCTGGAAAATTATCATATTCCCTATCTCTCCATCGATCATCTGAAAATGGGGCTGATCCGAAGCGGTCTCCTCAGCCTGACGCCCCAGCAGGACGAGAAACTGACCGGAACGCTATGGCCCGTGGTGCGGGAAATCATTCGCACAGCCATTGAAAATCATCAGAACCTGGTTGTGGAAGGCATCTACATCCCAGAAGGCTGGCATCTGGATTTCAGCAGCCAGGAACTGGAAGAAATCCGGTATTGCTGTCTGATTATGACTGAGGATTATATCCGAAGCCATCTTTCCGATATACGCAAATACGCAGATATCATCGAAAAGCGGATCGATGACACCGGCTGGACGCCGGAAGAACTGGCCGCAGACAACCGGCGGAACCTGGAAATGTGCCGGACATACCGCTATCCCTACATTCTGATCGATCACACCTACGATGTAAATCTGGAATTGACCCCTCCCGGCAATACCGCAAAAGCCCTTCTGTGGGAAACAGTGGAACAGATGTTCCAAAATGCCCGTTCCCGCAAAGAGGAGGAACCTATCCTGGAGATTGTTACGGACACACATACCTATGACATTGTTTACTTCGAATACGGTTCCATCTACCTCTCCAACGCTCTGGACAAACGCTATGGCAAGCTGAGAGAATTATTTGATGACCTGTGGCTGATTCTGGAACACAGAAAAATCCTAAGTCTGCGTATACGCTGATATTCTGTCCTGGTAAAGGCGCAGCACTCTTACAGACAGACGCATGTAGCTTCTGGTATAACTGTCATTAATATCGCTCTGAATCAGCTTCATCAGTTTCCTGACCCGGTAAATCAAAGTATTGCGGTGCATGAAGAGGGCCTCACATGTATTTTTAATAGAGCAGTCATGATTCACATATGCGGCAAATGTATCAAACAGTTCATCGTTGTGCTTCTGTTCCCGCTCCCAGAGACTGATAACATCGGGATGGCATGCATGATAGATATCGTCCAGACTCCCTGACAAAACCATAAAATCCATCGCCAGTCCATAAAATTCGGTCACTTCTGCCCGTTTCATAAAATTTTTCAGCATTTTTTCCGGAACAGCATCTTCTTTGCTGAGATTCCAAATCAAAACAATATCCTGATCCATTTTCAGAGTCTGTCCATGAGGAAAGGTATTTTCCATAATGGTTTTTACCAGATCCTGTACCTGTTCGTTTAACGGTTTCCTGGTAATTCTGGCTAATATGACCTGGTACCGGTCGCCCTGTTCCCAGCCGCAGTATGACAGCTGTCTATTTATCGTTTCTTCCTCTGTTTTCTCTCCCTGCAGCAGTCTGGAAAATACGGCATTCCTATAAAGCGATTCGCCTGCGTCTTCTTTTTTCCTGACAGAATCCAAAAAACAGTCTGTAAACAATTTCAGCACATGATAATCCCCGCTGTTAATGCCTCTCTCTTTTTCGAGAACCGTCACTCTTCCGATTAAAATTTCGCCCTGATAGATTCCGCAGCCAATTCCCCTTCCGTTCATCATCTTCCCCTGAAATTCAAAAGATCGGATTGCTTTCTGGGCAAAAATTCTGTTGGGAAAATGAAGTTTCATATACTGTACCGCCTGAACAGAAGAATATCCATATTTCATCAAATATGCCCATTCTGCATCCGGAGGATTGTCTTGATAATGGGAAGTGATCCCCAAAACTTTACTGCTGGCATCCAGCAGAATCATCGGATTATGAAAAATCTGCCAGCAGTCGTCTACGGCCTTCTGATAAGCGCCGCTGGCCATTGTCTCCCGAAGCCTGCCGTACCAGTCTTCATAAAAATCAAAAACATCCTGAATAATTTCAAATCCCTGTGATACATCGGTATCTTTCAGACGAATTGTTCCTGCCTCCGCCTGACATATGGTATCCGCCCCAGAAGCATATACATAAACACAGTCTGTTGCATAAACCCGTCTCGCGCTCTTTAATATAATCGGGTCAGATTTTGATATACCCCCCCCCACGTATATTGACCTCAATATCCATATCATACAGCCGATTGGCAATCATCCGCATACTCAGCTTCATACCATCCATCCTTTTCTTTCTGTCATTTCAAAAAAACGCTGAATGTACTTTTTCGCACATAATTGACATCCTAATTTTGACATATTTCGTACAGTAAAAGTCTAGCTGTTTTTTTTGTTTGCAGGTATGATTTTATCATAACAAGACAGAAAATGCAATGGTTAACCGGTTAATGCATAATCAATTCAGATAATACTCTGAATTGTCTGTTTCGTTCACACTTTTTTAAGAGGGGGGTATTCACATGGCTGAATCCAAACAATACAAGCTAATTAATATCGTTGCCGTTATGTCAGTCAGCACGCTGCTTTATCTGGCATCTGTCAACGCAGCATCCCTGCCTTATCTGGTAGAAGAATTTCCCCAGTACAGCCTGACGACTGTCAAACTGTTTACAACAATCCCATCTCTTATGATGATTATATGCTCCCTGATATCCGGCAAGCTGATTCAGATTTTTCCCATCAAAAAAATCGTAGTCGGCTGTGCAGTCCTGATGTTCCTGGCCGGCTTTGGTACATACTTTGTATTTAATCTGCCCGCCATCCTGATTCTCAGAGTGATTTATGGAATGGGCTCCGGTACTGTATTTCCGCTGGCAAACGCTATTATACAGCAGCTGTTTGAAGGGGAACAGCGCGCAAAACTGATGGGATTCCGGGCAGGTTTCGGCGCTTTGTTCGGCGCGGCAGTTGCCATGGTCGGCGGATGGCTGACCGCAATGCAATGGCGGTACGCTTTCTTCGGCTATATCTTTGCCATACCGGTTGCGCTTCTGGTTTTTTTCTTCTGTCCTGCCAACGAACCCATCAAGAAAGAAAAAACCGAATCAGTGGCCGGTGAAAAAAAATATACCAGCAAAACATGGCTTGTACTGATTTTTGTTATTATCTTTAATGCCTGTATGATGTCATTTAATGTCGAACTGTCCCTGGTTGTCACAGGAGAAAGCATTGGCGGCGCGCAGGATGTTTCCCTGATTTCTTCTACCAATACTGTCTGTGCATTTATAGCCGGTCTGGTATTCGGCAGCCTGCAGCAGAAAACCAAACGCTATATGGCTGTGATCTCTACCGGTCTGGTAGGTCTGGCACTGGTACTCGGATGTATTGTACAGAATGTTCCTCTGTTTGTACTGACAGCTGCCATCTTTGGATTTGGCTTCGGCTTCTATAATCCGACATATAATCTTCTGATTGCTTCTACAGCAGCGAAACCAAAATACGGTTCTCAGGCTATCGCCATCTATACCAGCTGCGTGGGACTGGGCCAGTTTCTGTCTACCTACATCATCGCCGGCGTAAAAAGCCTGATCGGTCTGACCGCAGCCCGGGCAGAATGGAAAATCACAGGCACCGCAACCGTTATTCTGGTTATCTTGGCTTTGCTGTACATTATTTCCACAGGCGGAAATAAAGAACATAACAACAAATAAAAACTGCTCAGAGGCTTCCTTTTGAGTATATAAAATGTTACACTAATATTGGGTATAAATGGATAAGACTTTATCACAAGAAGGAGGTAGTAACATATGTTAACTGAAAAGCAAAACTACTTAATGACACTGGCCGGCGAAGTACCGGAATGGGTTCCCAGAAATTTATACGCGTCCCCCGGACATGCTCCCGCCACCGCCTGGATGGCGCCCGGTTTTCTGAATGAAAAGCGTACTCCGGAAGGCGGTTTCGATATCTGGGGCGTGGAATATGTCACCACCAAGGAAACCGGTTATATGGCCCTTCCCAAACCGGGACAGTTTATTCTGGATGATATCAGGAAATGGCGGGATGTCATCAAAGCGCCTGATATCTCTCACATCGACTGGGAGCGGATGGCAAAAAAGGATCTGGAACGTGTAGACCGGGAACAGACCGCTGTCAGCGCAGCCATTCATGTCGGATACTTTCAGCAGCTGATGAACTTTATGGGCTTTACGGAAGGTTTGTGCGCCATGATCGAAGAGCCGGATGAAGTAATGGAACTGTTTGAATACATGAATAAATTCTATATGGAAGTATGCAGTAAGTTCCGGGATTATTACAAACCGGATGTATGGTCCATTACCGATGACACCGCCACCGCCAACAATCCTTTTATCTCTGTAGAAATGTACCGGGAAATGGTGAAGCCTTTCCATGCGCGCGAAGCATCCTTCGGACGGGAAATGGGCATTCCCATTGATATGCACAACTGCGGACGGTGCGAAGATTTCATCGACGACTGGCTGGATTTCGGTGTATGCTGCTGGAATCCTGCACAGGTTATGAACGATCTGGAAGGCATCAAGAAAAAATACGGCAACCGCTTGGTTCTGGAAGGCTGCTGGGATTCCTCGGGACCTGTAGGCTGGCCTGACGCTACAGAAGAAATGGTAAGGGAACAGGTGCGCAAATGTATTGACACCTTCGCTCCCGGCGGCGGCTTCGTATTCTGGGCAAGTACCTACGGCGCACCCGATGACCAGGCGTTTCTGAACAAATGCCGCTGGATCACAGAAGAGTATGACGCTTATGGGAGAACCTTCTATAAAAAATAAAACATCTCGGTCTGCGCTTTACATATGACTCATCAGAGACCAAAGAGGGGATGACAGCCGGATCTGCCGGTTGTCATCCCCTCTTTCCCGTCTGTCACACCTGATTTCTTATTCTTTTTGAAAGTGTTTTCAAGTACAAATGAAACAAAAATATGATGCAAATTGAACTAAACCGACTAAATTTTACTTTTTCTGTATTTAATTGTACAAATATAGGCACTTGTACAGTTTAAATCAGTATTTTTCCATTTTAGTCTGTGTAAATATGGCGATGAATACAGACTAAATGCAGATCTTTTTATTTATAACCATACAAATACCTTTATTAATACAGACAAAATCTCATTTTTTCAGTTTTCGTCTGTAAATATATGTTAAACTGTACGGACAAAACTGAGATTTTATCATTTTCAACTGTCGTACCGCACTTATTTTTACAACATAAATTTTCCTTTTTCTGTTTTGATCTGTATTTATGGAAACAGAAAGGGCCATACTTTCGCTTGCGTTCTTTTCAGAGGCCAGTATCCAGAACCGCCGGACGGGGAAGCAACGATCTGGGGCACAGCGCCGTGTTTTAGTTCCTGTTGTCATGCCGCCTGCAACGGCACAAATGATGATGAAAGTTTTTGCCTCTCTTCCCATAAATAGAAAATTGA